>JBAZSR010000033.1:360-1697 GCA_041662295.1 Elusimicrobiota bacterium | reverse complement strand
AACCGGCCCACCTTCGCGGTCCTGGCCGCCTCGAGCAGGACGTGGGTCCCGACCACGTTGGTCTGGATGAAGCTCGACGCGTCGAGGATGGAGCGGTCCACGTGCGACTCCGCCGCGAAATGGACCACGGCGTCGGCCTCGGCCATGCACCGGGCCACGGCCTTGGAGTCGCGGATGTCGGCCTTGACCCAGCGGTAGCGCGGGGGCTTGTCTACGCCCGCGAGGTTGGCGGGGTTGCCGGCGTAGGTCCGGATGTCGAGGTTGACGACCTTCCAGGACGGCCGGGTCTCGAGGATGTGGCGGACGAAGTTGGACCCGATGAAGCCGAGCCCGCCGGTGACGAGGAGGCGCATGCGGGTCGGCTACTTGTGCCCGCAGCAGGCCGAGCAGCACGATTCCTCGCGCTTGGCCTTGCGGCCCTTGAAGTAGGTCTCCTCGAAGTAAGCCCAGGTGTCCTCGAGGCCGTCCTCGAAGCCCACCACGGGCTTGTAGCCCAGCAGACGCCGGGCCCGGGAGATGTCGGCGAAGGTCTTGCGCACGACGCCCTTGCGCTTGGGGTGCAAGCGCACCTCGACCTTCCGGCCCATGAGCTTCTCGATGACCCGGACGATGTCCCGGAGGGAGTAGCACCGGCCGTTGGCGATGTTGAAGGCCTCGCCCACGCCCTTGGTGGTCTTGGCCGCCAGGAGGTTCGCGGACACGACGTTGGCCACATGGGTGAAGTCGCGGCTCTGCTTGCCGTCCCAGTGGACCTCGAGCGGCTGGCCGAGGAAGGCCTGCTCCATGAACTTCGGGATGACGGCCGAGTACATGGACTCGGGGTCCTGCCTGGGGCCGAACACATTGAAGTAGCGCAGGCTCACGGTCTCCAGGCCGAAGGTCTTGGTGAAGACGATGGCGTAGTGCTCGCCCGCGAGCTTGCTGACAGCGTAGGGCGACACCGGGGCCGGCATGTGGGCCTCGCGCTCCGGGAAGACCCTGGTCTCGCCGTAGACGGAGCTCGAGGAGGCGTACACGACGCGCTTGACCTTGGCCTCGCGGCTGGCGATGAGCATGTTGAGGGTGCCGGTGATGTTGGTGTCGTTGGACTCGATGGGCCGGTCCACGGACTTGGGCACGGAGCGGATGGCGGCCTGGTGGATGACGTAGTCCGCGCCCTTGACCGCGCGCTGGCAGTCCTCGAAGCGCCGGATGTCTCCCTTCATGAACTCGACGCGGTCCTTGAAGCCGGCCATGTGCTCGAGCTTGCCGCTCGACAGGTTGTCCAGGATCCGGACGCGCCGGCCCTGGCTCACCAGCTTCGCCGCGATATGGGAACCGATGAACCCGGCCCCTCC
>JBAZSR010000033.1:0-350 GCA_041662295.1 Elusimicrobiota bacterium | reverse complement strand
TGCCGGCGGAGAGGGCGGTGTGGAACCACGTGCCGAGCCGGCCCTGGTATTCGGCCGAAGACTCCGCCGGGACCCCTTCACCGGCCGGCCGCGTCTCGAAAGGCATGCCCGCCTTCCAGCTGACGACAGAACCTTCCCTGTAAAGGAGGAAGCTCGGATAGGCCTTGGCCGTGAACCCCTTGGGCAGGATGGCGAGGTTCTCGGGCAGGGAGGCGTCCATCCGGAACACATCCACCTTGCCCTTGAAGTCCTGGGACACGGCCTGAAGCACCGGAGCCACGAGGTCGCAGTCCGTGCAGCCTGGGAAATACAGGCTCACCAGGGCCTCGGGCTTCTTGAGCACCTTGGGC
>JBAZSR010000032.1:14361-25297 GCA_041662295.1 Elusimicrobiota bacterium | reverse complement strand
CGCTGATGCCTCGGTCGTGATCTGTTCGATATCAGATACTTTTCTAAAAGGGACGACGAATCTGAAGCTTCTATCCCACCTGAAGCATCTCGCGCCCAAGGCTCGCTTGGTCATGACCGCCGACGATCCATCCGAGGCGGACAAGCTGCTGCAGGCCGGGGCTCATGAGGCGATCATTCCGAGTGCCTTGACGGGCACTCACCTTCTCGACGTGCTTAAGGGCGTCATGGCCGGGTGATGAGTTCCATCAGATTCCTCCAGGACCTGACGGTGGTCCTGTTCATCGCCGCCGCAGTTATCCTGTTGTTCAGGCGGCTGAAGCAACCGCCGATTATCGGCTATCTGATCGCGGGTCTCATCATCGGCCCGTACACCCCTCCGACGCTTCTCATCACCGACATTCACGCCATCGAGGCGTTGGCCGAGATCGGGGTTGTCTTCCTGCTCTTCGCTCTTGGGATAGAGTTCAACCTGGGCAGATTGGCGAAGGCGGGCATCAAATCTGTGCTGTGCGCGGGATTGGAGTACGGCCTCATGACGGCTGTCGGTTGGGGTGTTGGCGCGTGGCTCGGCTGGAGTCCGTTGGAAAGGCTCATTCTGGGAGGCGTCATCGGCGTCACGGGCACGGCCATCGTCTCCAAGACCCTCCTGGAGCGCGTCAATCGCCCGGCGGGCTGGGAGGAGCTCGTCGCCGGGATGCTCATCGCCGAGGACATCATCTCCGTGTTCCTGATCGCCGCCTTCTCCTCTGCGGCCGGCTTCAACGACTTCAGCCTGTCGGCGGTTCTGTCCATGCTGGCTCGTTTCGGCATGCTGCTGGTCGTGCTCATGGCGGTCGGACTGATCGTCTTGCCGCGCATCTTAAAGGCGGCCGGCCAGTCAGGGATGGAAGAAGTCAGGTCCATCGTGATCGTCGGGATTTGTTTTGGAACGGCGCTTCTGACCCAGAAGCTCGGCTATTCCGCCGCTCTGGGGGCGTTCCTGGCCGGAGCCATGGCATCGATGGGCGGGCCGACTCCGAAGTTGCATGAGACAGCCTCCCCGTTCAAGGACGTCTTCGGTGCGGTGTTTTTCGTTTCCGTCGGCATGCTCATCGATCCCCGCTGGCTCATCTCCCATTGGCAATTATCCTCCATCCTTGTCGTCGTGGTTGTTCTGACCCGTGCGGCGGTCAATTTCCTTGCTCTGGCGAGCGTCGGCGAGAAACCGGCGTCCTCACTGCAGGCAGCTTTGGCGATGCTGCCTATCGGAGAATTCTCCTTCATCCTGGCCCAATTGGCCCAGCAACAAGGCCTTACCTCGAAGCCCGTCTATCCGATTTCCGTCATGCTGTGTCTTGGGACTTCGCTCGTCTCTGCGCAGCTCTTGCCGGTCGCGACCGACAGCAGAATCGACCGCTTCTTCCCCGGACGATTGGCGAGGCTCCTCCGCGTCTATCAGGAAGGCTTGGCCCGCTTCACGATGCCGTCCCGAGCCGCGCAGGTTTGGATGATTCTTCGTCCCTCGCTCGTTCAGGTCGTGGTGAACTTGGCGGGCATCAGCGCGCTCTTCCTGGCGGCCAGGGCTGTTCAGGAGCGGTATTTTCCCCTCGAATCCCCTGGAATCATCTGGATGGCAGTCGCCCTTCTCACGCTTCCGTTCCTGATCGCTCTTGTCCGCAAGACTCAGGCGGTCACCCTGATCCTCATGGAGGCCGCTTCACACGCTGCCGGGCGGGAGCATCCGCCTTTAGAAACGCATCCGATCCTCGTGAGGATGGCGATAGGCCTTTCCACGGCGGTCATCGCCGTGTGGTACTTGAGAATCAGCGTCATCCTGCTGCCGCCTTGGCCCCACGCGATCATGCCCCTGCTGGTGGTTGGCCTGACGGGAATCCTGTTGTGGAGGAGGATGATTCGGCTCTATTCCTTGCTCCAGTCGGCGCTGCGCGAATCCCTGTCCCACGGCCAGGCCGAATTTGAAAGCGCGGCCAGGGCGCTATCCGTGTTCACCGACGCCCTGTCGCCTGAGAAGGTCCATGTCGAGCCGTTCTGTCTGCGGCTTGGCCACTGGGCTGGAGGAAAAACCCTGCAGGAAATAGGCTTGCGCGCAAAGACGGGCACGAGCATCCTTCAAATCAACAGACGCGGGATCCCCATCCCTTCTCCAGGTCCGGAGAGCAGGATCCAGCCTGAAGATGAACTGCTCCTCATTGGGGAAACCAACCAGCTGCGCATGGCCAAACTTCTGCTTGAGTCGGGGGGCGTGGACACGGCTTCCGACTCTGCATCCGATTCATGACAGGGCCAGCAACGTATGCCGCGCCTTGCGACCACTTGGAGGGGGAGTTTGTTTGCTGTAAAAGATGGCTGCCCGACTAGGATTCGAACCTAGAATAAGTGGTTCAGAGCCACCCGTGATACCATTTCACCATCGGGCAATCGAACGAGGCATGATACCAAAATCGCGGCAGGGACAGGAAGGGGTTCAGAGGCCGCTGAACTGCTTGGTGTAGACGGCCTTGACGTGGGTGAGACGCTTGGTAAGGCGCTCGGCTTCCTCGCCGAGGCCGAGATTCCAGGCGAGGGTGATGGCGTCCTCGAAGGCTTCCTTGGACTCGCGGAACTCGAAGTTGGGGCCGCGGGAGTCGTACATGAGCTCGTAGAACTTCTCGGCAGACTTGGTGAGCCACTCGAGGCGCTCGCGGTCGGTCATGGGGCCGGCGGGCTTCTCCCAGGGGAGCCTCCTGAGGAACCAGCGCCAGTTGACGATGGTGGAGTCCTTCATCTCGACGCTCCGGCCGCCGTCCTTGGTCTGGATGTGGAAGTCCCGGAGCCAGTCGGTGCCGGCGTGGACGTCGCCGTGGTCGCGGGAGGGGCAGATGCCGTAGTGCTTGATCATGGCGAGGGTGACGTCCGCCAGGCGCGTCGAGCCCAGCGCGATGGCCCCGCAGGGGCAGCGCAGGCTCCAGGGCACAAGGCAGCCGGCGAGGCCGGCGTCCACGTTGAGGCCGCAGAAGGGGCAGGCGCGGTCGAAGACCTTGCGGCGGGTCATGGGGCCTCGGGCGGCACGAGGCGGTCCTGGAGGTCCCGGACCTGGCCCGCGAGCTCGTAGCGCTCGCGGAAGACGAGCATCTGCTTGAGGATCTCGAGGAGTTCGACCTCGGGGATGTGGTGGCTCTCGCCCTTGCGGCCCTCGAGGAAGCCCAGGTAGACCTCCACGGACCCGTCGGGGACAGCCTCTCCATCCGCGGCTTCGGAGGGGTAGGTGATGCCTGCCATGATGTCGGTGTTGCCGAAGCCCTGGCGCTGGAGGACGGTCCGGGCGGTCTCGTCGAGGGAGCGGAGCTGGAGCACAGTGGCCGCCACGGTGAGGTCGCGGCTGACGGGCACGACCCAGCAGCGGTCCTCGAGGGCCTCGGCCTTGGGGTTGAAGGAGAGGATGATCTTGCGGGGCCTGGCCGTCATGAGGGGATTGTACCTATTTCAGCTCAAGGGCACTGGACCACGCCCTGGGCCCAGAGACAGCCGCCGCAGACGGCCGGGAAGGTGTTCCCGTCGCAGTCCTTCTGGTTCTCCGCGGAGAGGTCGCAGCCGCCGCAGACGTGGCACGGCGCGAAGTCAAAGGCCGAGACTTTCTCGCGGAAGGAAGCGTACTCGGCGCTGTCCCATATGTCCGTGAGGCTTTGCCGGGACACGTCCCCGAAGCTGTGGCTCCGGACGTCCTTCTTGATGCGCTGGAAGAAGACCGCGTGGGAGTGCATGAGGCCCATGCAGGGGCTGACCTTGCCGTCCCAGCGGACGCAGACGCAGCGCTCCCTGATGAAGCGGCACTCATCGGTCCTGGCGGCCAGGGGCTCGCCCATGAGGGAGAGGCTCTCCCCGCCGGCGAGCAGGCTCCAGAGGGTCTCCTTGGTAGCGGCGTCCAGGTCGAGCCTGGGCAGGTCGAGGTCGACCTTCTCTTCCCCTGCGGCCAGGGTCCCCAGGGTCAGGGCCTGGTTGCAGGCCATCTGGAGCTCCATCTCGGGGCTGTAGGGGATGGCGTTGCTGACGGACACGCGGTCGGCTCCGAGCTTCCTGGCCATGGTGCCGACCGCCTCGAGGTCAGAGACGTTCTTGCGCGTCACGACGAAGGCGATGCCGAGGCTGAGAGGATGGCTCGCGGCAAGGGACAGGTCTTTGAGGCGTCTGACGTTGCGGACCACGTCCTTGAAGCGCGCGCCGGCCCGGACCTGTTCGAAGGCGGCCTCCTCGGTGCCGTCAAGGGATATCCAGAGTCGGTCCAGGCCGGCTTCCACGAGGCCCTTGGCCAGGCCTTCGTCGAGCAGGGTGCCGTTGGAGACCAGCTCGGTTCGGAGCTTTATTCCCTTGAGGGCTTGGACCATGGAGAGGATCCGAGGATGGGCCGTGGGCTCGCCGAACCCTCCCAGCATGGCGGATCCCAGGCCGGGGAAGTCCCCCAGGTCCTCGACGAGCTTGGCGAATACCTCGGGAGCCATGTCGCCCTGCTGCTCGGCCCAGGAGCTCCGGATGCAGGTGCGGCAGGCGAGGTTGCAGCGGGAGGTGGGCTCGATGTAGACGCGGCTGAGGCTGTGGATGTTCGGGAGGACCTCGACGCGGCCGCGCCTGACCACGAGGTCGAGGCTTGCTCCTGGCGCGAGCCCCAGGTGCTTGGCGGCCTCGGGCGGAAGGACGATGGAGTCCTTGGAGGAGGCTTCCGCCCTGAGGCTCCGCTTGGCCATGGTCAGCGGGGCTTGGTCGCCAGGAGCGTGATGCTGGAAGCCACTCCCTCGAGCGAGTCGGCGGACGGGCCGGTCACGGGGTCGGTGGAAGCCCCGCCTGAGCGGTAGAGGTGGTCCGCGACGACCTTGAGCTTGGCAAACCCGGCATCCTTGACCGCCTTGAGATACTCCTTGCGAAGCAGGGCTCCAGCGATGCAGGCGGTGTAAAGGTTCTTATCGGCCTTGAGCTTTGGGGACAGTTCCTTTTCGAGCACGATGTCGCTGACCGCGATGCGGCCGCCCGGCTTGAGCACCCGGAAGGCCTCCCGGAAGACCTGGGGCTTGTCCGGGGAGAGGTTGATGACGCAGTTGGAGATGACGATGTCGACCCAGGATGATTCCAAGGGAAGGGCCTCGATGCAGCCCTTGCGGAACTCCACGTTGTCCAAGCCTGTCTCGGCCTTGAACTTCGCGGCGTTGCGCGCGGCCAGGGAGAGCATGGCCGGGGTCATGTCCACGCCGATGACATGTCCCATGGGGCCGACCTCGCGGGCCGCGAGGAACACGTCCTTGCCCGCGCCTGAGCCGAGGTCCAGGACGATGTCGCCGGCCTTCAGGAAGGAGAAGGTCACGGGGTCCCCGCAGGAGAGCCCGAGGTCGCCGTCGACGGCCGGGGCCGCGGAGCCGCAGCAGGACGAGGCGCAGCAGGAGGACTGCTTCTTGGCCACGTCGCCGTAGGCTTTGCGGACCAAGGCATGGACTTTGGAATCTTTGTATGTGCTTTGCATGGGTTTCTCCGATTTCATGGTCTGAGGATCCTCACGCGGGATCCTTGAAAAGGCGGCCCCGCAGGCGCAGGGCGACATTGACGAGGCCGATGAGGACCGGCACTTCCACGAGAGGGCCGATGACGGCGGCGAAGGCCGCGCCGTGGGAGATGCCGAAGGTGGCGATGGCGACCGCGATGGCCAGCTCGAAGTTGTTCGAGGCGGCGGTGAAGGAGAGGGTGCAGGCGACCGGGTAGCCCGCGCCCACGCGGCGGCTCATGAAGAACGAGACGAAGAACATGATCACGAAGTAGATCAGCAGGGGGACCGCGATGCGCAGGACGTCGAGGGGCGAGCCGACGATGCGGTGCCCCTGGATGGAGAACATCACCACGATGGTGAAGAGGAGCGCGATCAGGGTGATGGGGCTGATGGTTGGGATGAAGCGGGAGTGGTACCAGTCCTTGCCCTTGGCAAAGACCAGGGAGAAGCGCGTGGCCATGCCCGCGAGGAAGGGGATCCCCAGGTAGATGAGCACGCTCTTGGCGATCTCGGCCATGGTGATGTTCACCACGGCTCCTGTGAGCCCGAGCTTGGCCGGGAGCACGGTGATGAAGAACCAGGCGAAGGCCGAGAAGAAGAGGACCTGGAAGATGGAGTTGAAGGCCACCAGGCCCGCGCAGTATTCCGTGTCGCCCTTGGCGAGGTCGTTCCAGACGATGACCATGGCGATGCAGCGCGCCAGGCCGATCATGATGAGCCCGATCATGTACTCGGGATAGCCGCGCAGGAAGGCCACGGCCAGGACGAACATGAGGACCGGCCCGATGATCCAGTTCTGGATGAGGGAGAGGGCCAGCACCTTCTTGTCCGAGAAGACCCGGCCCAGCTCCTCGTAGCGCACCTTGGCCAGGGGCGGATACATCATGAGGATGAGGCCGATAGCGATGGGGATCGAGGTCGTGCCCACGCTCGAGGCCGCGTTGAGCTCCGTGACGCTGGAGGGGAACATCCAGCCCAGGGCCACTCCGGCGGCCATGGCGAGGAAGATCCAGAGGGTCAGCCAGCGGTCGAGGAACGACAGCCGCGAGGCGATGGCGGGTTCGCAGGTCATGGGGTCTTAGCTCCTTTCAGGTTTTCGGGCATGCCTTCGACGAAATCGCGGACCTGGTCGCGCACGCGCCTGAACATGGCCAGCACCTTGTCTTCGCTGCCTTTGGCCGCGGCAGGGTCCTCGAAGCCGCGGTGGATGAGCTTGGGGCCCGCGGGGAAGAGGGGGCAGGTCTCGCGGGCGTGGTCGCAGACCGTGATGACGAAGTCGTAGTGGTACTCCTTGAGGGTGTCCACGTGCTTGGACCGCTGGCCCGAGATATCCACCCCTGACTCGGCCATGACCTTGACGGCCAACGGGTGGACGGGCTTGGGGTTCGTGCCCGCGGAATAGGCTTCGATGGGGCCGCGCTTGAGCTCCTTCGCCCAGCCCTCGGCCATCTGACTGCGGGCCGAGTTGCCGGTGCAGAGGAACAGGAGCTTGAGAGGCTGGTTGCTCGATGTCATAGGAGGTGGAAGATGTCCCTTGAAGTGAAATAGACGCCCAAAAGGATGAGGATGGTCCCGGTCGCCAGGCGAGCGTGTTTCTCGAAAGCCTGGACCTTTCCGAACCGCTCGGAGAGGGAGGCGGCACCCCCTGCGATGGCTGACGCGAACAACAGGACAGGCAGGCCCGTGGCCGCGCCGTAGACGGACGGCAGGAACGCGGGGGAGCCGGCCTTGAGGCTCAGGGGCAGGAGCGTGCCGAAGTAGAGCGCGGCCGAGACCGGGCAGAAGGCCAGGGCCAGGAGGAACCCCATGCCTGCCGAGCCCAGGACGCCGCCGGCAGCCAGGCGCGAGGTCCAGGACGCGCTCGGCTTCCATGCTCCCAGCGGGAGGGAGATGAGGTCGAGCAGGACCCCTCCGGTCAGGACCAGGACCGGCCCCAAGGCCTGGTTGAGGCGGCGCTGGAGGAAGTCCGAGACAGCGGGGATGGAAAGGCCGACCCACGCGATGAGCATGGCCAGGCCGGCGTAGGCCGCGGCCCTGCCGATCGAATAGGCCGCGCCGTAGGCCGCGGCTTTGCCGCTTGACGGGCCTGCGCGCAGGCAGAAGGACAGGGCCGCGATGTTCGACGCCAGGGGGCAGGGGCTGATGGAGGTCAGGATCCCGAGCCAGAAGGCGGTCGCGGTCTCGATCATCATGGCTTCAGGAAGCCCTCGGTCTCGGCCCTGACATAGGCCATGAAAGCGGTCTTGTCGCTCAGATGGTTCCAGACGTTGTTGAGGACTTTGTGGCGGACTTCCTTGCCGTCCGTCTCCGCGATGAGAACGAGCGACTTGGTGTAGAGGCCGTAGTCCTGGACATAGCGCCTGTTGGCGGGCTCGTCTATGTTCGCGAGCTCGAATCTCAGGCTCCCGGAGGCGAGCTCCTTGCGGAATCCCGTCTCGATGGCTTCCTTGGAGTAGCCCTCGATCTTGAGGCAGTTCGAACAGCGGGCGCTGCCGTGGCAGTAGCGCGCGATCACGACCTGCTTCGAGGGCCGGGGCTTGGAAGCCGCGGCCTTGGGGCGCTTTGAAGGCGCTGGGGCCGAGGCTTCGGGCTCTGGGGTCGGCGCTGGGGAGGGCGCCTCCTTATGGAAGAGCGCGAACGCGACGCTGACCATGACAAAGGCCAGCAGGCCGTAGCCGAGGAGCTTTTTCATGGAGGAGTCACTTGAGCCAGCCCTTGATCATCTCAGGGGTCGGGACCTTGCCTTCGCAGACCTTCTTGCCGTCGATGATCACGGCAGGGGTGAACATGACCCCGCGGTCCACGATGGCGCTGATGTCCGTGATCTTGACGACCTCGGCTGAGAGCTTGAGCTCGGCCAGGACAGCCTTGATGGCTTTCTCCGTATTCACGCATTTGGGACAGCCGGGTCCGAAGACTTCGATCTTCATGGTTTTCTCCTTTAGAAGAGGGCTCCGTAGATCATGCCGGCCAAGGTGGACATGAAGACCACGAGGCCGACGTAGGCCAGCAGCTTTCTCGTGCCCATGACCTTGTTGAGCACGATCATGCTGGGCAGGCTCAAGGCCGGGCCTGCCAGGAGCAGGGCCAGGGCCGGGCCTTTGCCCATGCCTGAGCCCATGAGGCCCTGGAGGATGGGGATCTCCGTGAGCGTGGCGAAATACATGAGGGCCCCGGCCACGGAGGCGAAGAGATTGGCCCATAGGGAGTTGCCGCCGACCAGCAGGGCCACCCAGCGGTTCGGGATGAGGCCGTTGTCGAGGCCAGGGCGGCCCATCAAGAGTCCCGCGGCAAAGACGCCTGCCAGCAAGAGGGGGAATATCTGTTTGGCGAAGCCCCATGTCGAGTCTTTCCAGGAGACGAGCTCGTCTTTCGTGAACCATGCGGAGAGCATCCAGAGCAGGGCGAGCAGGGCGGCGCCTGCCAGCCACCAGTGGATCCGGTAGACCGCGTCGAAGAAGCCCACGGGCTGTTCGGGCCTGCCCCAGGCAGCAAAGACCAGGACGCAGACCATGCTGAAGAAGTAGAGGACCTCCTTCCAGAGAGGCCGGACGGTGTCGTCCTTGGCCGCGAACATGGAGTCGTCGGGGACGCTGCCCTCGTGCCTGAAGATGGATGCCATGGCGAGTCCGATGACGATGGAGAACGCGACCGCGCCGAAGGCGCGGGCCAGGCCCATCTCCAGGCCCAGCACGCGGCCGGTCAGGATGATGGCCAGGACATTGATGGCCGGGCCGGAATAGAGGAACGCCACGGCAGGGCCGATGCCTGCTCCGCGGCGGGAGATGCCCGCATATAGAGGAAGGACGGTGCAGGAGCAGACCGCGAGGATGGTCCCGGAAACAGAGGCCACGCCGTAGGAGAGGAGCTTGTCGGCCTTGGGTCCGAAGTACTTCATGACCGAGGCCTGGGACACGAAGACCGAGATGCCGCCCGCGATGAAGAAGGCCGGGACGAGGCAGAAGAGGACGTGGCGCTGGGCGTAGTCCTGGAGCATCCAGAAGGCCTCGAGGATGGCGCTCTGCACCCTGGGGTGCGGAAAGGGGGCGTAGTAGAAGACCAGGAAGACCGCGGCCATCAGGAAGAGCTTGGCCCGTTCGCTCACGGCTTGGGCTCCTTGGGCTTGCAGCACGCGGCGTTGCGGTCGACCTCGGTCACGGCCTGGAGGTCCATGGCCACGTTGTCGTCATTGACGGCCTCGGCCAGGACGGACTTGAGCAGGCGGCCGGAACAGCCTTGCAGGGCCTCTGGGGAGAGTTCGTACTCCACCCAGAGCCCCTCCTTGCGGTTGACGACCAGGCCGCAGTCGCGCAGGACCCTGAGGTGCTGGGAGACCGCGGTTTGCCTGAGCCGTAGGGCTGTGGAGAGTTCGCACACGCACAGGCGCCTGGCTGAGAGCGCCAGGAGCAGGCGCAGGCGGTTGGGCTCGGCCAGGAGATTGAGGAGGCGGGTGGTCTCAGGGAGGCTCATGGCCGGGGATTGCTCATGTGTATGCGCATGCATGCATATAGTAGACATTCTCGGCGGATTAAGTCAATGGGAGGGGCTTGGTTGCCCACTGCTTCCTAATTTTGTAAAGTTGATGCGGCAATGTCCTCAAACTAGCGTCTCTAAGGGGGGTAGCGATGGCGTTCTTCATCGGCCGTGACCGGGAGGCCCGCAGAGCATACGGATTCGACGAGATCGCCTTGGTGCCGGGCGATGTGACGGTCAACCCCGAAGAGACGGACACGAGCCTCACCCTCGGCGGCGTCAAGCTCCAGATCCCCTTCCTGGCCTCGGCCATGGACGGCGTCGTGGACGCCACCTTCGCCATCGCCATGGGCAAGCTCGGCGGCCTCGGGGTCCTCAACCTCGACGGCATCAACACCCGCTACGAGAAGCCCCGCGAGATCGTGGCGCAGATCGCGGGCGCGGGCCCGGAGAAGGCGACCCAGCTTGTGCAGGAGCTCTACAAGGAGCCGGTGCACGAGAAGCTCGTGGCCAGGCGCGTCTGCGAGATCAAGGAAGCGGGCGTGCCCTGCGCGGTCTCGACCATCCCGCAGAACGCGGCCAAGCTCGGCCCGGTGGCGGCCGAGGCGGGAGCGGACCTCTTCTTCGTGCAGTCCACCGTGATCACGGCGCGGCACAAGGCCACCAAGTACAAGGCGCTCGACCTCGCCAAGTTCTGCAAGTCCATGAAGATCCCGGTCGTGGCCGGCAACTGCGTGACCTACGGCGTGGCGGTCGAGCTCATGGAGACGGGCATCGCGGGCCTCCTGGTCGGCGTGGGCCCGGGCGCGGCCTGCACCACCCGCGGCGTGCTGGGCCTGGGCGTGCCCCAGGTCACGGCCACCGTGGACTGCGCCGCGGCGCGCGACTTCTACTTCAAGAAGAGCGGCCGCTACGTGCCCATCATCACGGACGGCGGCATGAGCACGGGCGGCGA
>JBAZSR010000032.1:0-14351 GCA_041662295.1 Elusimicrobiota bacterium | reverse complement strand
ACATCTGCAAGGCCATCGCCTGCGGCTCGGACGGCGTCATGGTCGGCTCGGCCTTCGCGCGCACGAAGGAAGCCCCGGGCCTGGGCTACCACTGGGGCATGGCGACCCCGCACGCGAACCTCCCGCGCGGGACCCGCATCCACGTGGGCGTCACGGGCACGCTCGAGGAGATCCTCTACGGGCCCTCCCGCACCGACGACGGCACCCAGAACCTGGTCGGGGCCCTGCGGACCTGCATGGGCTCGGTCGGCGCCGAGACCATCCGCGAGTTCCAGCTCACCGAGGTCGTCATCGCGCCCTCCATCCAGACCGAAGGAAAGCTCTTCCAGAAAGCCCAGCGCATCGGCATGGGCAAAGGATGAGCCTGGCCTCCGGCAGGGACAGCGTCCTCATCCTGGACTTCGGGAGCCAGTACACGCAGCTCATCGCGCGCAGGCTCCGGGAGCTCCAGGTCTACTGCGAGGTCCTTCCCTACAACGCCCCGGTCGAGCGCATCCTGAAGAGCTCGCCCAAGGGCATCATCCTCTCGGGCGGCCCGGATTCCGTGCACCGCCAGGGCAGTCCCAGGCCGGACCCGGCCCTGTTTGCGCTGGGCCTGCCCGTCCTGGGCATCTGCTACGGCATGCAGCTCCTGACGACCCTGCACGGCGGCCGCGTGGCCCCTGCCCGGAAGCGCGAGTACGGGTTCGCGAAGCTCAAGGTCACCTCAACGTCGCCGCTCTTCCAGGGCCTGCCGAAGACCCTGCAGGTCTGGATGAGCCACGGCGACTCCGCCAAGGGACTGGGCGGCAACGGCTTTAAAGCCGCAGCCAAGACGGACACCGCGCCCCTGGCCGCCATCGCCGACGACGCCAAGAAGCTCTACGGCGTGCAGTTCCACCCGGAGGTGCATCATACGCCCGAGGGCGGCAGGATCCTCGAGAACTTCAGCCGCCGCATCTGCGGGCTCGCCCAGCGCTGGACCATGGCCTCGTTCCTAGAGTCGAGCGTGTCCGACATCCGGCGCCAGGTGGGGACCGGCCGCGTGGTCCTCGCCCTTTCGGGCGGGGTCGACAGCTCGGTCGCGGCGGCCCTCATCCACCGCGCCATCGGCAAGCGCCTGGCCTGCGTGTTCGTGGACACCGGGCTTCTGCGCGAGGGCGACCTCGAGAAGGTCCGGGCCCTGGGAAGGACCATGGGGCTCTCGCTCAAGGTCGTGGACGCCGCCAAGACCTTCCTCAAGCGCCTCTCCGGCGTCACGGACCCGGAGCGCAAGCGCAAGATCATCGGCCGGACCTTCATCGAGGTCTTCGAGGCCGAGGCCAAGAGGATCAAGGCCGATTTCCTGGCCCAGGGCACGCTCTATCCGGACGTCATCGAGTCGGTCTCGGTCAAGGGGCCGTCGGCCGTCATCAAGAGCCACCACAACGTGGGGGGCCTGCCGGAGCGCATGAAGCTCAAGCTCGTCGAGCCGCTGCGCATGTGCTTCAAGGACGAGGTCCGGGCCCTGGGCCGAGAGATGGGTCTGCCGCAGGGCATCCTCGGGGCGCACCCGTTCCCCGGACCGGGCCTGGCCATCCGCATCCTGGGGGACGTCGCCCCGGAGCGCCTGGCGGTCCTGCGCCGGGCCGACGCCATCATGCGGGCTGAGCTGCTCTCCTCGGGCTGGCAGTCCAAGGCCTGGCAGGCCTTCGCGGTCCTCCTGCCGGTCAAGTCCGTGGGCGTCATGGGCGACGAGCGCACCTACGAGAACACCGTGGCCCTGCGGTGCGTGGATTCCGTGGACGGCATGACCGCGGACTGGACGCGGCTCCCGTACGACCTCCTTCAGAAGATGTCGAGCCGCATCATCAGCGAGGTCAAGGGCGTCAACAGGGTCGTCTACGACATCAGCTCCAAGCCTCCGGCCACCATCGAATGGGAATGATCGCTCAAGAACTCAAGCTTTTCCGCAAGGGCAAGGTCCGCGACGTCTATCTTCTCGGCGACGAGCTGCTGCTCGTCGCCACGGACCGCGTGTCCGCTTTCGACTGCGTTCTCCCGACGCTCATCCCGGACAAGGGGAAGATCCTGACCCAGATGGCCGCCTGGTGGTTCAAGGAGACGGCCGGGATCGTGCCCAACCACCTGGTCTCGGCCGATTGGGAAGAGATCTGCCGTCTGCGCCCGGGGCTCTCCTCTCTGGACGCGGCCGCGTTCGAGGGGCGGACCATGCTCTGCCGCCGCGCCCAGCGCGCGGATGTCGAGTGCGTGGTGCGCGGGTATCTCTCGGGCTCCGGCTGGAAGGAATACCGGAAGACGGGCTCGGTCTGCGGCCATCGCCTGCCCTCGGGCCTCAAGGAATCCGAGAAGCTGCCGGAGCCGATCTTCACCCCTTCGACCAAGGCGGACGAAGGGCATGATGAAAACATCTCACGGAAAACCCTCGCTGAGCAGGTAGGGAAGGAGACGGCGGAGGAATTGGAGAGACTCAGTCTGAACCTCTATGAGTTCGCAAGCCGCAGGCTGACGGCCTGCGGCTTGATATTGGCCGACACCAAGTTCGAGTTCGGCCGTCTCGACGGCCGACTCATCGCCATCGACGAGGTCGTCACCCCGGACTCCTCGAGGCTCTGGGACGCGCATGCCTGGAAGTCCGGGCCCTCGCCCGCCAATTTCGACAAGCAGTTCATTCGCGATTACCTGGAGAAGTCCGGGTGGGATAAGCAGCCCCCGGCTCCTCCCCTTGCGCACGACGTCGTGGAGCGCACCTCCCGGCTGTACCGGGAGGCGCTGAGGATGGTGGCGAAATGAGCGTGATCGCTGCGGGAACGACCTACCTGGTCGAGGTCCGGCTCCGGCCGGAGTTCACGGACGCGGCCGGCGCCGCGGCGCTGGCTCAGATCCAGGCGGCCGGCTTCTCCGCGGCCCGGCAGGTGCGGGTGAGCACGGTCTACGAGATCTGCGGCCCGCTCAACCAGGCCCACGTGCAGCAGGCGGCCAAGGAGCTCTTGAGCGACGGGGTCACCCATGAGTTCAAGGTCCTCAACGCGCCCCCGGTCCTCGACGGCATGAACCACTGGCGCGTCGAGGTCTGGCTGAAGTCCACCGTGACCGACTCGGTCGGCGAATCCGTGCGGCGGGCCATCGCGGAGCTCGGTCTGCCTGAGCCCGAGGCCGTCCGGTGCGGCTCCGTCTACCGCATCCTCGGCAGGACCACGAAGAACGTCCTCGAGCGGACGGTCCGCCGGACCCTGGCCAACCCCATCGTCCACACCTTCACCGTGACGGAGGCCTATGACTGAGCGGCGCGACCGAGCCGGGGTACCCGCCCGGCGGGTCGGCGAGGAAGTGGTCGGAGGTCGGCAGACCGGAGACCACGCCGCGGCGCTGTCAGTCAAGGCGTCTGACGCCGGGTCCCTCCGCTTCACGGTCCTGCCGCCCAAGGAGCTCAAGGAGCTCAGCGCCAGGCTCGGCTGGTCGCTCAACGAACCCGAGCTCGAGGCCATCCGGGCCGAGTTCAAGAAGGTCGGCCGGGAGCCGACGCGCGGCGAGATCGAGACGATCGCCCAGACCTGGTCCGAGCACTGCAAGCACAAGACCTTCAACGGGCCTGTCCGGTACTCGGACGGCAAGAAGTCCAGGCTCTTCAAGAGCCTCTTCAACGAGACCATCGTCAAGGCCACCAAGGAGCTCGGCAAGCCCTGGTGCCTCTCCGTCTTCAAGGACAACGCCGGCATCGTGCAGTTCGGCAGGAGCGGCCGCTGGGCCCTGGCCGTCAAGGTCGAGACCCACAACCACCCCTGCGCGGTCGAGCCCTACGGCGGGGCCGAGACCGGCATCGGCGGCGTCATCCGCGACGTGCTCGGCGCGGGCTTGGGCGCCAAGCCCGTCCTGAACACCGACACCTTCTGCCTGGCCCGGCCCGACTACGCCGGGGCCCTTCCCGGAGGCGCCCTGCATCCGCTGCGCACCCTCAGAGGCGTGATCGCCGGCGTGCGCGACTACGGCAACCGCATGGGCATCCCGACCGCGGGCGGTGGCCTCTGGTTCGACGACGACTACCGCTTGAATCCCCTGGTCTTCTGCGGCACCGCGGGGCTCATGCCCTCGTGGGCCGTGCGCAAGGACGTCAAGCCCGGCGACCTCATTGTGGCGGTCGGAGGCCCCACGGGCCGCGACGGCCTGCATGGCGCGACCTTCTCCTCCGCGACCCTGGAGGGCGAGGCGGACCGGCAGGCCGTGCAGATCGGCCATCCCTTGAACGAGAAGCGGGTCCTCGACGCCTTGATGGCGGCCCGCGACCGCAGGCTCTACCGCGGGGTCACGGACTGCGGGGCCGGAGGCTTCTCCTCCGCGGTCGGCGAGCTGGCCCAGGACTGCGGGGCGAAGGTGGCGCTCGAGAAAGCGCCGCTGAAGTGCTCGGACCTCGCTCCTTGGGAGATCTGGCTCTCCGAGGCCCAGGAGCGCATGGTCCTGGCCGTCCCGCCCAAGAACTATCCCGAGCTCGAGAAGCTCTTCCTCGCCGAGGGCACGGGCTGCTCCGTTCTCGGCGAGTTCACGAACACGGGGCGCCTGGTGGTCTCTCACAAGGGCGCTCCTGTGGCCGACCTCGACATGGAGTTCCTGCACGACGGCATGCCCAGGGTGGAACGCCGGGCGGTCTGGGGTCTCGTTCCCAAGCCCAAGTCCAGGCCCTGCGGAGCGAGGAAAGGGCCGGCGGACCGCGGCCGGCTGGGCGCGATCCTCATCCGGATGCTCGGCCACCTCAATGTGTGCAGCCGCGAGTGGCTCATCCGGCAGTACGACCACGAGGTCCAGTCCGGCACGGTCATCAAGCCCCTCCAGGGCATGAGGCACGACGGACCTGGGGACGCGTGCGTCATCTGGCCCGTGGCGGCCACGGGCGAGTGGGCGGACCAGGCGGGCTTCGCGCTGGGGCACGGCTTGAACCCCTCCTACGGGCGCCTGGACCCCTACTGGATGGCCCTGTGCTGCGCGGACGAGGCCCTGCGCAACCTCCTCTGCGTCGGGGCCGACATCACGAAGGCCTCCTTCCTCGACAACTTCTGCTGGGCGAGCCCGGAGGTCCCCGAGCAGTTGGGGGGCCTGGTCCGGGCGGCCCTGGGCTGCCACGACGCTGCCAAGGGCTACGGCGTCCCCTTCATCTCGGGCAAGGACAGCCTCTACAACCAGTCCCGCGACGAGAAGGGACGGGACCTGGCCATCCCCGGGACCCTGCTCATCACCGCGGTGGCGCCGGTCAACGACATCACCCACTCCCTGACCATGGACTTCAAGGGCCCGGGCAACTCCCTCTTCCTGGTGGGCGTCACCAAGGACGAGACCGGAGGGTCGCTGCTCTCCCAGATGGAGGGCTGCTCCGGCGAGGTCCCCAAGCCCGACCCCAAGGCCGCGGCGCGCGCCTTCAAGGCCGTGTCAGGGACGATCTCCAAGAAGCTGATCCTCTCGGCCCACGACCTCTCCGAGGGGGGCCTTGGGGTCGCCGTCGCGGAGATGGCCTTCTCCGGCGAGTTCGGGGCCTCGCTCGAGCTCGACCAGGTCCTGACGAGTCCGGCCATGCTCGCCGACGAGACGATCCTCTTCTCCGAGAGCCCCAGCCGCGTGCTCCTCGAGGTCAGCCCCAAGGACGACCTCGCCTTCATGCGCGCCATGAAGGGCGTCCCGGTGCGCCGCATCGGCTCCACCACGGCCAACCCCCTCATCAAGGTCTCGGGTCAGGACGGGTCGGTCGTGCTCGAGACCCTGCTGGTGGAGCTCAAGACCGCCTGGCAGCATACCCTCCCGGAGGCCATGAGATGATGCCCTCCAAGCCCGCCCTGAGGGGCCGCAAGCCCAAGGTCCTGGTCCTGCGCGCGCCCGGGACCAACTGCGACGTCGAGACCGCGCTGGCCTTCAAGCAGGTGGGCGGCGACGCGGAGCTCGTCTCTATCGCGGACTTCAAGGCCGCCAGGGTGCGGCTCATGGAGTTCTCCATCGTCGCCATCCCAGGGGGCTTCTCCTACGGCGACGACGTGGCCGCGGGCAAGATCCTGGCCAACCAGGTGAAGCTCTACATGAAGGAGATCCGGAACTTCGTGCGCCTGGGCCGGCCCGTCATCGGCATCTGCAACGGCTTCCAGGCTCTGGTCAAGGCGGGCCTCCTGCCCTTCTCCGCGGCCGGGGAGCAGACCGCGAGCTTCACGGCCAACGACTCCGGACGCTTCGAGGCCCGCTGGACGCACCTGCGCTTGAACACCCAGAGCATGTGCCTCTGGACCCAGGGCCTGCCCGAGATGATCGAGCTCCCGGTCGCGCACGGGGAGGGCAAGCTCGTGCTCAAGAGCCCGCGCCACCTCGAGGAGCTCAAGAAGAACAAGTCCATCGCCCTGCAGTACGTCTCGGACGACGGCAAGCTCCTCGGCTACCCGCACAATCCCAACGGCTCGGTCTTCAACATCGCGGGGCTGACCAACCCCGAGGGCAACTGCCTGGGCCTGATGCCCCATCCGGAGCGCTTCACGGTGCGCCACCACCACCCGAACTGGACGCGCCAGACCTTCATGAAGGAGGGGATCGGGCTGGAGATGTTCCGGAACGCAATCAAGTATTGTCAGTCTTGATGACACGGCATACGGCGATTAGCCCCCACAGCTACTTGCCTCCCCGTGGGGGAGGCAAGTGACAGATGTGCGGCATTTTCGGCGTCACCGACCATCCCGAGGCCGCTGACCTCGCCTACCTCGGGCTCTTCGCGCTCCAGCACCGCGGCCAGGAGTCGGCGGGCATCGTCACCGCCCACCAGGGGGGGCTGCACGCCCACGCCGGGATGGGCTTGGCATCCGACGTGTTCAACAGCCAGGCCCTGGCCTGCCTGCCCGGCAGGACCGCGGTGGGGCACGTGCGCTACTCCACGACCGGGGCCAGCCACATCAAGAACGCCCAGCCGCTCCTTTTCAACTGCAGCCACGGGCCGGTCGCCATCGCGCACAACGGCAATCTGACCAACGCGCTGGAGATCAGGGCCAGGCTCGAGGCCGAGGGCGCGATCTTCCAGTCCTCCACGGACTCGGAGGCGATCATCCATCTCCTGGCGCGGGCTCCCGGTCCGATCGAGGAGGCATTGGCCGAAGCCCTCAAGAAGGTCGAGGGGTCCTACGCGCTCCTCATCCTGACCCCGGACAAGCTCATCGCGGCGCGCGACCCGAGGGGCTTCCGCCCCCTGGTGCTCGGGCGTCTGGGCAACAGCCACGTCGCGGCGTCCGAGACCACGGCCTTGAACCTCGTCAAGGCCAAGGTCCTGCGCGAGGTCGAGCCGGGCGAGATCGTGGTCATCGAGGGCGGGTTCGTGCGCTCCCTCAAGCCCTTCGCGGCGCCGCCCGAGACCAGCCGCTGCGTCTTCGAGCACGTCTACTTCGCCCGCCCCGATTCCCAGGTCTTCGGCAGGAACGTCATGTCCGTGCGGCGGGAGCTCGGCCGGGCCCTGGCCCGGGAGATGGCCGGGGTCAAGGCCGACATGGTCGTGCCTGTCCCGGACTCGGGCGTCCCCCATGCCCTGGGGTTCTCGGACGTCTCCGGCATCCCTTTCGAGATGGCCTTGGTGCGGAGCCACTACGTGAGCCGGACCTTCATCCGTCCCACGCAGGAGCTGCGCGAGACCGCGGCCCAGCTCAAGCTCGCCCCGGTGCCCGAGGTCCTCAAGGGCCGCAGGATCGTGCTCGTGGACGACTCCATCGTCCGGGGGACGACCTCGCGCAAGATCACCCGCGGCCTGCGCGAGGCCGGGGTCGCGGAGATCCACATGGCGATCTCGAGCCCCCCGATCACCGCGCCCTGCTTCTACGGCATCGACACCCCGCGCTCCGGCGAGCTCATCGCCAACCGGCACTCCATCCCGGAGATCGCGAGGTTCCTCGAGGTGGACTCCCTCCACTACCTGAGCCGGGAGGCCATGCTTCGGGCGGCCGGGGGAGGGGACCCCTCGGGCTTCTGCAGCGCCTGCTTCACCGGGGTCTATCCCACGGTCGGCGTGGAGCAGGACAAGGCGGCGAGGAAGGACTGATGGGACGGCCGACGCTGCTCCTCGGTTCCGGGGGCCGGGAGCACGCCCTTGCCTGGAAGCTCTCCGCGGGCGGCCCGCTGCTCTGCGCCCCCGGCTCCGACGCCATCGCCGAGCGCGCCGAACGCGTCCCCGTAGACCTTCTCGACCCGGCCGCGGTGACCTCCTTCTGCGCCGGCCGCGGCGTGGGCCTGGCGGTCGTGGGGCCCGAGGGCCCGCTCGAGGCGGGCGTGTCCGACGCCTTGAGGGCCGCGGGCGTGCCTGTCTTCGGGCCGGGCCGGGACGCCGCGCGTCTTGAGACCTCCAAGGCCTTTGCCAAGGATTTCATGATCCGTCACAAGGTCCCGACCGCGGCCCATCGGACCTTCGAGAGCCCCGCCGAGGCCCGGACCGCCCTGCGGGACTGGGCCGGCCCGGTCGTGGTCAAGGCCGACGGCCTGGCTGGCGGCAAGGGTGTGGCTGTCTGCCCGGACGCGGAGTCGGGCTCGAAGGCGGTGGCGGACCTCGTGGAGTCCGGCGTGCTTGCTCGGGCCGGGTCGAGGATCGTGCTCGAGGAGCGCCTCTCGGGGCCGGAGCTCTCCGTGATGGTCCTGGTCAGCGGCCGCTCCATGACACTGCTCCCTTTCGCCCGCGACCACAAGCGGCTCTACGACAACGACCAAGGGCCGAACACCGGAGGCATGGGAGCCGTGGCTCCGGTCGAGCTGGACCCTGCCTCGGTCCGCAGGATCGAGGCCGAGGTCCTGGGACCGGTCCTCGAAGGGCTCCTCAGGGACCGCGTCGACTACCGCGGGGTCCTCTACGCCGGGATCATGCTGACCCCCGACGGGCCCAAGGTCCTCGAGTTCAACTGCAGGTTCGGGGACCCCGAGGCCCAGGCCGTCATCCCCCTGCTGGGAGACGGCTTCCTGGAAGCGCTGCGGTCCTGCAGCGAGGGCAGGTCCCCTGGTCCTTCGCTGGAGACTTCGGCCGGATCCTCCGCGTGCGTGGTGCTCGCTTCCGAGGGCTATCCGGAGACGCCGAGGCTCGGGCGGCCCATCAGCGGCCTCGATCGGGCGATGGAGGAGGGCGTCCGTGTCTTCCACGCCGGGACCGAAAGGGCCGGCTCAGGCTGGGTCACCAAGGGAGGCCGCGTCCTTGGCGTGACGGCCCTGGCCGCCTCCCCTGCCCAGGCGCGGGACAAGGCCTATGCCGCGGCCGGCCTGATCAAGTTCGAGGGGATGCAGTACAGAACGGATATCGGGGCCGTGAAGGAAGAATGGATGGAGATGAGACGATGAAGAGAGAAAGACGGCTTCCGCGACTCTCTCCGAGAGTCGCGGTCATCATGGGCAGCACCTCGGATTGGGAGACCATGAAGCACTCCTGCCAGATTCTCGCGGACCTGGGCGTCCCTCACGAGAAGCGGGTCATCTCCGCGCACCGCACCCCGGACCTGCTCACCTCCTTCGCGGCATCCGCGGAACGCAGGGGCATCCGGGTCATCATCGCCGGAGCAGGGGGCGCCGCGCATCTGGCCGGGGTGACCGCGGCCCAGACCCTCCTGCCGGTGCTGGGCGTGCCGATCCAATCCAAGGCCCTTCAGGGACTGGACTCCCTGCTCTCCATCGTCCAGATGCCCAAGGGGGTGCCGGTCGGGACCCTGGCCATCGGCGAGGGCGGGGCGGCCAATGCCGCGCTCTTCGCTGCTCAGATGCTCGCTCTCAGCGACCCGGCACTGCGCCGGCGCTTGGAGGCCTGGCGCCGCGAGGCTGGACGGAAGGTCCGGGAGGCGAAGCTCTGACCAGCGTCATCATCGGGGCCGCGGTCCTCCTGCTCGGCATCCTCCTCGGCTTGGCGGTCTGGGGCTCCCGCGGCAGGGCCTCTGCCCCTGCTCCTGCCACGGCTCCCCTGCCGGCGGCTCCCTCCGGTGCGCCGCCTGGGCCGGCCGAGGGGTCCGCGAGGGTCGTGGGGAGCGTCGAGATCGTCCGCCGCATCGCGGAGGGGGGGATGGGGGAGATCTACGAGGGCTTCGACCGGACCCTCCAGCGGAAGGTGGCCCTGAAGGTCATGCGGCCCGAGATCCGGGCCGATTCCGTGGGCAAGGACGCCTTTCTCAAGGAGGCCCGCATCGTGGCGGCCCTCCAGCACCCGAACATCGTCCAGATCCATTCCGTCATCGACACGCCGCAGGACCTGTGCCTCGTGTTCGAGTACATCGACGGCGTCACCGTCCGCGACCTCATCGAGCGGGAGGGCAGGATCCCGGTCGACGAGTGCCGGGCCATCGTACGGGAGGTCTGCTCGGCGCTCGCCTTCGCTCACAGCCGCAGGGTCCTGCACCGCGACCTCAAGCCCGCCAACATCATGGTGGCGTCCTCGGGGCACGTCAAGGTGATGGACTTCGGCATCGCCCGCCAGGCCCAGGTGACGCTCTCGAGGCTGACGCCCGGCGCGGTCAGCGGCACCATGGCCTACATGTCCCCGGAGCAGCATCTGGGCCAGGAGCGCCAGCCCGGCGACTTCTACGCCCTGGCCGCCTCCGTCTACCACATGCTGACCGGCCAGCTGCCGTTCCCCGGGCCCGAGCACTTGACCCAGAAGGAGAGGCTCGACTTCAAGCCTCTGAGCCAGGCCGTGGCCGGCCTGGGGCCCAAGGTCGATCCCTTCATGGACAAGGCCTTCGCCCGGGACCCGGAGCGCCGGTTCCAGCGCGCCCAGGAGTTCCTCGACGCCTTCGACGACGCCTTTGGCCGCGGCGCCGGGGATTAATCCCCGGCACCTGAGGGCTCAGCGCTTTTCAGCCATTTCACTGAGCCGTTTCTCCCGGGAAGCGTGGTCCGGGTGGGTGGAGAAAACCCTTTGTTCGAGGTCCTTGAGCCAGGAATCGACTCGTCGCATCAGGTTCCCTAAAGGACTGCCCTGGAAGAGAGCTTGGGTGGACTTGTCCGGCAGGACTGAGTCCGATTCCCTTGCGCTGCTGAAAAAGTCCGCCAGCCACTCCGGCCGGGTGAGCCAGGCGCTGAAATGGTCGGCCCTGAATTCCTCCTGACGCGAGGCCTCCATGCCCAGGGCCAGGCCGAATCTCATCACTGCCAAGCCCGCGACCATGACGGACAACCCCAGGGTCAGGCCGAAGGGGTCGATGAGGGTCTGAAGGCCGGGCGCGAACACCGCAGTCTTGACCGCGGTCCCCACGACCGCCGCCTTCTTGAGGAACCGCAGGCCCAGATGGGCGCCCCATCGCTGGCGGAGAAAGCCTTGGCGGGCCGGGTCTCCGAACAGCAGGTGCCCGAGCTCGTGCCCGACGACCGCGGCCGCAATCTCGATCCTCTTGAACTGGTAGCCTTCGCCCAAGGTCACGACTGCGTCCGGGTCCACTGAGGTGCCTTCACTGGTGCCTCCCATGGGGCCGTGGTCGTTGGAGAGGCTGAACCTCGGGGTCTGGGAGGGATGTGCGCCCATGCGGGTCGTGAGAAGGCGCAGCAGGCCGCGGCCCTCCGCCTCGGCGCTGCGGCGGCCCTCGCCGTAGAGGTTCGAGCTGAAGGCCGTGGGCCGCTCCTGGCTGAGCTTGCGGGCCTGTCGGACGAGGTCCGTCCCGGCCCACATGAACGCAGGCAGGGCCGCGGCCAGGCCCAGCCCGGCGGCCACGGCCAGGCCGCCCAAGGCCAGGGCAGCGAAGTGGCCCGCGAGAGCGAGCTTCCTGGGCCGGCTGATGGAGTCGGGCTCAACGTAATCGCGGACATCGAGCCTGCCCGGCAGTCGGGCGCCGAGCTCCGCGACGCGGTCAGGATAGCCCCGGCCCAGGGCTTCTCCGCCCGAGGCTTTGAACTGGAGCCTCCTCGTGATGGGGGCTGGCTGGTCCAAGGCCACGGCGTCGAGGCTGGACTGGGGCTGGAGCAGGCCGCCGTCGAACCGGGCTCCTGAGGCGTTCGCCGACTCCTCGTCAGGGACGTTGTTCCGGCCCGCGGGGGATACGGAGAGGGCGTTGCCTGCGGCGATGGCGTCCGCGGCTCCGGGGATGGAAGGCGCGGCCGACGGGACGGAGGGAGCCGCGGCGAGGAAGGAGGATGATCCTCCGACGGAAGGAAGCAAAGACTCGGGAAGGGCCGCGGTCTGGACGCTGGGAGCCTCAAGGGTCCCAAGGGACACGCCGGGTCCGGAGAGCAGAGGCAGGGAACCCTGGAAGGAGACCGCGGAGATGCCTGCGCCGGCCGGGATGGAGCGGACTGTCCCGGCGCCGCCCAGCGGGATGGGGGTAGCCGGGAACGCGGGTCGGGAGACGCGGCCTGTGCTGACGACCTGGCCGAACGCGGGGAAAGCCGGGCCCCCCGGCAGCCAAAGGCCGAGGAAGAGCGCGAGCAAGACGCTGATCAGCCTCTTCGACCTCCTCATGTCCCAAGGATAGCCTGAAAACACCGCTGCCTTCTGGGCCCAGCGGCACGCCAGAGGCCAGCGGACGGCCCATGGGGGACTGGGACCAAGGGCCCTGGCTGTCCATGGGGCCTCTTCCGAGGATGGGGATGGGAAAAATGAGCTTTGCTCTTTCCGGGTAAATGAGATATATTGGTTTTAAGGTAGGCTTTTCAGGAGGTCCAACGATGAGCATGGTCCAAGGATTCTTCGTGTTGACGCTGGCGTGCTGCGGGACTGCGACTGGCTGGGCCGCTGCCAATCCGTCGGGGCAGAAACTCCTCGACGAGGCCTTTCTGGTCGAGGCCGATAAGCAGTGCCGCCAGGGCAAGGGCGATTACCTTCAACATCTCGTGAAGCTCCATGCCAATCCCAAGAACTTCACCTTGAGAGAGCTCTCGCTGATCAACAACCCCGAATTTGTCTCTGCTGCAATCGCCGGGGAACAGGCCCTGGCCTGTCTGGAGTTCGTCGGCGGCAAAGGGTACTCCTGCGCCAGTCTGCTTGGCTTGGAAGCGAACTATCGCGGTCACGCTTTCTGCCAGGAGCTGCGGACGCTCCTCTCCTACGCCGCCTCCCTCTTCCAGAAGGGCGACGAGGAGGCGGCGTTCCAAGCCTACTTTCCCCGGATGGTGGAGAATGAGAACATCCCGGCGGCGTTGAAGGCGCGGGCTAAGGGCGCTCTGGCAGACGCGTTCCGGAAGGGGAACACCCAAGAAATGTGCGCCCTGGTGGTGAAGAACAATTGGGTCTCCAACGAGCAGTGCGCCTCCGGCCTGATGTTCCTCCTTGGCGACCCCCTTCGCTGCGCATCCATGAAGCTCAGCGGAGGCGACAAGCCCCGCTCCGGCCTGGACATGGCTCGCGTGGTTTCCGTCAATGAGGGCGTCGAGCGTGGCTATTGCTCTGAGAAGGCTTCCCTGCTGTCCGGTCTGCGGTCCCAGGACCCTGCTGCCTGCTCCGCGTCGCCATTGTGCGTCGCTGTGACGCGCCGGTCCCCGTCCGCGTGCGAGCCTCTCGTCCGGAAGGCGAACCAAGGCTTCTGCGGCCGGGTCGCGAGTTTGGCGGCTCCGGCCGTGAAAGTCTTCCAGGAGGGAGCGGCCAAGGCCGCGGCGGTGAAGGCGAAGGAGGTGGAGCGTCAGCGCCGCGAAGCCCAGGTCGTGGCCGAGCACGAGAAGAAGCGGCTGGCCGAGGAGAAACTCCTCAAGCAGCAGGTCGCGGCCGAAGAGATCAGGAAGGCCCAGGACGCGGCGGCCAAGGACCGGCGGCTCGACACTCTGGTCCGGAAGAACCTCGAGGAGAAGAACCAGAAGTTCCAGTACCGGGATGGGGAGCGCATGGACGCCCAACCTTTGGACGTCATGGAGTCCTTAAGAGCGGTCAACCAGGGCAAGGTCGGGCCTCCGGCCAAGCCGCTGTATCCTGACGAATCGAAGTGACGCCGGCTTAGGGCCGGGCCTCGAAAGGATCAGCGTCCGGCAGGCCCGGCCAGGGAGACCGTGCCGTAGACCCCGTCATAGCCGGGCGAGACATCGGGCCGGCCTTCCCTCATCTTCCGCACGGCAGCGGCCAGTCCCGGAGGGCCCGCGGCCTCGAGGTCTTTCTCCCCGGCGGAGCGGAGGATGCCGAGTTCGCAGCCCAAGGCTGAGAGCAGGTCGTCGTAGGCCCGGGCGACCTTGGCGCTCGCCGGGCCCACGTCGAGGACCTGGCCGAGGATCTCCTTGAGGGGCACGACGCGCTCGAAGCCGGCCGCGGTCCGGGGCCGGGTTCCGGCAGGGCGGTCCGCGAGCTTCTCGACGCGGTGCAGGACCCCGACCGTGACGGCCTTGCCGCACTTGGAGCAGAGCCCCCCGTGGGCGAGGGTCTCGGCCGGGGACCAGCAGACCCCGCAGTCCCGGTGGCCATCCGCGTGGTACTTGCCCTCCTCCGGGAAGAATTCCAG
>JBAZSR010000031.1:0-25350 GCA_041662295.1 Elusimicrobiota bacterium | reverse complement strand
CTACTCCGGAGGGACCCGCCTCCAGCACGTCCCCAGCCGGGTCCATGCCGCGCGTCAGGAACACGGCCATCAGGCCCAGGAGGCAGACAGCGGGAAGGAGGAACATGGCGATGGTCCCGCCCGTGTTCTTCATGAACTTGACCCAGCCGAAGCCCGGCCGCACCGCGCCTTTGGCCAGGCCGACCGTGACCTTCAAGGCTGAGCGGGCAGGGACTTCCTCCGCGGAGATGGCGTAGCGGCCGTCCCGATAGGAGCCGAGCTTCGTGGAGCGGGCTGCGCCGGACAGCGAGATCGGCCCCTCCGGGCAAGCCAATAAGGAGGAGACTTCCTTGAGCCCGAACTCCTGGTTGGAGCTGAGGATGCCCCAGGTCAGGACATCCGATGTCCGGCCAGGGGTGACCGCCCCGCCCAAGGTATGCCTCACGCGGTATCGAAGCGCCGAGTCCCCGGGAGTCCGGGACCACCGGATCACAGCGGCCCCGCGGTCGCGCTCCACGATGAAAGGTACGCTGGCCGGAGCTGATCCCAACGCATCCACGGACACCCCGTTCAAGGCATCGAATCCCGCGACATCGACCGCGAAAGCTCCGGGAAACCCATCAGCCAGGGATAGGACCGTCTCCACTGAAATGGAGCCGTCATCGTTGAGCACGGCAGAGGCCTCAGCCCTCGGCCCAGCAGGGACCTGGGCCCGCCTATCCTGAGAAGGAAGGCGCACAACACGACCCGCGTGCCTGCCGGCCTGGACCGCGGCCAAGATCGGCGAGACGAGGAAGAGCGCTGTCGCAACGACGAACAGGGTCCGACCCCATCGATTCATCATGCGGGCATTATCCCTAATTTCCCCAATAATTGCACGATGGACATTAGGTAGAATCCCGAAAAGGACTACCCCTGTGAGCCCCTTATCACCCGGCCGCTCCAGTACCGCTCCCAAGTTCGAATCCAGACTGGCCGGCCTTGCAGCAACCTGCCAGGCCTGCTGTTATTTCCTGATTTTCACCCCCCTTTCCACCGCGCTGACAGGCAGAGCAGGAGAGGGCTTGCACGGCGGCACCTGGATGGACGTCTGCCTCGCGCTCAGCGCCCAGATCCTCGGGACCCTGCTGGCGATCGCGGCCCTGCCCCTGCTCCTGGGGTTCAGACGCCTGGAGCCGGAGCCACGCTCCCTGTCCCAGGCCTTCAGCCTCGATCCTGACGCCAACAGCATCTCCAGGGTCTTTCTGGGATTGGCCATGGGACTCTCTTTGGCGTTCTGGCTGCTCAGCATCATCCTCGCCAACGACCGGGCCGAGGCCGGACTCCTCCTCGCAGCCTGCGCCGCGGTCCTGGCATTCTTCAACATCACCCGTTCCAGGTTCGCTGCCGCGTTCAGCCGCCCGCCAGCCAGCCGCTCCCTCCGTGTGCCGCCACTCTTCCAGGCGCACCTGGCCCTGCTTGGATTCTCCTTCGGCATCCTTTGGCCGGTGCAGCGGTGGGAGGACTTCGGCACAGGACTGGCGTTCGCTTCGGTCCTGGCCACTGGGCTGGGCCAGCTCAGCCTCATCCTGATGCGCCAGACGTCCGGGGCCGCGGAGGACGAGCCCGCGCCCAAGCCTCTTGCGCCCCTCGACCTCCAGAGGTTCGAGCACAAGGTCCTGGCCGGATCCTCCAGGCCTGCGCCCCCTCCCGGAGGAGACGTCCTGGTGGAGTCCGGCTCCTTCCGCGTGGATGTGGAGAAACTCCTAGACAAGCTGCGCGAACACCAGCTCCAGGACCCGCGGGACTTCATCCTGTGCTGGCTGCGCTGCGCCGTGGCCTCAGGCGCGGACCAGATCACGCTCGACTCCACGGAAGACGGCCTGACAATGACCTTCGATGGCAGGCCCTTCTCCTCCATGGAGCTCGAGAGCCCCTATGGCGCCCTGCTCGACCCCGAGGCTCCTGAGGCCAAGAGAGGGCGGCACTTCGCCTACGGGCTCCTGGCGGTCCAGAGACTCGGGCCCGCGTTCATCGAAGCCTCCTCAGGCACCGGCGAAGGACGCGCGGTCATGATCCTGGCAGGCAGAGGGATGTCCTCAGGAGACCGGCGCCCGGAGCCGGGAACGGAGACCATCCTGCGCCTGCGCTGGCAGAGCCCATCGCAGGAGCCCGATGTCCAGGGGCTCCTGTCCAGGGCAAAGGCTGTCTTCGGCTTGACCGACGCCCGGCTGACCGTGAACGGCAGCAAGGTCCACCCCTACCCCTGGGAATCGGTCTCCCGCAGGTACGGCGGGAACTGGGGCGTGGTATCGGAGGGAAACTGGCGGGGCGCGGTGCGCCACTTCGTCCCAGAACCCGACGAGCTGCCGACCTCCACGGTCCATCTCTACGTGCTGGGCACCCTCATCCAGGACGTGGTGCGGCACCAGTACTTCGCCTTCGAGGCTTATTTGGCCTGCGATGACCTGGGCCTCGACATCTCGCAGGCGCGGGTCGCGGACCAGCGCAAACTGGAGGAGAGCCTCCCGACTCTGCTATAGTCTGGCCATGAAGCGGTCCGACCCTCGCGACAACGAAGTCCTCGTCAAGCTAGAGCGCCCTTTCATGGACGAACGCGGCGCCATCCAGCCTTTGGTCGAGCGCGTCATGAAGAGCGCGCTCGTCATCAGCTCGAAGGAGGGCGCGGTCCGCGGGAACCACTACCACAACACGGATTGGCACTACTGCTACGTGGTCTCCGGCACCATGTACTACTTCCACCGCGGCACCGGCTCCCTCTCCAAGCCGGAGAAGGTCATCGTCAAGGCCGGGAGCATGGTCTTCACCCCGCCCATGGTGGACCACGCCATGAAGTTTCCGGAGGATACGGTCTTCTTGTGCCTCTCCCGCAACGAACGGGACCAGACCGCCTACGAGAAGGACGTCATCCGGGTGGAACTCCTCAAATGAGCGGCGCCTGCCGCCGCAGGGCCGACTGCCGGCTCTGCGGGAACCCGGACCTCGTGGAGGTCTTGAAGCTCACCCCCACGCCGCCTGCCAACGCCTTCGTCAAGGAGTCGGAGCGGGGCAAGCCCCAGCAGACATTCCCCCTCGACTTCTTCCTCTGCAAGGCCTGCGGGCACCTGCAGATGCTCGACGTGGTGGACCCCGCGGTCCTCTTCGAGGACTACGTCTACGTCTCCGGGACCTCTCCCGTGTTCGTGAAGCACTTCGAGAAGTATGCCGAGGCGGTCCTGACCCGCTACTCGGTCAAGCCCGACAGCCTCGTGGTGGACATCGGGTCCAACGATGGGACCCTGCTCAAGTTCTTCCAGAAGGCCGGGATGCGGGTCCTCGGCATCGACCCGGCCAAAGAGATCGCACGCCAGGCGAACGCCTCCGGGGTCGAGACCCTGCCCGTGTTCTTCACCGAGCGGCTCGCGGGCGAGCTCCGGGTCCAGCGCGGCCCCGCTTCCGTGGTCACAGCCAACAACGTCTTCGCGCATAGCGACGACTTGAAGGGCATGCTGGCCGGCATCCAGACCCTGCTGGCCGATGACGGGGTCTTCGTGTTCGAGGTCTCCTACCTCCTCGACGTCTACACGAAGACCCTCTTCGACACAATGTACCACGAGCACGTGGCCTACCATTCGGTGCGGCCCTTGCGCGACTTCTTCAAGGCGCACGGCATGGAACTCATCGCGGCCGAGCGCGTGGACAGCCACGGGGGATCCCTGCGCGGCACAGCCCAGCTCGCCAGGGGACCGAGGAGGCCGGACCCATCGGTGGAGGCTCTCATCGCGGAGGAGGCCAGGGTCGGCCTGCAGACCTCCGAGACCCTCAAAGCCTTTGGCGCCAAGATCGACGGGGTGAAGGCCTCCCTCCAGAAGCTCCTCAAAGACCTCAAGGCCCAGGGCAAGCGCATCGCCGGGTTCGGCGCGCCGGCCAAGGCCACCACCCTGATGTACCACTTCGGGCTCGGGCCGGACCTCATCGACTTCATCGTGGACGACAGCCCCTGGAAGCAGGGGCTCTTCTCACCCGGGCTGCACATCCCCGTGACCTCGTCCCAGGCGATCCTCGACCAGAAGCCGGACTACCTCCTGATCCTGGCTTGGAACTTCGCCGAGCCCATCATGGCCAAGCAGAAGGCCTTCACGGACATGGGGGGCCGGTTCATCCTCCCGCTGCCTGAGGTGGCGGTGAAGCCATAAGGAAACCATCATGAGCGAATTCCTCCTGAAGTCAGACATCGCGGAGATCTCCCAGACCCTCGGCCACGAGGCCGACGCCTTCGCGGGCAAGACGGTCCTCATCTGCGGAGGCCGCGGGTTCCTAGGCCGCTACTTCGTGGAGACCTTCGTCCACCTCAACAAGCACCACCTGCGCAAGCCGGCCAAGCTCATCGTGCTCGACAACCTCATCACAGCCGGCAAGGAGGGCGCGAGCATCGGGGACTTCCCCAACTGCCGGTTCGAGAAGCACGACGTCATCAAGCCCTTCAAGTTCAAGGAGAAGCCCGACTACATCATCCAGGCTGCGGGGATCGCGAGCCCCTTCTACTACCGGGCCTATCCGCTCGAGACCCTCGAGGTCGCCATCCAGGGCACCAAGAACTGCCTCGAGCTCGCCAAGGCCTGCGGGGCCAAGATCATCTTCTTCAGCTCGAGCGAGATCTACGGCGACCCGGACCCCAAGCACGTCCCGACATCGGAGAGCTACCGTGGGAACGTCTCCTGCCACGGTCCCAGGGCCTGCTACGACGAGTCCAAGCGCCTCGGCGAGACCCTCTGCGGCATCTTCCATAACAAGTTCGGCACCGCAGTCTCCGTGATCCGGCCCTTCAACGTCTACGGCCCGGGCATGCAGGAGACCGACTACCGGGTCCTGCCCAACTTCGCCAACCGCATCAAGGCCGACCTGCCGTTGAAAGTCTACGGCTCGGGCAGCCAGACCCGGACCTTCTGCTACATCACCGACGCCCTGAGGGGCTTCCTCCTGACGCTGATCAAGGGCTTGCCCGGCGAGGCCTACAACATCGGCAACCCCAAGCCCGAGATATCCATGCTCGAGCTCGTCACAATCAGCGAGACCGTGCTGGGCAGGAAGGTCAAGCACGACGTGGTCGAGTACCCGGACTCCTACCCGGCCGACGAGCCCAACCGCCGCTGTCCTGACATCACCAAGGCCCGGCTCCAACTCGGCTACGAGCCCAAGGTGCCGCTCGAGGAAGGCCTGCGCCGGTTCTACGGCTGGTCGGACAAGACCTACACGGGCGAGCAGACCTAAGGGTGTCACACCTCAACTTATGGAACTTATTTCAATATTGAAATTTACTCCATAAAACTAACACGTAACCCCCTCTTTCCCTCATTCAAAATAAGTTCCATAAGTTGAGGTGTGACACCCTTGACTTTATCTGTTTCTGGGCCCATACTTGGGGTGGAGGGACCCCCTATGACCCGCCCATCCGCCCTGTCTCTTGCCGTCTCCCTGCTCTTCCCTATAGCCTCGGCCTTTGCCCAGCAGTCGCCGGCCCCGGACGACCCTCTCAAGGCCCTGGCAGCCTCTTTCCAGAACCATCAGCAGGGACAGCCGTTCCTTGACCAGGCCCAGGCGCAAGCCCGCGACATGGTCTGCAGGAGCGGCGCGGAGGCCTGCGCCGGCTTCGACTCCACCATGCTCAAGTCCCGCGATGTCCAGGAAGGCTGCGCGGAGCCCTGCAGCGTGGAACTCTACCGCGCCAAGATCGGCATCGTGTGCGGAGAGCTCGGGCTCGAGGGCCGCTGCGACAAGGCCGAGGCCAACTACATCAAGGCCGGCGTTCCGCGCAAGAAGCCGACCGCTGCCGCGGACCCGGCGCTCGCCAAGTTCGAGGCTGAAGCGGTCATGGCCCTGCTCGCGGACCCCAGCATTGACCCCAAACTGCGCACGGAGCTCAATGACCGGGCCCTGACGCTCGCGGAAGCCCTCGGCAGCCTCCAGTGGATGGACGCGGACGAAGGCTCTGCGGTCGCGGCCAGGCAGGTCTTCGGCGGAGCCCGTGCCGTGGTCCAACCCGGGGTCGCGGGGCTCAAGCCCCTTGCCAAGGCGGCGGGGGTGCCCATCCCGGCAGCCCAGATCGAAGGCCGCTTCAGGACCATGCTCATCGACCAAGCCGGAAAATATCCGACCGGGTCCGCTGTCCTCAAGTCCGCGTTCCCCCCGCCCCCGGTGTCCTTCGAGAGGATCCCGGACGCGAAGGGGAGCACGACCCTGGCCTACTACGACAACAACAAGCAGAAAATGGTCTTCAACTCCGAGAGGGTCGCTCAGTTCATCCAGGGCCTCGACCCCTCCGCGGCTGGGCTGGACCTCGGCGACGTCGCCAACCTGAGGACCTACCTCGCCAGCCACCCCGCCACGCTCGACAAGATGGCCGGGCATTTCGACGTCCTCTACGTGCACGAGATGACCCACCGCGCCCAGCACCTGAAGTCCGGCACCAACATCTTCTACAACACCGTCAACGGCTGGAAGCGCATCCTCAGCGGGGGCAAGTACCCCGTCGAGCACGAGTGGGAGGCGTTCGGGAACCAGAACAAGTACTTCGCGGAGCGCGGGAAGAAGGAACCCGAGGTCTACGACTTCAGGAAGAGCCCGGAGTTCGGCATCCTCGAGGCCGAGGGCTACATCAACGACCTGCAGGGCTACCGGCGAGGGATCGCCGCGCTCTACTCCGACTCCTGCGACACCGCGGACAAGCTGCGGTTCTTCAAGAATGAAAAGCCGGCCTACGACCGAATCCTCGCCCAGGAGGCGAAGGAATGGCCCCGGGTCAGCTACGAGGGCAACCTGGGCCTGGCCCGCCACTGGGCGACCTTCACCTGGCCCGACATGTCCTTCGGCTACCTCGCCAAGGCCTACGACCGCGCGGACAAGGGCGGCTTCCTCGCCCAGAAGAAACCCGAGATGGCCGCGCTCTTCGGCGAGACCATGAAGAAGCTCGAAGGCGTGCTCGGCGAGCCCAAGCCCGGCGCCCCGCCCCGCACCGTGCGCGAGGGATCGAAGGAGCCCATCCGCAAGCTGGCGCGGGACCTTGGCGTGACCCTGCCGCCCAAGGTCGCGGTAGCGGTGAGGCCCGCTCCAACGGCAGCCACGGCACCCGCCAAGAAGCCGTGAGCGGGCTTGACGAAAGCGCCTTCACCGGCTAGACTATAGGGCCCGCCGAGCAGTCTTCGCATGGATCAGAAAGCGTCTTCTTTCAAGGATCGGCTGTTGCCCATGCTCCGCGGAGCATGGGCCCAGACCCTTGCCCGGCATTTCGAGCGGGCCTTCATCCTTGTCCTGCTCGTCTCCGTCCCCTTCGGTGTCTGGATCTTCGGCGACCGCCTCACCTTCCTGAACTTCTATTTCCTGCCCGTGCTCCTGGCGGGCTACTTCCTCGACTCCCGCAGCGCCATCAAGGGGAGCGTGCTCGTCGTCCTGACGGTGCTGCTCTTCGCCTCCCTCTGGCCCGGGTCCCTGGGGACGGGCCAGAGCCGTCCCGACCTCTACCTGCACATCCTGACCTGGGGCGGCTTCCTCGTCCTGGCGGGCGCCATCGTGGGCCGGCTCAACGCGCGCGCCGACTCCGGGTTCCAGGCGCTCCAGGCCCAGCTCGAGGACTGGAAGCGCTCGCAGGAGGAGCTCCAGCGCAAGATGGGCGACACCGAGAAGCGCAACGTCGAGCTCGAGTCCATGCGCAAGAAGCTCGAGACCGCGCTCTACTCCACGGTGGACCCCTGGGTCGCGAACATGATGGTCAACAAGCGCCTGGTCAACGAAAAGCGCGAGCTGACCGTGCTCTTCGCGGACATCGCCAACTTCACGGTCACGGTCGAGGAGATGAAGCCCGAGGCGGTGGTCCACCACATGAACCGCCTCTTCACCGAGCTCGAGCCCATCATCACCTCCTTCAACGGCCACCTTGACAAGTTCATCGGCGACGGCCTCATGGCCGAGTTCGGCATCCCCATGCACCACCAGCAGAACGCCATCCAGTGCGTGCTGACCGCGCTCGCCATCCAGAAGCGCGTCTCCTCCCCCGACTTCCGCTGGAGGATGCGCATCGGCGTCGCGCACGGAGAGGCCGTGGTCGGCCTGGTCGGGTCCGAGCACCGCAAGGCTTACACCGCCTTCGGCGACGTGGTCAACGTAGCGGCGCGCCTCCAGAGGATCTGCCCCGAGGGCTCGGTCTGCGTGGACGGGGCCACCCAGGAGGAGATCTCCCGCTTCTTCGACATCCGCCGGCTCGTCGAGCGGGACTCAGCGGACCAGACCGCGGCCCTCGACGCCAGCCTGCGCGAGGTCCAGGAGAGGCTGGGCAAGTCCCCGGCCGACTACGACGCCTTCATCCAGGCCGCCGAGCTCAGCGGCCAGCTGGGCGAGGTCCCCCAAGCCATCGAGTACTACCGCAGAGCCCTCTCCCTCAACCCCGCCATCGGCGAGCGCATCGAGGCCCGCGTGGCCGAGCTCGTCCTCTCCAAGCAGGAGCGGCCGGAGAAGGTCAAGCTCAAGGGCCGGGCCAAGCCCGTCTACTCCTACGAGGTCATCCGCCTCAAGGACCCCCTCGCGGACCAGCGCCGCATCCCCCCCTCGGTGCGGGCCTATGGGGAGGACAAGCTCCAGCGCCTCGGCATCAACCGGGACCTTGCCCTGCCCGTCGAGGCCCTCGACGGGACCATGGGCCACAGCATCGTGACCGCGGCCCTCACCGGGTCCTTGGCCGAGGCCCTGGGCATCGACGACGCGATGCAGCGGCGCCTCTTCGAAGGCGCCTTCTACCACGACATGGGCCGACGGAACGTCCCCGAGCACCTCCTCAACGAGGACGACACGGTCACCTCCCTGCCCGAACAGGACCAGTGCATGATCAGGGTCCACGTGGAGGCCGCGCCCCTCGTCCTGTCCTCCATGGGAATCACGCTCACGCCAGAGGCCCTGGTGGCCATCGCGAGCCACCACGAGCGCTTCGACGGCACGGGCTATCCGAAGGGGCTCTCCGGGGAGACCATCCCCTTGGGCGGCAGGCTCATCCGAGTCGCGTCCGAGTACGACCACCTCACCTCGCCCCGGCAGTACCGCGACGGGTGGGAGCCCACCTCGGCGCTCGCGGAGATGAAGGTGTCGGCCGACCGGGGGATCCTCGACCCGAAAATCGTGGGCGCGCTCACCACCCTGATCCGCAACGGCCTGCAGGCCTAGGAGCCCGGAGGGCTCGTCAGCGGCCGCGAAGGCCAGCGCTTCCAAAGCACGCCGAGGAGCCAGCCCGCGGCTCCGCCAACAGCGGCCGACCCCAGCCAGAGGAGCGCGGCCCAGCGCCACGAAGGGTCCGGGAAGAGGATCTGCCTCATGCCCCCGTCCGTGGTCACGACCTCCATGAACAGCTTGGGAGGCGCGGAGAAGGCGGCGGCCGCCGCGGCCAGGGCCGGCGCTGCGATCCCAGCCAGGACCGCCCAGAACGGCAGGCCCAGCCAGCGGCCGGCCGCCAGGCCCAGGACTTGGGGGACCAGAACGACCCCGACCAGCGCGAAGAGCCCGTACTTGCCGGCCGGGTCGGAAACGAGCCCGACCCCTCCGAGGAGCAGGGCCAGGACGAAAGCGGCGTGGGCCGTGGCGAGCAGGAGGACCTTAAAGGAAGCGAGGAGGATGCCGCCAGGACCCTTCTCCGGCGCGGGCTTGGTCCGGCCGGCGAGAAGGGCATGGTAGAGCCTCTCGGTCTTTTCGAGCGTGGCCTCCACGCTGAACTCCGAGCGGACGCGCTCCCCCAGCTCCGCAGCGGCTTTGCGGGCCTCGTCTTGGTGGTCGAGCAGCCACCGGAGGCGCTCAGCCAGGGCTGCGGCGTCCCCAGGGGGGAAGAGGAACCTTTCCCCGGTTTTGCCGAAGATCTCCCGGTTGCCGGCCACGTCCGAAGCCACAGCCGGCACAGCCATGGCCAGAGACTCCCGCACCGTGCCGGAAAGCCCCTCCCCGCCAACGGCCGCGTTGACGCTGGCGTCGAGGCAGGAGAGGACCTCGGGCATGTCCGAACGGAACCCGGCCAACGTCACGCGTCCCTCGAGACCCAGGCGGCCGACCTCCCTCCTCATCTCAGGCCCGTCCGTGTCGCGGCCGACCAGGACGAAGTGCACCTTGCGGCCCTCGCGGACCAGCAGGGCGGCCGCCTCGAGGAAGCAGGTCTGGCCCTTCCACGCCGAGTAGTTGGCGACCTTTCCCACCGCGAGACAGCCCTCGGGCAAGCCCAGCGATCGCCGGACTCCAGGGTCCGCGGCCCGTGGGCTGAACCGTTTGGCATCCACCCCGCTGTGGATGACCGCCACCCGCTCGCGGGGCACGCCATTGGCGGTGAGCACGTCCGCCACGGCGCCGGCCACGGCCGCGAACGCGTCGTTGAAGGGAGCCTGGTACTTCAACAGACTGAAGGGGTTGCGGCTCGGCTTGAAGGAAACCCGGCGGCTGACCACCAGCACGGGGCGCGGCAGCCCTCGGGCCGCCAGAAGGAACTGCGCCAGCAGGCAGACTCCGTGGGAGCGGCTGTGGTGCGCATGGAGCACATCCACACCCTCGCGGGACAGGAACTCGGCCAGCTGCCAGGCCGAGAAGACGTCGTAGTCCTGCCTCAAGCCGATGCGGAAAACCCGGAGACCGGCAGCGCCGGCGGCGGCCTCGAGGCCGCTGCCGGGACGGCAGGCCACCAAGGAGTCCCAGCCTCGGCCGGCCAGGCCGCTGGCCAGCGCCATCATCTGGCCGCAGCCGCCGGTCCAATCGTCGGCATCCGAGACGTGGAGGACCTTCATGGCGGGCATATCATACCATGTCCGGCCAGGCCGCCGATTGTTTGTAGAATGGGGACATGCGCCCCTGGCTGACAGCGGCCTGCGTCGCCCTCCTGGCTCCGCTGCTCTTCTGGGGTGCAGCGTCCCTGCCTTTTTTGGATCTCGAATCCTATAACGTCCTCTTCACGCATGAGGCCTTCGCGTCCTGGGAAAGCCTCCTGAACCTGGCCTCCCCGGGATATTTCGCTGACTTCGGCGAGGGCGGGTACCGGCCCCTGACCACGCTCGTCTATTTCCTGGTCCACGCGGCATCAGGCGCGGACCCGCTGGCATTCAAGCTCGTCAAGACAGCCCTGCACGGCCTCAACGCCGGCCTTGTTTACGCCATCGGCCTCCACCTCCTCCGAAGCCGGAGCTGGGCTCTGCTCGCGAGCCTTCACTACCTGCTGGCCCTGGCCTTTCCCGCGTTCCAGGGCATCGCGTTTTTGCCGGACATCCTGGCTGGGTCCTTCTGCCTGGGTGCCACGGCCTCGCACCTCGGAGCTTTCGCCGGAGGCCGGCCAGGCCCGCCCATGCTCACCACGGCCTTCTATGCCTGTGCCCTCCTCTCCAAGGAGATGTCCGCGTTCCTGCCCCTGACGCTCCTCCTCCACGACCTCCTGCTCCTTCCCAAGACGGAAAGGACCGCGACAACGCTGGCCCGCCGACACCTGCCTCTTTGGCTCGCGCTCGGCCTTTTCCTGGCTGTCCTGACTTGGGGCGTGTCTGCCGGGACCTTCTACGGGCCGCTGCGCTGGTCCTGGCCGCAGGACGCATGGCTGCCGGTCTCCTTGCTCGCCGGCTACGCGTCCGCCTATTTCGCGCCCTCGGACACCCTGTCGGGATGGGCCCTGGCCTTGATCCTCCTCGCCTGCGGGGTCGAGGCCGGCCTCAGGATCAGGCGTAGAACCGTCCGTGAGCCCATGCCGTGGTCTGGGCTGGCCTTCCTCCTTCTCTGGACCCTCCTGGCCCTGCTCCCCATCCTCAACGCCCTTCCGTTCCCGAAGTTCCTCTCTTACTTTCAAAGCCCTGACATGCGCTTCCTGGCCTTCGGTGGAGCGGGCTTGGGACTGGCCGCGGCCATGCTCGGCGCCTCCCGGTCCCTTGGCCCTGTCGCCAAGGCCATGCTGGCTCTCACACTGCTCTCTGGCATGACCTTCCAGTTCTGGAGCATCCAAGCCTCCCTGAAGCCCTGGAGGGCCGGGCTCCCTGCTGCGGCGGACGCGGAATTCGAGTCCGTCGCGCTCCAGCGCAGCGCCATCGCCAAGAGGCAGACGCCTTTGCTCGAATCGACCTTCGCCAAGCTCCTGCTGTCCTTGCCAAGCCTCAACAAGAACGCTCCTGGACTCAATAACGCCGTTGTCCAAGCCCTGACGACGCGCCTGCCTGCCGACGACAGCCGGGCGCTGCTGGATCTCTTCGGCAGGTCTGACCTCCTCGACGACCCAGCCTCGGCCCGGCACGCCTTGTGGCTGCTGACCTCCGGGAACCTCGACACCTTGCTCGCCCGGCGCAGGGCCGAGCTCGCTTATCAGGGATCGCTCGGCCTGCTCGAAGCCGGGCTCCCGGCAAAGGCGCTCCCCGGGCTCGAGCTGGCCTGGGCGCTCGATCCGACCCACTATCCCGCGTGCTATTCTCTCGCCGAGACCCTGCTCCGGCTCAAGCAAGACGCCAAGGCCTGGCGCCAAGCGTCCGCCTGCGATGGCCTCTGGCAGGCCACGCTCGACAAAGGCCTGGCTGAGACCAGCCGACGGCTCCCTGACCAAACACTGGCCTCCAAGGCCCTGCTGGTCGAGGCCGACACGCTCGCGGCGGGCCTGCGCTACACAGAGGCGCTCCATGCCTACCGCCGCGCGGCAGAGGCTGTCCCCTTCACCTGGCCCGAGCATTGGGCGGCCCTGCGGGAAGCCGGGTTCCTCGCTTCAGGCGCCAGACAGGCGCACAACGAAGCCATGGCCGCTTTTCAGTCAGGGGATCCCGTTGCCGCGCTCCGGGGATTCAAGAAGGCCGTGACCCTCGACCCGCGCTTCGGTCCAGCCCATGCCAGCTCAGCCGCGCTCAAAGCCCGGCAGGGCGACAGGAAGGGCAGCCTCTGGGACTGCGAGCTCGCCCTGGCCCAGCCCCTGTCCAACGAGCTCAAGGCGCTGGTCTATTCCACCCGCGCCAGCCTGACTCAAAAGAACTCCGCTGCGAGCCGCCAGAGCACGAAGCCGTAGAAGACGCCCCCCAGACCCAGGACGGACCAGCGTATCCAGGCAGACGCCTTGGCAGGAGGCTCCACGAAGGGACCGGTCATCCAGCCCGCTGACTTGACCCACTCAAGCCCTCCCACCCCTCCCAGCACCGCGAGAACGGGCAGGATAGGCTCCACATAGCGGGCTTCCAAGGACAGGGGCGCGTGCGTGAGGAAGAAGGTCGCGGCGAGCAGGCCCAGGATGAGGATGGCCGGGTCCCGGCGAAAAGCCAGGAACCCCAGCCCGGCCAGGAACAGGAGCGGGCCGTGCCAGCCGGCCATGACCCCGAAGCGCTTGATGCACGAGGCCAGGTACGGGAGCGGATCCTCCGCGATCTTTCCCAAAGCCCGCAGACGCCTCTCTCCGAGCTGGTCGAAGGGGATCTCGCGCCTCCCGTCCGGAGAAGGTCCCTCCAGGTTCACGATGACCCCGTCGACCGCTGCGATGAAGTTGCGGTCCGCAGCGTGGTCCTCCAAAGGGATGAACCGGTTGAACTGCAAGCCGTTGCGCAGGACCCAGGGGAACAGGAACAGGAATGAAGCGCCTGCCAGGACCCAGACCGACCTCTGCCAGGTCCGGGACTTCTCGCGGCTCAAGACAAGGCTCGCGAGCAGGACCACGGGGAACAGGACCAGGCTGGACCTGCACAGCAGGGTGACGGAGAGGATGAAGCCCGCCCCCAGCGCCCTGGCAGCCCCGGGCTTCCTGCCCCATTCCGCCAGCCAGACAGCCAGCAGAAGGACAAGGAGCCCGTAGACAGGCTCGACCCTGCAGGCTGGAAGGGGCCGGCTCAAGGCAGGATGCAGGGCGGCCAACCCTGCCGCGGCAACGCCGGCCCAGGGACCAGCGACGCCCCACGCCAGCCAGCCGGCCAGCGGGATCTCTAAGGAACAAAGGCTCGCCTCCACCAAGGGACTGGCTGGCCGCTTCCCGGGCTCGAAACTCTCGACCGCGGCGAGGAACGCGGGATACACCGGCCCCCGGAACGCGGACGGCAGGCCTCCCCAGCCCAGGACCCTGTTCTCCCTCAGGCTCGCGCTGAACGCGAAATAATCAGCCCTGCCGGAGTCCCTGAGCTTCTCAAGCGTATCCGTCCGGAGACCCGCGTGAATGCGCAAGGCCAGGCCAACGGCCAAACAAGCCAGGAACGCGGCTGCCGCTGCTCTCACCGGAACACGATATCAATTTGCATCCAGGCCTGGGTCCAACGCCAAGGAGTCGGGAGCAGCCGGGCTCCTGCCCAAAGGCTACGCCAGCCAGCGGCGCTAGCCGGCTGTTGACAGCCCCGGATTCCGGGGCTAAACTACCCGCATGAGACTCCTCGCCTGCCTCGTCCTGCTCCTGGCCAGCCCTTCCCCGCTCCTGGCAAAGGAGGTCCTCCTCACCGAGCAGTTCATCGACGGCGACGATGCCCGCGACCAGAAGGACATCGGAGCCTGCCACGCCTACGCTGCCGTGGCCCTGCTCGAGACCGGGATCTACCGCCAGCACGGCCGGAAGCTCGCGCTCTCCGAATTCGACCTCTTCAGCCGCGGGAAGGTCCTGCGGCCAGAGTACTACACCGACACCCCGGGAAAAGTATCCGAGGGCAATCCCGTTGCCGAGGATCTTGCCCTAGCCCTCAAGGAGGGCGTGGCGACCCAAGCGATCGTCCCCTCGGACCGGGCCAAGGCGCGCTACCGCAAATACCGGGACCGGGACAAGGCGGTGCTCAAGGCGCTCGACGACCAGGATTCCCAGGACGGTTGGCTCGTCACAGCCGCGGACTACATCTGGAACCTCGGGAGCGGGTGGGCCGATGAGCAGTCCAAGCCTGAGCACCGCGCGTCCGCCGAACGCTACCTGACAGGCGATCCGAAGGCCGTGGTCCCGGACAGGGCCAAAGTGCACGGCATCATCAAAGATTTCACGGTCTTGTCCCAGGAGTTCCCGGACCGATACTATGCGCTGGCCAAGAAGCTCAAGACCGCCACGGAGGCAGGCCAGGAGATCGCGGAAGATCCTGTTTGGCGCAAGGAGTGCCTGTCCTGGGGCGCTGACGCGCTCGCCTTCATCAAGGCCCAGCTCGAAGCAGGCCGGCCCGTTGCCGTCAGCCTGTACCTGTTCGGCTTCAAGGACTGGGGCGACATCGGCGGCAACGGAAACCACGCCGTCATCATCTATGGGGCGGGTTCGGAACCCGACAAAGACAAGGACCCCGGCACGAAATTCTTCGTCCGGAACTCGTGGGGAGAGGGAAGCTGGGTCTTCCTGCGCGACTACGAAGCCTGCAGGATCTACGGCGCCGCCAGCGTCAAGGTCCCCAAAGACGCCCGCTGACCAGCCTCAGGGCAGGTTCCGGCTGTTGACAGCCCCTGTTTCCGGGGCTAAACTACCCGCATGAGACTCCTCGCCTGCCTCATCCTGCTCCTGGCCAGCCCTTCCCCGCTCCTGGCAAAGGAGATCCGCCTCACCGAACAGTTCATCGACGGCGACGCTGCCCGAGACCAGCAGGACATCGGAAGCTGCCATGCCTACGCTGCCGTGGCCCTGCTCGAGACCGGCATCTACCGCCAGCACGGCCGGAAGCTCGCGCTCTCCGAGCTCGACCTCTTCAGCCGCGCGAAGGTCCTGCAGCCCACGTACTACACCGCCACCCAGGGCAATCTTTCCGAGGGAAACCGCGTGACCGACGACCTGAACCTCGCGCTCAAGGAAGGCGTGGCGACCCAGGCGACCGTGCCCTCGGACTGGGCAAAGGCGCGTTACAAAAAATACCGGGACCGGGACAAGGCAGTGCTCCAGGCGCTCAAGGACCAGGATTCCCAGGACGGTTGGCTCGTCACAGCCGCGGACTACGTCTGGAACCTCGGGGGCGGGTGGGCAGAGGAGCAGGCCAAGCCAGAGCACCGGAGGTCCGCTGAACGCTACCTGACAGGCGATCCGAAGGTCGTGGGCCTGGAGAGGGCCAAGGTCCGCGAGCTCATGAAGGATTTCACGGTCGAGTCTCAAGAATACCCGGACCGGCACGCCCCCCTGATCGAGTGGTTCGATGCTGCCACGGAAGCGGGCAAGAAACTCGCGGCAGACCCTGCTGCCACGCTTGCGAAAATAGAGCTCGCGGCAGACCCTGCCTGGCGCAAGGACTGCCTGGCCAGGGGCGCGGACGCGCTCGCCTTCATCAAGAAACAGCTCGAAGCCCGGCGGCCCGTTGCTGCCAGCCTGTTCCTGCACGGCTTCAAGGAATGGGGCGATATCGGCAGCAACGGCAGCCACGCCGTGGTCATCTATGGGATGGATCTTGTGCCAAAGAATGAAGACCAGTACAAGGAACCAGGCACGGTGTTCTTCGTCCGGAATTCGTGGGGCGAGGCAGGCTGGGTCTTCCTGCACGACTACGAGGCCTGTAGGATTTACAGCACCGCCAGCGTCAAGGTCCCCAAAGACGCGAAGTAGGACCGATCATCCCACCTCTTTGGTTCAGGAGTTCGCAATCCTAGCGCATCCCCCAGACAGGGTGCCACTGCGGGATGAGCCGCACGTCCTTGAGATATCCCTTGGCCTGGCGCAGGAAGCACAAAACCCGCTCCGGCTCGATAGGCTCGACCCCCTGGACCGGAGTGGCGGGCTGGAGCACGAGCGGGATGTCCGGCGAGGCCTCGGCCAGGAGACGGATGACTTGGCGCCACTCGGCATCCTTCGTCTCCTTCGTCAGGACGACCTTCACGAAGGTCTTCTCCGGCGCGACCTTCAGGAACTCCAGGTGCCTCGACCAGGTCTCCCTGCGCGTGGCCGACGGGAGCTTGATGTCCGCGGAAACGACGTCGCAGAGCGGAGCGGCCCGAAGGAACTCCTCCACGAACGTGGCGTTTGTCTCCAGATAGTTGGCCAGGCCGACCGACTTGGCCCAGCGCAGCATGGTCAGGAGGCCCGGGAGCTGGAGCAAGGGCTCCCCTCCGGTCCAAGACACGGCCTCGTGGCAGAGCTCCTTCTGGAGCTCTGCGATCCGGGCTTGGAGCCTTTTGAAGGTCCAGGGCTCGCCGCTAGACAGGTCCCGAGAGCCTGGGGTGTCGCAGTAGTCGCAGGCGAGGTTGCAGCCTGCCAGGCGCACGAAGACCTGCCGCTGGCCGAGCCGCAGGCCTTCTCCCTGCAGGGAGGAGAACACCTCCACGACCCGCAGGCCCTTTGCCGGGCTCACAGGGCAGCGTCCTCTGCTCCGGCAACAGAGAACCCATGCGCCCGGAGCTTGCACGAGTCGCAGCAACCGCAAGGCCTGGCCCCTCCGGCGTAGCAGGACCAGGTGAGCTCGAGCGGCGCCTTAAGCTTGAGGCCGAGCCTCACGATCCCGGCCTTGTCCAGGCGCTGGAGCGGGGCCAGGACCTCCAGACCCTTGACCCGCGTGCCGAGCCGAGCGGCCCGCTCGAAGGCCCGGATGAACTCGGGCCTGCAGTCGGGGTAGCCCGAGAAGTCCAAGGAATTGGCGCCGATGACGATGGCCCGGGCTCCGATGGAGTCTGCCAGGGAGGCGGCCAGGGCGAGGAACACGGCATTGCGGCCCGGCACGTAAGTCGAGGGCACGCCGCCCCTTCCGATCCGCGAGAGCGGCACGCTGGGCAGGGACTTGGCCTTGTCCACCAGGGACGAGACCTTCAGCCACGGCATGTCCAGACGGACCTCGTGCAGTGGGACCCGGCACCGCCGGGCCACGGCCCGGGCGCTCCGGAGCTCCCTTGCGTGCCGCTGGCCGTAGGAGAAGGCCAGAGCCTCTGCCCGCCAGCCCCTGGCGAGCGCCCAGCAGAGCGCGACCGTGGAATCGAGGCCCCCTGACAGCAAAACAGCGGCGGCCTTCATCACTTCTTGATCGGGTACCTGCCGCGCAGGGCGTTGGTGCAGATCTCGGTGACCTCGGCCGAGGTGCCCTTGGCGCCCGCGAGCCACATCAGGTAGGAGGGGTCCCGTTTGGCCACGGAATCGAGAGGGACCAGGCGATACTTGCCGAAGTTGAAGCAGGCCCGGTTGTCCTTGCTCCACACGAACTTCCCCTCCGGGTCCACGAACTTGAGGTCCATGCTGGTGCAGAACTCGTGCAGGCCGGGGAGGTCCTTCGGCAGGTCCGGATAGCGCTCGAGCTGTGCCCAGAACACCTCGGCCGAGGCCTTGGCGTCCGCCGAGGCGCGGTGCGCGCCCTCGAGGCCCTTGCCGCAGTAGAACTTGAACGCCGCGGTCAAGGTCCGAGGCTCCATCTTGTGGAAGATCTTCATGGCGTCCACCACGCGGCGGCCCTCGATGGACCAGAGGAAGCCGTTGCGCTTGAACTCGGCCGCCAGCATGGGCAGGTCGAAGCGGGAGACGCCGAAGCCGCCGAAGTCGCTGGCGTCGAAGAGCTCGAGCAGCTTCGGGGCCAGGACCCGGAAGGTCGGGGCATCGCGCACCATCTCGTTGCTGATGTGGTGGATGGCGGTCGCCTCGGCAGGGATGGAGATGCCGGGGTTGACCAGGGACTCGAAGGACTCCTCCCTGCCGTCGGGGTGGCGCTTGAGCAGGGCGACGTCCACGATGCGATCCTCCGAGAAGGAGACACCCGTGGTCTCGAGGTCGAAGAAGACGATGGGGCGCTCAAGCTTGAGGGACATGGTTCACTCCTTGGGTGGTGCGGAACGCCGCGCTCAAGGTCCTGCGAAACGTCGCTGCTTGCGTACGGCACGGCCATCTCGTCCTTCTCGAACTCCCGGGTGACCGCGTATCCGCGGCCCCTGCAGAATTTCCTGATCCTCCGCAGGGCCGCGCGGCGGCGCAGGCTCGTGACCCAGCCCCAGGAATCCAGGACGTACTTGAACTCGCCGCGGCCGTGGTCGATCCAGCCCACGCCCTCGACCGAGCTCTGGCGCGGAGGATGCGTCTCCACGAGCTGGGACATGCACCCGCTGCAGGACAGGACGAACGCCAGCGTCGACAGATTATAGAAGATTCGCGCCATGGAAAAGGGACCCGAGCCTCCGCAGGAGCTTGGCCTTGAGCTCGGCCAGGGCGCGGTCCGTCTTGGTCTTCTGCTCGCCCGTGGCCAAGGCCTTGAGCATCCCAAGGAACCGGCCCGGGTGGGCCGCGTAGGACAGGGCGTAGAACTGGGCCATGCCGGAGAGCTTCAGCCGCCGGAGGCGGTCGTCGCTCAGGGCAGGGCTGAAAGACTTGATTCCCAGCAGGCGCGTCGCGCCGGCCACCCAATAGCAGAAATCGTCGTCGATGGCGAGCGGGGAGCGCCGCCGGACCTCCTCGAAGAGGGCCGTGCCCGGGAAGGGCACGAAGGTCGCCAGGGCCAGCTCGTGGACACCGAGCGCAGCCATCCTCCGGATGAACCGGAAGGTCAGCCGGATGTCATCCTCACCCTCCTGAGGGAAGCCCACGATCATGAAGAGGCAGACCTGCATCCCGGAGCCAAGCGCGGCCCGGGCCGAGGCCTCCACCTGACCGAGGTGGACCCTCTTGTCCACGGCCTTGAGGATGCGCGGACTGCCCGACTCGGGCGCGTAGGTCACGGACGAGCAGCCCGACGCCATGAGGAGGTCCGTCACCTCCCGGTCGATGGCCTCCGCGCGGGTCCCGACAGGGATCTGCCAGGTGATGCCGGGCATCCGCTTGATGAGCTCGCGGCAGAACGCCGTGATCCACTCCTTCCTCACGATAGCTGTCAGGTCCTGGAACTGGAAATCGTTAGCTCCGTAGCGCTCCCGCCAGCGGACCATCTCGTCGACGACCTTGGAGGGCGTGCGCGCCCGGTAGAGGCGGGTCCACATGTTGGGCGAGGCGCAGAAGGTGCAGCCGTAGGGGCAGCCCCGGGTGGCCAGCATGGGGATCGAACGGCTTCCGGAACCGGATGGCCCCATGAAGATGTGGCTGTCCATGTACGCCTTGAGGTCCAGCCCCTCCCAATCCGGGTAAGGCAGGCTGTCCACGTCGACGACGCGGGGCTGCCTTGGCCCGGAAACGAAGCTCCCCTGCTGGTCGAGGTACGCGACCCCAACAGACCCGCTCCAGTCCCGGCTGCCGCGGGAGAACTTCTCCAGGACCTCGCCGAATGTGACTTCCCCTTCGCCCAGGACCACGAGGTCCATGCCACCGTCCCTGAGGACCTGTTCCGGCATGGCCGTGGCATGCTCGCCCCCGGCCACGAAGAGCGCCCCGGGGAGGGCCTTGCGCGCCTTCTTCATGAGCTCGCGCACCATGGGCCAGCCGTGCGTGAACATGCACGAGAACCCCACCACGGCCGCGTCCTTGGGGAGCCGGGAGACGGCCTCATCCAAGGGCAAACCCTGCACCATGAACCCGGCCTTGGCCGGCCAGGGCTCCACCCGCGAGAGCGCGGCTCCCACGCAGTCGAGCACCGCGACCTCATGGCCGAGCCTCTTGGCGTACGAGCTCAGGTACGCCAGGCCCAGGGGCGGCTGGGTGATGCTCGAGTAGCTGTCCTGGACCTGGAGCGCGGGCGGCTGGACCAATACCACCTTCACCGTCGACAGAGCCTCTCCGCGCAGCTCTTGCCGTCGAGCAGCGCGCCTTCCATGAAGGAGTACTTCCACCCGCCGTAGCGGCCGATGGACTCGACCCGCGCCTTGCGGAGGAACGCGAAGATGGTCTCCAACGCCGGAGCCCGGTCCCGGTCGTAGACCACGTAGCCGTACTCGATGGGGACCCACTGCCGGGCGAGGATCCGGTCCGAGGCCTTGAGCAGGCCGCAGCGCCGGAGGCCCGCGAGAAACTGGCGCTCGAGACCGGGCAGGCTCACGGCCTCCCCGGGCCTGCGGCAGGCTTCGACATAGAGGGAAGACGTCCCCTTGGGCGCCAAATCCCCGGAGAAATTATGATAGAAGCCGACGCGGTAGAAAGGGAAGCTCTTCTCAGGGAAGTAGAGCCAGTGCTTATCCGAGACCTTGGGCCGGGCCACGCCCAGGTTGAGGCACAGGACCCGGTTGTGGCGCAGCCGCAAGCGCGCCGCGGCCACGGCCGCGGGGAGCCGCCGGAGCATGCCCAGGAAGACGGGCAGGGGCGCGGTGTTGACGAGCCTCTTGAACCGCACGAGCCCGATGCCCGCGACCTGCGCGGTCCTTTCCTCGAGGTCGACGGCCGTGACAGGGGCTGAGAGCGCCAATTGGCCGGCCTTGAGCCGGGACGCGAGAGCGTCAGCCAGGGGCTGGATGCCCCCCCTCTTCGGGTAGAGGAACGCGGCATTGTAGCCGAACGCCTTGGTCTGGTCCGTGAGCGCCCCGGCCAAAACCTCGGAGGGCCTGGGCTTGGGCACGAAGGGCCCCTGCCAGTCCGTGGTGATGCCGGAGAGCGGCCTGCGCCAGACCTTCTCGTTGTACGGGAACATGAAATGCCGGCTGATGCCCTTGCCGAACTGGGCCAGGCACCAGTCCCGGAAGGAATCGGACGCCGGAGCCGCGGGCCAGTGCACGGTCTCGAGGAAGCCGGCCAGGCATTCCTCCACCACCGGGCCGGGCAAGCCGTAGGTGTTGGCCTGGAAGGGGTAGCGCGTGACCGTGCCGTGGGAGAAGATGCCGGCGTCGCGCCGATGCTCCCGGCAGTTGTTCCCCAGCAGGGAGCGCACGAGCCTCCGGCCGCAGGGATGATGGAGATGAAGGAGGTGGCCGGTCTGGTCAAAGGTGAAGCCGTTGACGACCTCGGAGGAGGACTGGCCGCCGGGCTTGCCCAAGGCTTCCGCCACGAGGCTCGAGAGCCCGGACCTGTTGAGGTGGACGGCCGTGGAGAGCCCGGCCAAGCCGCCGCCCACGATGAGAACGTCCGTTTCCATCATCTGGGCATCTCGACCTTGGCCAGGTGCCGGCTGAGGAGGAGCACCCAGAGCCCGACCACGCCGTAGACGCACAGGGCCCAGTTGAGCGAGATCTGGGTCACGACCCAGGCGCAGAAGCCCATCATGACGGCGGCCGCCGCGGCCAGGGCCACCACGCTGTGGCGCGAGAAGCCCATCTTCTCCAGGCGCAGGGCGAAATGGTCCTTGGAGCCGAGAAAGGGCGACTGGCCGGCCCTGATGCGCAGGAACATGACGAAGAGCGTGTCGAACATGGGCACGAAGAGGATGAAGAGCGGGGCGTAGACGCCGAGGTTGTTGACCTCGGAGTACTTCGTGCCCAGGGCCACGGCCGCCAGGGCGAAGCCCAGGATCATGCTCCCGGAGTCTCCCATGAACATCTTGCTCTTCGAGGAGAAGTTCCACGGCAGAAACCCCAGGGCCGCGCCCGCCAGAGCCGCGGAGGCGAAATTCACGTAGAGCTCCTCGGACGGCAGCGAGATCATCAGGAAGGCCAGGGCCGCGATGGCGGCTTGGCTCGCGGCCAAGCCGTCCATGATGTCGATGATATTGAGGGCGTTGGTGATGCCCACGACCCAGAGCAGGGTCAGGCAGAACCCAAGGTAGTCGGGGCTCACGAACTTGATGCGGATGCCGTAGTACACCAGGGCCGCGGCCGCGGCGAGCTGGGCCGCGAACTTGAGCTTGTAGTGCAGGCCGCGGGGCTTGGTGACGTCGTCGAGGAGCCCGATGAAGAAGATGAAGCCCCCTCCCAGGAGGATCGCGCGCAGACTGCGCAGGGTCCCGGTCGGGAACTGGGTGAAGGCCCTCAAGAGCAGGAGGGTCACGGCGAAGGCCGCGAAGATGGCGATGCCGCCCACGCACGGGGTGGAGACCTTGTGCGTCTTGACCGATGAGGTCGGCGCGTCCATCCAGCCCAGCCGCAGGGCCATCAGCCGCACCAAGGGCGTGGCCAGGAAGGAGAGGGCCATGGCCGTGGTCACGGACAGGACGTAGAGCTCTTGGAGACTCACAGGGAGAACACTCCGCAGGCCGGGCCCGTGAACCGGAGACGCTCCGCGCCCGGAAGGCCCTTGAGGTTCTCGAGGCCCGTCTCCGTGAGCGGCCCGAGCGCCGGGAAGAGCCTCTCGAGCTCCCGCGGGACGAAGAGGACCGCGGTGACCCCCTCGGCCTTGAGCCTGGCTGTCAGGTCCGAGGGATTTTCCGCCTCGTTGGCCAGCGCCACCCAGCGGTTGGGCGCGTTGACCGTGGACGCGACATGGTCGCGGCCGAGATAATAGGCCCTCTGCTCTCCCACGAGGAGGATTCTATCATTTGGGGCGAGGTTCGCCCGGCACCAGGCCGCGCACGGATAGTAGGCCAGCTTGCGGGACAGGTAGGCCGAACGGCTCTCGCGGCCCAGCAGGACCTTCCCGGTCTCGAACACGGCGTGGACATAGAGGAAATAGCCGAGGTTCACCCCGGTCAGGAGCACGCCGACGGCCGCGACAGCCGGCCGCAAGAAAGGCCCTGACGCCAGCCACGCGCGGGAGAGCCCGGCCGCGGCCAGGCAGGCCAGCAGAGGAGCGATGGCGGTCAAGAAGCGCAGGACCGTGCCCGTGGCGAACCAGACCAGGAAGTGGAGAACGCAGTAGGCGGCGAGAAGGCGCAGAAAGGCCCGCCCGCCGCTCTCCCGCTCCTTCAACGCCGGCCACAGGCCGACGGGAGCGGCAGCGAGAACCAGGGTCCAGCCAAGGCAGCCCAGCACGTCCATGCCCCCCCCGTAGCGCTGGAAGTTCACGAGGAGCTGATAGGGGAGGGTGACGAAGTCGCGGACCCAGCTCTCCCCGTGCCCGTACTCAGCGAGGATGCGGAAGTAGCGCTGGGCCGTGTCCGCGCCCCACCCTACCCCGGTCATGGGGAACCAGGAATACAGGAACGGGAACACGGGATTGCCGATCGTCAGCAGATTCTTGACCAGCCAGGGCAGGAAGAGGCCGGATACGACTGCGGCGAAGATCAGGGAGTCCTTGAGCCTGTCGCCGAGCGCCCGGGGCCGGCCCGGGGAGAGGAGCGGCACCAGGGCCAGGAGCCCCGCGGTCGCGCCCGCCGTGTACTTCGTCCCGAGCGCCAGTCCGGAGAACGCGCCGGCGACCAGGAGCCAGCCGCGCCCCCCTTCAACCCGCCAGCGCTGCAGGGACAGGACGCTTCCGCAGGTCCATAACATCACCAGAGGCTCGACGTAGGTGACCGTGCCCAGGAGCAGGAGCGCGGTGTGCGTGGCGCCGATCCCGAGGGCCAGCCACGCCGGCCCCTCGCCCAGTTCCCGGCGGCACGCGGAAAAGACCATACCCAGGCACAGGACCGAGGAGAGCCACATCAGCATCTGCGCCAGGATGTCGCTCTTCAACGCCAACGCCAGGGTGAAGAGCATCTCTCCGTTCTGGGGAAAGTGGGAGTAGAGCAGGTGCGGCGGGGATGCCAGCCGGCCCAGCCGGACATAGGTCTCGGGCAGGACGAGGTGGTAGACCAGGGAATCGTACTGGTGCGGAGGCATGAGGCACACCCACAGCAGGACCAGGCCCCAAAGCCATGCCGCGCCGGTCAGCACGGGCCGCTTGAACGGACCCCTCAGGTCAGCGAGCGCGGCCTTGAGCTCGGACCAGCCCCACAGGACGAGCCCTGCCAGCAGGACTATGATGGGCCAGGTCCCAAGCAGGGAGAGGCCGGCCAAGGCCAGGGTCCCAAGACTCAGCAGGCCCAGCCCCAGAGCGGCGCCGATCCAGGATTTCTCCGCGCCGCCGACGCGGCCGGCCCCGAACAGACCGAGGAGCCTGCGGCCAGAGCCGAGAGCCGCCGCCGCGGCCAGACAGAGAAGGACGAGAGCGTAAAGGCCGGAGAGGACCATAGGGACGCTCATGGAGCCATGATTATATGAAAGAAGGGCGGCCAACCAGCGGGGCGGCGGCCGAACTGCTAGAATCGCGGGATGGCCGACCCGCTCTACCTCGAGGACTTTCCCGCCGGGACCCGCTTCACGTCCGGCCTCCGCAAGGTCACGGCCGAGAACATCATCGCCTTCGCCAGGGAATTCGACCCCCAGCCTTTCCACGTCGATCCCGCGGCCGCTGAGAAGAGCGTGTTCCAGGGTCTGGCAGCCAGCGGCTGGCACACAGCGTCCCTCACCATGCGCCTCTTCGTGGACAGCGTCCTCATCCGCACACAGGGCGCGGTCGGGCTCGGCATCGACAGGCTGCGCTGGCATCGGCCGGTACGGCCCGGAGACGTCCTGTCCTCAGAGGTCGAGATCCTCGACAGCCGCCCGTCGAGCTCGCAGGCGGGCAAGGGGGTCGTCCGGTTCCGGGTCAAGACGATGAACGGGACAGGGGAGCCCGTCTTGTCCCTGGAGGGCGCCATGCTCGTGCCCAGGCGCCCTTGAAGCGGCTGAACACGTCCACTGTTGCAAGAGAATAGAAATGTCCGGTAATCCGTTTTTTAGAAGTGTCCGGTCGTGAGGAAGAGAGATCTCTCTCGCGAGATTGGCATCTCTCATCTG
>JBAZSR010000030.1:25008-26311 GCA_041662295.1 Elusimicrobiota bacterium | reverse complement strand
AGGGCCTTGTGCAGGTCGCCGCGGCCGGGCCCGTCTCGAACCTCATCCTCTGCGTGGCCGCGGCCCTGGTCCTGCGTCTCCTGCTGGCGCTGCCGCCGGTCTTCCCGGGGACCACGGCGACGCTCTTCCGGGCACTGGGCTTCGCGCTGCAGATCAACCTGGCCCTGGCTTTCTTCAACCTGATCCCGGTCCATCCGCTCGACGGGAGCAAGATCCTGGCGGGACTCCTGCCCCTCGAGTGGAGCCTGTCGTACGAGCGGCACGCGCCTTTCGGGGTGGCCATCATCATGGCCCTGCTCTTCACCGGGGTCCTCCGCTACCTCGTGGCCGTCCCCTCCAACATCTTCCTCATCCTGCTGACCAGGGTCCTGGGGCTCGCATGACCATGAAACGAAAGATCGTGATGTCGGGCATGCGGCCCACCGGCCGGCTCCACCTGGGGAACCTCTGGGGCGCGCTGAGGAAGTGGGTCGCCATCCAGGACGAGTGCGAGTGCTACTTCATGGTCGCGGACTGGCACATGCTGACCACGGCCTACGACCGGACTTCGGAGCTCGAGGACAGCGTCCGGGAGATGGTCCTCGACTGGCTCGCCGCCGGGCTCGATCCGGAGAAGTGCGTCATCTTCCGGCAGTCGCGCGTGGCCGAGCATGCCGAGCTCTACCTCCTGCTGTCCATGGTGACGCCGCTGTCGTGGCTGGAGAACAACCCGACCTGGAAGGAGCAGCTCCAGGAACTCTCCAAGACCAAGCACAGCGCCGCGGTCGACGGGAAGGCCGGTCCCAAGCAGGAGTCGGCGGACGAGGGCGCGCTTGCCGACGAGAGCCTCAGGACCCACGGGTTCCTCGGCTACCCGGTCCTGCAGGCCGCGGACATCCTCATCTACGGAGCGGACCTCGTGCCCGTCGGGCAGGACCAGCTGCCGCACCTCGAGCTCAGCCGGGAGATCGCCCGGCGCTTCAACGTGCTCTATGGAGGCGGGGGCGCGGTGCTCACCGAGCCGCGCGCCATGCCCACCGAGATCCCGAAGCTCCTCGGCACGGACGGCCGCAAGATGTCCAAGTCCTACGGCAACACGATCAACATCTTCGAGGAGCCCGAGGCCCTCAGGAAGAAGGTCATGGGCATGTACACGGACCCGACGAAGATCCGGGCCAACGACCCGGGGCATCCCGACCCCTGCCCCGAGAACCCGCCGGGGTGCTCGGTCTGCGCCCTGCAGAGGCTCTACAACCCGGATTGGGAGGCCAAGGTCGGGGAGTGCCGCGCGGGCCGCATCGGGTGCGTGGCCTGCAAGAAGGAC
>JBAZSR010000030.1:4025-24998 GCA_041662295.1 Elusimicrobiota bacterium | reverse complement strand
TTCGGCGAGTTCCGGACCCGGCGCGCCTCCTTCGACGCCAAGGCCGTGGACGGCATCCTCGAGGCCGGCAGCTCCCGGGCCCGGAAGGCGGCGTCCGCCACGCTCGACCGGGTGCGGCGGGCCATGAGGCTGGCGCCCTGATGGCCGCCTACGAAGTCCGCCTGGAGATGTTCGAGGGGCCGCTCGACCTTCTGCTCTTTCTCATCAAGAAGGACGACCTCGATATCCACAACATCCCGATCGCCCGCATCACCGGGCAGTACCTCGAGTACCTGGACCTGATGAAGGAGATCAACCTGGAGGTGGCGGGCGAGTTCCTGGTCATGGCCTCGACCCTGCTGGCCATCAAATCACGGGCGCTCCTGCCGAGCCAGGAGGAGGAAGGCGAGGAGGGCCCCGACCCGGCGGCCGAGCTCGTCTCGCGGCTCCTCGAGTACCAGAAGTTCAAGGAGGCGGCCAAGGCCCTCGACGCCAGGGCCGCCGAGCACCGGGACATCCACTACCGGGGCGAGCCCAGGTTCGAGGACTCCGAGAAGACCCTCAGCATCGGCTTCCTCGAGCTTCTCGGCGCCCTCCAGGACGTGCTGGCGCGCTGCGAGGACACCCACCAGGAGTTCGTCGGCGAGGAGTTCCCCATCGAGGACAAGATGGCGAAGATCCTCGGTCTGCTCGAGACGCGCCTGCAGGTGACCTGGGAGGAGATCTTCGGCGGCGAGCGCAAGCGCCGCGGGATCATCAGCTGCTTCCTCGCCCTGCTCGAGCTCATCAAGCTCGAGAAGATATGCGCCCGGCAGGACCGGGCCTTCGGCCGCATCGTCGTCTTCAAGCGGACGGCGCCTGTGCTATAATGGGCGCCATGGAAGACGTCGAGCTGAAAGCCGCGCTGGAGGCGCTGCTTTTCATCACCGACCGCCCTCTGACCCTCAAGGAGCTCTGCACCCTGACCGGGGTCAAGGACCCGCCCAGGGTGGAGGCCCTGGTGGGGGAGATCCGCGCCGAGTTCGAGGGGCGGTCTTCCGCGGTGCAGGTCATGGAGGTGGCGCAGGGGTTCCAGATGGCGACCCGGCCGCGCTTCGCCCCGTTCGTCCGGCGGCTGTTCACGGAGCGCATGACCCTCAAGCTCTCCACCGCCAGCCTCGAGACCCTGGCGATCATCGCCTACAAGCAGCCCATCACCCGCGCGGAGATCGAGGACGTGCGCGGGGTCGAGGTCATCGCGTCCCTCGAGACCCTCATGGAACGCAGCCTCATTCAGGTCGTCGGCCGCAAGGAGACCGTGGGCCGGCCCTTGGAATACGGCACGACCCCGGATTTTATGCGCCGCTTCGGCCTCAAGGACATCGCGGATCTGCCCTCCCTCGAGAGCTTCGCGGCCAAGCCATCCGCGGCGCTGGACGCGCCGGACGCGCCGGCCGGCTCCGAAGTCCCCGTCGACGCTGCGGCGGCGCCCCCGGCGCAGGCTCCGGCCGAGGCTCCAGCCGAGGCCGGCTCCGCCGGCGTCCCGGACGAGTCCTCCGAGCCCCGCCCGGTCATCTGGCCCGACGCCTCCAGGGATGAAGATCCTACAGGTCGCTAGCGAGGCCGTCCCCTTCTGCAAGACGGGGGGCCTCGCGGACGTGGTCGGCGCCCTGTCCCAGCGGCTGGGCATGGACGGGCACGACGTCTGCCTCTTCTTGCCGCGCTACCGCTGTGTCGAGTCCGGCCTTATCGCCGGGGGCATGGCGCGGTCCCTCGAGGTCCCGCTCGCGCACGAGTCCGTGACCGTGAGCCTCCGCTACGCCCAGTGGCGGTCCGTCTCCGTCTACCTGGTGGAGCACCCGGAGTCCTTCGACCGGCCGGACCTCTACGGCTCGGGCGGGAAGGACTACCCCGACAACGCCCGGAGGTTCATCCTGTTCTGCCGCGCCGTGCTCGAGGGGGTCAAGCTCCTGGGGTTCCGCCCCGACGTCGTCCATCTCCACGACTGGCAGGCAGCGCTCATCGCCCCGTACCTTAAGCGGGTCTACCAGCGTGAGCCGTGCCTGGCCGGGGCCTCGACCATGCTGACGGTCCACAACCTCGCCTACCAGGGGGTGTTCCCTCCCGAGGCCTTCGCCCTGACCGGGTTCGCGGCCGCGGATTTCAGGCCGGAGCTGATGGAATACTACGGGAACCTCGGCTTCCTGAAGGCCGGGCTGACGGCCGCGGAAGTGATCACCACGGTGAGCCCGACCTACGCGCGCGAGATCCAGACCGCGGAGCGGGGCTTCGGCCTCGAGGGCATCCTCTCCGGCCGCGCGGAGACGCTCTTCGGCGTGCTCAACGGCGTGGACCACGACCTTTGGAACCCCCAGACGGACGGGCACCTGCCCAAGCGCTTCTCCGCGGGGAGCTTCGCGGCCGGCAAGGCGGCCTGCAAGGCCGCGCTCCAGACGCGCTGCGGCTTCGATCCGCGGCCGGACGCGCCCCTGGTCGGGGTCGTCTCGCGCCTCGACCGGCAGAAGGGGCTCGACTTGGCCGTGGCGGCGCTCAAGGGCCGCCTCGGGCGCTGCCAGGTCGCGATCCTCGGGGTGGGGGACGCCGAGCTGGCCGGGCTCCTCACGCGCTTCGCGGCGGCCCACCCGAAGTCGGTCTTCTACCACCCCGAGTTCGACGAGCCGCTCGCGCACCTGATCTACGCCGGGTCGGACATCTTCCTGATGCCGTCGCGCTTCGAGCCCTGCGGGCTCGGGCAGATGATCGCGATGCGCTACGGCGCCGTGCCCGTGGCCAGCCGCACGGGGGGGCTCGCCGACACGGTCTTCGAGGAGGAGACCCCCGCCGACCCCGGCTCCCGGCAGGTCCGGCCGGCCAACGGGTTCCTCGCCGCGCCCGAGGACGCCGAGGACCTCGGGCGGGCCGTCGACCGGGCGCTGGACGCCTACGCGGTCCGGGACCGCTGGCAGGCCCGGGTCCTGGCGGGCATGGAGGCGGACTGCTCGTGGGACCGGTCCGCGTCCATCTACGCGGACCTCTACCAGCGGAGCCGCAGGCTGGCGCAGTCCCGGTGAGCCCGGCGCCGGGCCGGGCCGCCGCCGTCCTCGCTCTCCTCTGCGGCGCGGTCCTCGCCGCGGGGCTCGGTCTTTGGAACGCGTCGCTCGACCGTTCTGCGGGCGCGGTCTTGGCCGTGCCCGCGGGGGACGTCGCCATCCTCAGCGGCCGGACCGGCTGCCCATCCTCGGAGCTGTGGCGGCGCCTTCAGGCGCTCGGCGTCTCCGCCGCGCTCATGCCCGGGGAGCGTCTCTCCGACCTCGCCGCGGACGGCAGGATCCTGAGCTTCTCCCGGGCGGAATGGGAAAAATGGGGGGCGATGGGGCTGGTGGCTCCGGGCGCCCGGATGCGGCCGGGCACCCTCTGGGTCCGCGACGCGGGGACCCTGCTCCGGGTGGCGGCGAGCGCCCGGGCCGCGGGCACGGCTGTCTCGACCTCGGCCGCGGGCGGATTCTTCTTCCTGGAGTTCCCGGATTCCTTCGATTGGGCCTCCCTGCCGGCCGGGATCGCCCTGGACGCGACGAAAGAGCTCTCCGGCATGGGGCTGGCCCCGGCGCTCGCGGAGCCCGGCGGTGCGGCCATCGTGGCCGGCCGAAGGATGGAGTCCGTCTCGGCGTCCGCAGGGGATCCGGTCGGGAGGATCCTGCGGCTGGTCCATTCCGGGCCGGACCGGCTCGTGGTCTGGAGGCTCTCCCCCGGCATGGGCGTGGAGGAGAACGTCGCGGCGCTCCGGGAGGTCCTCCGGTCCCTCAGGAGCAGGGGCTGGCCGAGGGATCCGGCGTCCGTCCCCCGCCGGCCGGACGCCTCCTGGGAGTGGCCCGGGAAGCTCGCGTTCGGGCTCATCGCGCTGGCCGGTCCCCTGCTGGCGGCCCGCTGCGCGCTGGCCGCGCTCAAGGGGGCTCGTCCGCTCGTCCGCCATCGCGTCCCACTGGGCTCTCCGGTGCTCGAGTTCGCGGCGGGCCTCGCGGCCTGTTGGGGCGTGGCGGCGTTGGCGGGGCTTGCGGCGCGCTTCGCGGCCCAGGCCGCCGGCCCCTCGCTCGACGCTCCCTGGCGGGCCTGGGCCCTGGCCGGGCCCCTGACGCTCGGCGCCGTGAGCCTCTGGCCTCCTCCCTGGACCGGGCTCGCCCGGGCCTGGCGGAGCCCCCTGACGCCCAGGCTCCTGGCCGGAGCGCTCCTGCTGGGAGCCGCGGCGTACCTCTGCGTCGACGCCGGCGCCGACCCGGGCGCACGCGCCGCGGCCTGGGTCCTCGACGCGCTCTCCCTTGACAACGGGGCGGGATGGTGGCTCCCCGGCCGGTGGCGCGAGGTGCTGGCGGGGTGGCCCTGCCTGCTCGCGGCGCTGACGTTCGTGGATCGGGGCTGGTCGCGCCGCGACGCCGCGGAGGTTGGAGCGGCCCAAGGCAGGCCCGGGCTCCCCGCTGACCCGAGGCCCTGGCTTCTGGCCGGCCTCCTCGGCCCCGCGAGCCTGATCCTGAGGGCCTGCGACCTCGGCGTCCCCTGGACGGAGACGCTGACGCATTCTCTCGCGGCCGCCGCGCTCGGAGCCGTCCTGGGAGCCCTGGCGCGCGCGGGCCTGCGGGCCTCCTGCCGCGCCTGATCCGGACTTGTTCCGCTGGGAAAAAAGTGTGGTACAATAAATCATGCGTTCCCCTCTCTATCTCGTCCTGTTTTCCCTTCTTTTTGCCTCGCTGAACGCCGGAGCGGCCCCAGGCTCCCAAGGCCAGACCCAGCCGGCCAAGACCGGCGGAGGCAAGGGCGGCTTCAGCGTGAAGTACATCGGCGAGCCAGGCTCGAGCCATGCCCAGCCCACCGGGAGCGCGGCGGGCTTCATCGAGACGGCCTCCCGCCAGGATGGAGGGCAGGGCACCTTCGGCCCCATCGGGTCCGACGGCAAGCCCGCGGCGGCGCCCATCGAGCCCGCGCGCGACGCCGTCGCCTCTCCCGCCCCGGCCTCGGCTTCCCCGCCGCCCGCTTATCGGCCGGCGGCCCGGGCCCCGGCGCAGCGCCGCGATTTTACCGCGAACCCAGCGAGCGGCAAGTCCGCGTCCGCCGCCAAGGCAGGGGCCGGCGCTCCGGCTTCCGGCCAGGCCGGGACCGCGGCAACGGCTGCGGCCAAGGAGGCGGCTGAGGCCGAGGACGGCTCCCTCTATTCCCTCTGGGACGGCACGCCGCTCTCCCTGCCGTCGAACGTCCCCGACCCTGAAGCCGCGTCCGCGCCGAAGGCCGGCGGAGAGGCCTCCCAGCCGGCCCTTGCGGCCCAAGTCCCCGAAGCCCGCAAGCCCTTCCTCGTCGAGCCGTTCTCCGTGCCGGGCGCCGAAGGCAAGGTCGGCGAGCTCTTCGTGCGCTTCGAGCTCGACCTCGCCAAGGCCCGTCCGGCGCCCTCCTCTCCCGCGGCCTCCGCGGACGCGGCCCCGGTCCCGCCCGCCGCGGCTCCTGCCGCGGCTCAGCCTGCGGCGCTGGCCGAGCTGCTCGCGTCCGATCCCGAAGCCGTCCAGCAGGACGCCTTGGCCGAGCTGGGTAGGGTCGCTGGGTTCCGGCAGGACCCCCGTTTCGACGACACGATGAGGGACGCGGTCGCGGACCGCGTCAGCGTCCGGGGCTGGATCCCCTCGGACCGGATCGCCGCGGCCATGCGCGTTCCCGGCGTTGCCATGCTCGAGATCGAGCCCCGGACCGCCCGCCCCTCCTACGGCACGCAGGCCGCGACCGACATCCTCATCGGCATCAGGGTCCCGAGGGGGCGGGGCGGAGCGCCCGCGGACACCGGCGCGGGGAGCGTCTACGCCGGCATCCTCGGCCGCCTCGGGTCGGAGACCGGGTTCGACCTCAAGCGGACGATCGGCTACCAGGAGGTCCCGGGCGGCAAGGACGCCGTCATCGTGGTGTCCGGCAGCATCCCGGTGCGCAACATCTCCAAGGCGCTCGGCCTCAATGGCGTCGTCAAGATCGCCTCCTCGCCTGACGCCGGCGCGCCGGCGCAGGCCGGCGCCGCGGAGCGGCGCGGGTTCCTGAGCTTCGTCTTCTCGCGCTCGCCCCTGCTCGTGGCCGCCACCCTGCTCGTGCTGCTCTCGCCGCTGAGCCTGGGGCTGTTCCGGTTCCTGCAGGTCCTCAATCCGTACCGACAGCAATAGTGCCCGCTCCGTCGACGCGTCAGCGTCTCGCCGCATTCTTCTCTCTCGGCCTCGTCCTGGGCTTCACCGGCGGGGCGCTCCTCCTCCTCGAGGCTCACTGCCGCGCGTTCGAGCAGAGCGCCCTCAAGGAGTTCCGCGTGCTCGCCTTCCTCAAGCGCGACGCGGGCGCGGCCGGGGGCGCTTGGAAGGTGGAGGAGGAGAGGCTCCGGGCCCTGCCCGACGTGACGGATGCGCGTTTCGTCGCGCCCGAGGATTCCCTCGCGGCCCTCAAGCGCGAGGACCCCGAGCTCTTCGACTCTGTCGCGCTCGTGGGCGAGAACCCTCTGCCGGCCGCGGTCGAGCTCACGCTCGCTCCGGACGGGATCGCCCGCCTCCCCCAGACCGTGGCCGAAGCCTACTCCTCCGAGAACGTCGTGGACGTGAGGTACCCCGTGTCGGCCGCCTCCGCGATCCTGCACGCGCGGTTCTACGGGCACTTCATCGGGCTGGCGGTCCACGCCTCTTTGACCGCGGCGGCCCTCGCCGTCCTGGGGGGGCTCTGGTTCGGGAGGGCCGGCGCCCCTCTCGAGACCCTCTGGACGGGGCTCGGCGCGGCCGCCGGAGAGGGCTTCGCACTTCTCCTGGCCCTGCCGATGCGCAAGCACGCCCTGTGGTGGGACGCGCCGAAGACCTGGCAGATCCTCCTCTGGGCAGCGGCGTGCGCCGGCGCGGCCTGGGCGCTCGTGGCGTCCCGGCCCCGCGTTCCCCGTTCGGAGCCGCAGGGTCCGGGATGATCCTCCTTGCTGCCGGGCTGGCGGGGGCGCTCCTCTGGGTCCCGGCGGCCGCGGCCGCCCCGGCCGCGGAGTCCAAACGCAAGGAGCTAGGCCCCATTCAGCGCGAGCTTCAGGAGACGCGGCGCGACATCGAGGCTTTCCGCAAGGCCGAACAATCCGCGCGGCGGGAGGCCGACCGGCTCGAGGCGGAGGCGGACCGGGCGCGCCGGAGGCTCTCCTCCGTCCAGGGGGACCTCGACCGCACCGAGAGCCGGCGCCGGGACCTGCGCTCGCGTCTTGGAGCGCTCAAGAGCGCCGAGGGCCTGTGGCGTTCCTTGCTCGCGGACGAGGCGTCCCGCTACATGATGGACCGGATGTCGGGCGCCGCCGGCTTTGGCCCGCGGAGCCTGTGGCGGGATCGCCTGCTTCGCGGGGCCATCGTGGAGAAGGCGGCCCTGCTGACGGCTCTGGGCGGCGCGGCCGCGAAGACCTCGAGGCTCGAGGCGGCCGAGCGGGAGTCCCAGCGCCGGCTCACGGGCGCCCAGGCCAAGGCCGCGGTGGAGAAGAGGCAGAAGGAGTCCGAGTTCCTGGGCAAGCAGGCCGAGGCCGAGGGCCTCAAGGAGAAGACCCGGGCGGCCATCGGCAGGGCCGCCGAGCTCGAGGAGTCCGCCCGGGCCCTCCAGCGCATGATCGAGTCCATCACGCGCCTGAGCAGGGCGGCCTCCCCCTCGGCCTCCATCGGAGCGGCGAAGCATTCCCTGCCCTGGCCCGTGGAGGGGAAGGTGCTCAGCCGCTTCGGCAGGCAGAAGGACCCCAAGACCGGCTCGCCGGTGATCAGCCAGGGCATCCGCGTCGAGGCCGCCGAGGGCGCCCCGGTCCGCGCCGTGGCCGCGGGGTCCGTGATCTTCGCCGGGCCGTTCCGCTCCTACGGGCTGGTGCTCATCGTCAGCCACGACGGGTTCTTCGGGGTCTACGGGGAGCTCGGCAGCGCCCTGAAGAAGAAGGGCGACCGGGTCGCGGCAGGGGAGACCCTGGCCGCGGCAGGGGCCGGACGGCTCTATTTCGAGGTCCGCAGCGGCCTTGGGGCGACGGATCCCCTGCTGTGGCTCCAGGAGCGGTGAGTGAGGAGGATAGGAGACCGATGATGAAGACAGCCTTGAGGACCCTTGCCGCGGCGGCATTCCTGTGCGGCGCGCCGGCGGCTGCCGCCGAACCGGCGCAGGCCGTCCCGAAGCCTTCGCCCGCGGCCGCGGCCGCAGACGACACCTACGAACGGATGAAGCTTCTCGTCGACGTCCTGGACTACATCCAGCAGAACTACGTCGACGAACCCGAGGCCAAGAAGCTGGTCTACGGCGCCGCCGAGGGCATGGTGGCGACGCTCGACCCGTTCTCGCAGTTCCTCGATCCCGAGCTGCACAAGGAGCTCAAGTCGGACACGGAAGGCGAGTTCGGCGGGCTGGGCCTGAGGCTCGGCATCAAGGAGGATTGGCTGACGGTGGTCACCCCGCTGCCGGGGTCGCCCGCCTACCGCGCGGGCATCCTCCCCAACGACCGCATGACCGAGATCGACGACGAGCCCACCCAGGACATCACCCTGAGCGAGGCGCTCAAGAGGCTCCGCGGCCGCCCCGGCACCAAGGTCAAGCTCCTGGTCATGCGCGGGCCGTCGGAGGGCTCCAAGAAGGACGGCCCCTGGATGTCCCATGTCTTCACGCTGACGCGCGAGACCATCAAGATCGAGAGCGTCCAGTCCTGGCCCATGGAGGGGGACGTCGCCTACATGAGGATCACGGACTTCAACGCCCGGACCGTCGACGACGCGGCTGCGGCGCTCGCCTCGCTCAAGAAGGGTGGGATGAAGAGCCTCATCCTCGATCTGCGCAACAACCCCGGGGGCCTGCTCTCCGCGGCGATCGACGTCGCCTCCTTCTTCATCGGCAACAGCAAGCTCGTCGTCTCCACCCGGGGCCGCAAGCTCGACAAGCCCCAGGAGTACCGGACCGGGGCCGACGCCTCCTTCGCGGAGCTCCCCATCGTCACCCTGGTCAACGAGGGGTCCGCCTCCGCCTCCGAGATCCTCGCCGGCGCCTTCCAGGACCACCGGCGGGCCCTCATCGTGGGCTCCCGGACCTTCGGCAAGGCCAGCGTCCAGTCCGTCATCCCCCTGGCGGACGGCTCGGGCCTGAGGCTGACCGTGGCGCGCTACTACACCCCCGCGGGCCGCATGATCCACCGGGACGAGAAGACGAAGACCGGCGGCATCGTCCCGGACATCCTCGTTCCCGTGTCGCGGGAGAACGAGAGCCGCCTTTACGCGCAGTGGGACATGATCTACTCCAAGGACCGCAAGCCCCGCTCCATGGTCAGGAAGGAGGAGATGGTCCGGGACGAGGCGCTCGACCGCGCGGTGGAACTCCTCAAGGCGCGTGAGGCGCTGAAGAGCCTCTAATCGCGCCTTGAGGAGGTGCCAGGCTTAGCCGCGGAGGGTTGACCGCACTCGAAGCCTGGCACCTGGGCTACCTGGGCCGCGAAGGCTGATGGATGCAACGGAGAAGGAACGATTTGATGAAGCGACTTTCCAAGCACGACCGGCGTGAGCCGGTCGTGCTTGGGATAGAGACCTCCTGCGACGAGACCGCGGCTGCCGTCGTGGCCGGGGGCCGCGTCCTCTCCTCCGTGGTGAGCTCCCAAATCCGGCTCCACCGCCGCTTCCACGGCGTCGTGCCCGAGCTCGCCTCCCGGGCGCATCTCCAGAAGATCGCGGCCGTGGTGGACCGGGCCCTCGCGGACGCGGGCGTCGCCCGGACGGACGCCGTGGCCTTCACGCGGGGCCCGGGGCTCGTGGGCTCCCTCCTCGTCGGCAGGGTCGCGGCAGAGACCCTCAGCCGGCTCTGGGGCTGCCCCCTTGTGCCTGTCAACCACCTGGAGGGGCACATCGTGGCCGCGGACCTGCCAGGCGGGGGCGCCCCTCAGGGGATTTTCGAGCGCCCGCTGCTCGCGCTCATCGTCTCCGGCGGGCACACCGACCTCATCCTCTCCCCGCGGCCGGGGCGCTACCGAGTCCTCGGCCGGACCCGGGACGACGCGGCCGGGGAGGCCTTCGACAAGATCGCGCGGATGCTCGGGCTCGGCTACCCCGGGGGGCCGGTCATCGACCGGCTCGCTGCCTCCGGGGACCCCGCCCGGGCGGTCTTCCCGCGGCCGCTCCTGCCGGGGTCGTGGGATTTCTCCTTCTCGGGCCTGAAGACCGCGGTCTTCTACCGCCTGCGGGACGAGCCCAAGCCGGACGCGGGCCGCATCGCCGACCTCTGCGCCGGCGTCTCCGAGGCGGTCGCGGACACCCTCGTGACCAAGGCCGCGGCCGCGGCCCGGCGCTTCAAGGTCCGCGACCTCATCCTCGGCGGCGGGGTCGCGGCCAACAGCGTCCTGCGGCGCAAGTTCCTGGCGCTCCGGGAGCAGGGCCTGCGGACCGCGGTCCCGCCCCTGTCCCTGTGCACGGACAACGCGGCCATGATCGCCCACGCGGCCGGCCGCATGCTCAGGCTCTCCCGGCGCCCTGTCCCGGCCGCTGCCGGCGTCGACCCCTCCCTTCCCCTGAGATCCTGGCGATAGGCGGCGATGCCAGCGGTGTCGTCCCGGCAGGAATCGGCCACTATTCTGGCCAATTCTCATCCCCTGAGCATGCACGCAGCCAGAGCTGTCCGGAATCGGGGAGGTTTCCCATCCTCAGCTCATGTCCGGTTGGCCTGGAAGCTGAGTCTCATTGAGAGGGTCCGCCGTGGTCCGTTGTTCTGAAGCAACGCTTCTCCGAATGGCTGTCTTTAATCGCTCCGTTGGGACCGTCTGTTGCACTAGAACAAAGAACCAAGGGAGGCACCCCCTCCATGGAGGAGCCGGTTTCGTCGTTGTCCGGGGAGGCTCTGCCGAGCGGACCGATCGCCCGGGTTCCCGGGAACGGAATCTTTTCGCAACAAGCTTTTTCTACACTCTGGGGGCGTGAGGAACATGCGCCGTCTTTGCGCGGTGCTCGCCCTGGCCGCGTCCCTGCCGCCGGCCGTGCACGCCGCTTTCGAGGAGAGCGGCTTCTCGGCGCGCGCCATCGCCATGGGCAGCGCCTTCACCGCGGTCAACGACGACCTCTCGTCCATCGAGTACAATCCGGCCGCGCTCGGCCAGGTCCGCACCCATCAGGCGGGGGTGAACTACCTGCGTCAGCTCTACATCCCGGCCGGGGCGGTGGACCTCGACCAGATCAGCCTGGCGGCCGCCTTCCCCCTGCGGCGGGAGTACGCCAACGGCACCTTCGGCTTCGCCTGGATCTACACCGACCACGAGAGCTACGCCTTGGACAGGGTGTTCCACTTCAGCTACGGCACCCGCGGCTTCGTGGAATGGGAGAACAGCCAGTTCAACATGGGAGCGAGCGTCAAGTTCCTGACCCGCACCCTCGAGAGCGGCGGGGGGGAGCTGACGCCGTCCTTCGACGTGGGCTTCCACCATCGCGTGGGCGAGAAGCTCTCCTTCGGGCTGTCGTTCCTCAACGTCAACGGCCCCAAGGTCTCCGGCGACCGCGTGCCCTTCACCTTCAAGTTCGGCGTCGCGGAGACGGCCCGGAACTTCGTCTGGGCCCTGGACTTCACGAAGAGGGAGCCCTCGGCGACCCACCAGCCCTCCTCGAGCCTCGGCGGGGGGCTTGAATACTGGACCTCCACCCCGCGGTGGGGGTCCTTCGCCGCGCGCACGGGCCTGAGCCTCGGGGACCGCATGCGGTCCTGGAACGCGGGCCTGGGCTGGAGGATCTTCGGGGCCCAGTTCGACTACGCCATGACGATCCCGTTCAACGACCCGAGCCCGGACCTGAACCACGCCCTGTCCCTGATGTTCCGCTTCGGCGAGCCCTCCCCGGAGCGGCAGTACGAGCGTCTGCTCAAGGAGGAGTCCCGCATCCGCGACGAGCTGACCGGCGCGCTCGAGGCCGGGGAGATCAAGAAGTGGAAGTTCGAGGCCGAGGTCGAGGACCAGCGCCGCGAGATCGACGACCTGCGCCGGGAGGTCTCCGAGAAGACGGCCTCCGAGCGGGAGCTCAAGGAGAAGCTCCGGGACATGGGCGCGCGCCACCAGAAGGCCTCCGATTCCTACCAGCAGCTCAAGAAAAGGACGGAGCGGACCCCGCAGGAGAAGTTCGACGAGGAGTGGGGCTCCTACGAGGCCCTCAAGGCCGGCGGCGCGCCCGCGGCCGTCTTGACCGAGCGGGTCCGGGTGGTCCTGCGGCAGTACAAGGACAGCGGCGCGGACCTCGGGCCGGCCCACCAGGAGCTCCTGCGGCTGCTGCGCTCGCGGTAGCCCGTCCGTGGCGACATTTAACATTTCGGATATTGATTCCCGGCTTCTTCCTGCTACACTTCCCGTAGCTTGATGGCGCGCCTACGACATCGACATGACACCTGAGGAACTTCAGCGGGAGCTCGACGGCCTTTGGGCCAAGGTCGGGAGCGGCCATGCGCCGGAGACCTTCCGCGCGCCCCCGGACGCATCCTCCTTCGACGACCTCAAGACCGACGCCCTCAACCTCCTCAAACGCTCCCAGCGCCAGAAGGAGCAGGGCTGGGCCCAGCTCCTCGAGGCCAAGGACCGGGCGCTTTCGGCCTGCCGGGAGAGGATCGCGGCCCTCGATGCCGAGACCGCCCGGCTCAGCCGCCGTCTCGAGCGGGAGGAGGGCATCGTGGTCGGGGAGGTCCTCGAGGCCCGCGCCAAGCTCGAGGCCGGGATGAAGGCCCTCGAGGCCGAGCGGGCCAGGTTCGAGGAGGAGCGGCGCGGCCTCGACGCCCTCCTCGACGCCACGCGCCAGCGCCTCGCCGCGGAGTCCTTCCGCGCCATGAAGACCCAGGAGGAGGCGCACCGCAGGGAGCAGCAATACCTGCTCGACCTCAAGGAGGCCCAGGTCCGGGCGGAGCGCCTCGAGGGTAGGACCGCGGCGGGCGACGCCGAGGTCGGGAAGCTCAATGGGAGCCTCAAGGAGGCGAAGAACGCTCTGGAGAAGACCCTGGCCGAGCTCATCAGGGAGCGCCAGCTCCGGGAGGAGACCGAGAAGGAGCGCGTCCAGGCCCTCAAGAAGGTCGCGGACCTGGAGACCCATTTCAAGGAGCTCAGCAACATCTGGGAGGAAGAGCGGAGCCAGTGGAGGGAGCTCTGGGACCGGGAGCGTTCGACCTGGGAGGGCCAGCGCAAGGAGATCGAGTCCTGGGAGACGTCCCTGCGCAAGGAGCGCGAGTCGTGGCAGGCGGAGATCCAGGGCCAGGAGTCCAAGCACGTCGCGTTCGTCTCCCAGATCAACACCTCCTTGCGCGAGTCCTCGGAGACCTCCGCGCGTCTGGCCTCCGTGGTCGGCGTCCTGGACCGCATCGGCGCCCTCGACCTGCCGGGCCGGCGGCAGGACCTGGCCCGCCGCGTCAAGAAGGGCCTGAAGTTCGCCCTGGCCGGGGTCCTTCTGCTGGCCGCGGTCCCGGTCTGGCTGCACTTCAGCCGGCCGCGCCTGAAGGCGGTCTCGGTCTCCCCCGTGACCCTCGACAACCCCACGGGCATGGCCTTCGACGGGGAGAAGCTTTGGTTCTCGCAATGGGGCGGGGACCTCGTCTCCTTCGACCCCAAGGACCTGCGGGTCTCCTCCGGACGGGCCTCGCCCAAGGGACTCGGCGCCTTCCACCCGGGCGCGCTCGCGTCGAGCCCTTCGGCGCTCTGGTCCGTGGACTCCGCCCAGGCGCGGCTCATCAAGCACCGGCCCGGCCGGCCAGAGGAGGTCCTCGGGTCCCTGCCCGCGCCGGGAGCGGCCCCGGCGGCCCTGGCGTTCGACGGCTCGGCGCTCTGGGTCTACGACGCCGCCACCCAGTCGATCTACCGGCAGAAGGGAGAGGGCCCCGAGTTCTTCCCGGTCCCGGCCGACGCGGAGCTCGTGCCCGCGGCCATGGCGTTCGTGGACGGCCGGCTCTGGGTCTTCGATTCCCGGGCCAAGGAGCTCGTCATCCTGGAGCTCAAGGCCGAGCGTCTCCGGGTCTGGTCCCGGTCCGAGCTCTCCGAGCCCGTGGCCGCGGCGGCCGTGAGCGGCAAAGAGGTCTGGGCCTTGGCCGGGCCTTCCATGGACCGGCCAGGGCACGCGTTGGTGCGGTACCGGTATTGACTTGCCATGAACGACACAGCGGCGACCGCTTCCTTAATAAAAGGGCAACACCATTTGAGTAGATTTATTCCGAGGCTTCCATGGAGAGCAATTCCGTGACCATTCAATGGCGTCGGATCGCGACCGTCGTGTTCTCGGCCGGCCTCCTCGGTTCGGGCCTTCCCGCCCCGGCCGGAGCGACCGACATGAGCATCGACAGCGTCTATGTCATGGTGGGCCCGAGCTGCGCTTACGTGCCCCCTGAGGCGAACTCGGTCGGCATCAAGTTCCGCTGCCCCGCGTCCACGACCTACGGCTCCGCGCCCTTCGCCGACTGTCTGTTGAACTCAGGCGACGGCTTCAGCGCGACCATCCCCGGCGCCGGAGTCGACGGCTGGGCCGACACGCTCCAGCCGGGCTGCGGCAACATCTCCAACGACCCGCGCATCGAGTTCGAGTCCGACTACCGCGCCACGTGCTGGTACTCCTCGGGCGGGAACTTCCGCCAGCCGGCCAGCCAGTCCGGCACCATCGGCTGGAACGTGTGCAACGCGAAGGTCTTCCTCTGCACTGCCCTCAAGTACACCAACACCGAGACCGCGGCGATCACCGTCAACGAGCTCATCGTGGAGATCTTCAAGTTCGTGGCGGGCCAGAACCAGAACAACGCGCAGGAGGCCCCGCCGGTCAAGTCCTACTTCATCGACAACCCGGGCACCATGCAGATCGGCACCGCGGTCATGAGCCCTGTCTGCGTGGCATGGGACGGCGCCCAGAACATCCAGGGGGAGCTCGGCAAGACCAACGGCACCTACGGCTTTCGCGTCAAGGCCAAGGTCCAGACCCAGAACGACGCCGTGGGCAACATCACGATCACGGCCGAGCGCACCTACCCCTCGGGCACCGCGCTCGACTCCAACAACATCCTGCTCCCGCAGAAGCCGATCACCATGGACGTGACCAACCTGCACGTCATCGCTGCCTCGCCAACGATCGTGGGCCGGATCACGGGCGTCCAGGCCGAGCCCTACAACTTCTCCTACCGCCTGACCAAGGACGCGACGATGTACATCGATATCTTCAACGCCGTGGACGTCTTTCCCGGCGGCAGCCCGACGCCGGTCCGGCACGTGGTCCCGGGCCTGCCCAGGATGGGCGAGGGGATGCCGTCGGGCACCCTCCTCAACGGCGACTCCTGGAACGGCCGTGGGGACAACGGGGACCTCATGCCTCCGGGCAACTACCTCGTGACCTTCGAGGCCTTCTCCGTGGACCAGTTCGGCCGGGACCTTTCCTACCAGACGACGCGGGAGATCGGGCTCGACCCCCTGCACGTCACGGACTTGAGGACCATGCCGCTTCTCGGCGGGTCCACGCACCTGGCCACGCTCACCTACGTCCTGACCGAGCCGGCCACGGTCTACATCGACATCTACCCGCCCAACACCCAGTTCTGCAACAACGCCTTGAACCGCGTCAACGAGTCGGCGCTCGACCAGGTCGCGGACCCCTCGAGGCCCCCCAAGGACTTCCAGCCCAGGCTCGACTCCTGCGCCGGGGCCGCGATCGAGCCCCTGCGTCGCGTCGTGGAGTCCAAGATGTCCCGGATGGACGTGGTGAGCTTCTGGGACGGCACCGACCGCTACGGCAACGCCCTGCCGGACGGTGACTACATCTTCATCCTCTACGGCTCCCTGGCCTCCCAGAACGGCGTCCCCTTCGGCGGGGCCGCCGCGGACCGGCGCATCTGGACCTCGGTCGCCAAGGTCGGCGCCCTGCCCGTGGTCCGCAGCCTCGTGGGCATCACCCAGGTCACCCCGGCTTCGACCGTCATCGGCTCGAGCCCGTCCGTGGCCGGGGTCAACCCGTTCTACTTCAAGTACACCCTGTCGCGGGAGGCGATCGTCACGCTGAAGGTCTACGACTCATCGGGCGCGAGGCTCGTCAAGACCCTGGTGGAGAAGGACCTGCGGCCCGGCCTGTTCCTCAACCAGGAGGTCTGGTCCGATCCCACGGACAACAGCGGACTCGTCATCACCTCCGGGACCTACCTCATCCAATTGACCGCCGCGGACCCCATGTTCCCGGCCAAGGTCTCCACCACCACGGCCCTGTTCCCGGTCAACCTCTTCCGCATCACCGACGTGATGACGACCCCGCTCCTTTCCGGGGCCTCCGACGTGGTGACCCTGACCTACCAGCTCAGCCAGACCATGAACCTGGCCTGGAACATCTACCATCCGGGCACCATCATCACCCAGAGCTCCGTGACCTGGCCGCCCTGCAGCAGGATCGAGCCTCCCGCCAACTGCGCCCAGATCACCAAGGACGGCCTGCCGGCCTCGCCCCTGATCACCATGAAGGGCCTGCGGGTCGGGCGCCAGAGATACACGGAGACCTGGGACGGCCGGGACGCCAACGGCCTCTACGTGCCCGACGGCTCCTACATCTACACCGTCACGGCCGAGTCCTCCACGACGCCCAAGTACTTCGCGACCGACCGCATCCAGGGGACGATCTCGGTGGCCCGCGGGCAGATCATGTTCACGAGCTTCGCGGTCAAGCCGGAGATCCCCGATCTCCATAATTCGTCGAACACGATCCAGCTCCACCCGTACACGATCGAGTACGGCTTGACGCGGCAGTCGTCGGTGACCATCCAGATCCTCACCGCGCAGACCCCGGCGACCCTGGTCCGCACGGTGGTCGCCGGGCAGGTGCGCGACGGAGGCATCCTGCTCCAGGACACCTGGGACGGCCGCGACGACCGGGGGAACTTCCCGCGCTCGGGCTTCTACAACGTCCGTGTGGTGGCGGAGGACATGTCCTCGGTGCTGTCCTCGGGCTCCACGGCCCAGCTGACCATCACCTACGACCCCCTGCGCATCTACGACGTCGCGGTGGCGCCGCTGCGGGCGGACAACCCGACGGCCATCGTCAGCTACCAGGTCTCCGAGCCCATGAAGATCTCCCTGAAGATCTACAAGCCGGGCACGACCTTCGACGCGTCCGGGAACCCCTCGCCCGCGGAGTCCGTCTCCCTGGTCAAGCGCATCATCGGCATCCGGCCGGCGCGCACGCTCATCGAGGAGACCTGGAACGGCACCGACTTGAGGCAGGCCCTGGTCCCGGACGGCAACTACAAGTTCAAGCTCGTGGCCTCGACCGATCCGGTCGCCATCGACGACGTGACCGGCAACGTGCTGAATTCCGGGGCCCTGGCCTCGGACCGGCCGATCGACGAGATCCCGGTCGCGCGGCTCGGGTCGACGGACCCCTTCGCGGACTTCGAGACGAACACCTACATCTATCCCAACCCGGTGACCGGGTCGGTCGGACGCATCCGGATCTACGTGCCGGTCCAGGGCACCGTGAAGGTGAAGATGTACAACCTTTCGGGCGGGTTCGTCTGGGAGAAGGACTTCGGCGAGAAGCCGCTCGACTCCTACATCGACTACGACTGGAACAAGACCAACTCCGCGGGCCGGCCGGTGGCCCGGGGCATGTACTGGGCGGTCTTCCGGGTGGAGGAGACCCTCGGCGGCCGCAACGTCCTGCAGGTGGTCAAGAAGATCCTGATCCCATGACAACGACAACCAAGGCCGCCGTGCTCCTTGTCCTGCTCCTGACCCTGGCCGCGCCGCCGGCCCGGTGCCTCAATAACGAGTACGCCGGGACCAGCGGCGCCTCCTTCATGAAGATCGGGCAGGGCTCGGCCCGCGCCATGGCCATCGGCCGGGCCTACGTGGCCCTGGCGGAGGGGAGCGACGCCCTCGTCTGGAATCCGGCGGGCCTCGCGCTCACCCAGCAGAAGGAAGCCTCGTACTCCTACCTGGCCTATGTCGAGAACATCGGCTCCCCGCTCTATTTCGCCTACGCCCATCCCGTGGGCCGCGCGGTGTGGGGCGCCAACGTCGGCTACATGAGCATCGAGGGGCCCGACGCCTCCATCGACGCCCGCGACGCCAACGGCATCCCGCTGAGCAACCAGGAGCTCGTGATCCGCAACGCCTTCGGGACCCTCGCCGTGGGGCGGTCGTTCTGGTACGAGAAGCTCTTCCTCGGCGGCGGCCTGCGCTTCATCCACGAGGACATCGCCGGGTTCACGCGCGACGTGGTCGTGGGCGACGTCGGCGTCATCATCAAGCCCAACAACGTCCTCTCCCTGGGCGGGTCGGTCCAGAATTTCGGGACAAGCAAGTCCAACGTGGCCACGGTCGGCCGGGTCGGGGCGGGCTTCCGGGTCGGGGACTTCGTCACCTTGGCGTTCGAGGTCAACAAGGCCTCGGACGACACCGCCCGCATCGGGGTGGGGGGGGAGTTCCAGCTTCCCGAGGAGTACCTCGAGGTCGGTCAGGTCGCGGCCCGGGTCGGGTACTACAACGCGGACCACACGGGGTTCAGCTACAACCCGACGCTCCAGAACCTCGACATGGACCGGGGCACGGGGCTGACCTTCGGCCTGGGGGTCTTCACCTCGCGCATATTCGGCTACGGGCTCGGTCTCGACTGGGCGTTCGTGCCGGCCGGGGCGCTCGGCTCGATCACGCAGATATCGGCCAAGGTGAAGTTTTAACCGAGAAATCATATGTTTTTAACCGACAAAGCCTTGACAACGCGCGGCCCGGGTGTTAAACTGAGCATAGATGAAGCTCGGGCGGAAGGGTCAGAGCGCGGTGGAGTATCTGCTGACCACGCTGATGCTGGTGACCTTCTTCGTCGGGCTCTACGGGTTCCTCCATCAGCAGGTGCGCAAGATGTTCATCTTGGGCGGGACCAAGATATTGATGATGTACGATTAGCAAGGAGAGCTCAAAATGATGGCGAGATTCGTCGCGGTCCAGAACAGGTTGAATCGGCGGCTCGGGGAGAAGAAGGGGCAGAACACGGTCGAGTACCTCCTGATGCTGACCGTGGTCGTCGGCGTGGTGCTGGTGGCCGGCGTGGCGCTCAAGAAGTACATGCCGCAGCTCTTCGAGCAGATCCAGGGCATGATCGGGAAGGCCGCCGGAAGCCTGGGCCAGTAGAAGTCGGGCCGCATTCCGCGTCGTCCGCCTCCTCCAGTCCCCTGCGACTCGCAGGGGGCGGAGGGGGGGCCGACCCGCAGTCATGCCGCCGCTCCGGCGCAAGGATCCCCGGGAGGGAGAGGGTCGTCGACCATGAATCCATCGCGTCCGAAGGGGGGGCGTTCCTCGCTCGGTCAGGTCATCGTCGAAGTGATCCTGATCCTGCCGTTCTTCCTGGCCATCGTCTTCACGATCCTCGAGATGGGGAACATCGCCTTCCATCTCATCATCATCCAGCACGCGACCTGGGAGACGGCGCGCTACGGGGCCATGATCGCGGCGCCCAAGGGCGGGACGAAGGGGGGGGGAGGCTCCGTCGAGTCCGGTCAGCTCGAGCCCTTCCTTCAGCGCATCGTCAAGGAGGCCAAGGTCAAGAGCTCGGTCAGCAAGAAGACCTTGCCGGACCCGCAGGCCGGGGTCGATTGCTACGACTTGGAGCTGACCACCGAGTATGCGATCCCGCTGATCTTCCCCATCAGCAACATGGCGCTTTCGAAGCCTCCGGGCACGGGGAAGCGTACGGTGGAGATCACGCTGCGCATGCCGATCGAGCAGCCGCTTCTCAAATGACGGCGGCGGAGTCCTTCGTCAAGGGGTAAAGGTATGGAAAAAAAGGGCGTGTTGATCCCGATGGTTCTGGCGATGCTCGCCGCGGTCTTCTACCTCATGGTGCTGAGTTCCAAGGAGCGCGCCTTGAGCCAGGCCTACGACATGGGCAACGTCCTTGTCGCGCGGGTCGACATCCCCGAGCGCACCGTGGTCAACGAGCAGATGGTCGAGGCCGTGCAGGTCCCCCGCAAGTTCATGGAGCAGGACGGCTTCGAGGTGAAGTCCCCCTCGGACATCAAGCTGATCTCCAATCTCGTCACCCGCATCCGCATCCCCAAGGGCAACCAGGTCACGACCTCGGCCCTGATCCCCATGTCCCCCGAGGCGGGCCTGAGCGTCAAGATCCCTCCGGGCTACCGCGGCACGATCCTCGGCATCGACCCCGAGCTCAAGGCCCTCGTGAAGCCCGGCGACCGGGTCGACGTCCTCGTGACCTTCGACGCCTCCATGGGAGAGAACCGCAAGGAGAAGGTCACCGCCACCATCCTTCAGAACGTGCTGGTCATCGCCGTGGGGCTCGACATGGGCATGGGCATGAGCGCCAAACAGCTCCAGGGCGCCAAGGCGAAGGAGGACAAGACCGCCGCTTTCTCCGAGAAGGCCGTCATCAGCCTGGCGTTGAACCCGAACGAGGCGCAGTACCTCGCCCTGGCAGCCAAGCAGGGCGAGCCGACCGTGATCCTGCGGGGCCTGGGGGACGTCGAGATGCACCCCATGGAGATGGCCAGTTTCCGGAAGCTGTTCAAGCAGCAATAAAAGTCGCGCTACTCAAGGCACCAAGATGAGACATCTGTGGAAAGGCGCGCTGTGGAGCGTGTGGCTGTGGGCGTTGCCGACGGTCGCCTGGGCGCAAGCGGAGGATTCTCTGGTTGCGATCTCGGCGGACATCGTGGAGATCTCGGGGTCCGTGTCCAAGGACACGGGCTTCGCGTGGGGACCCTTCCAGACCGGGATCACCTTCGCGGAGGAGACCATCCCCGGCATCTACACGCTCGGAGACTTCGCCCGCAAGACTCAGCTTCAGACCTCCCTGAGGCTGCTCGAGACCGAGGGCAAGGCCCAGCTCCTGTCGAACCCGAAGGTCATCGTGCAGGCGGGCAACCAGGCGAACTTCGTGGTCGGCGGCGACCAGCCTTATCCCGTGACGAACAACCAGGGCGTCGGCGTGGAGTTCAAGAAGTTCGGGGTGATCCTCAACGTCCTGCCGGTGGTCAACCCGAACAAGAAGGACACCATCCGCGCGGAGGCCC
>JBAZSR010000030.1:0-4015 GCA_041662295.1 Elusimicrobiota bacterium | reverse complement strand
TCTCGAAGCCCGTCACGGTGGGCAACACCTCCGTGCCCTCCATCACCACGAGGCAGGTCCAGACCTCGGTGGAGCTCAAGAGCGGCGAGACCCTCGTCATCGGGGGCCTCAAGATGAGCTCCAAGAACATCACCAAGACCCGGGTCCCCTTCATCGGGAGGATCCCGCTCATCGGACTGCTCTTCACGAACACGAACATCATCGAGGAGCAGAAGTCGCTCTTCCTCTTCATCACCATGGAGATCGTCAAGTAGATGCCTGAGACCCCGACCCCAGAGACAGAGACCGGCAAGGTCAGGGAGCCTTGCCGCGTCGTCGTCCTGAGCGGCCCCAAGGAGGGCGCCGGCAAGAGCACCATCGCGCTCAACCTGGCCATGGCGTGGGCCGGGAGCCAGAACCGCAAGGTCATCATCGTGCAGATGGACGCTCTCTGCAGGAACGACCTGGCCTTCCTGCTCTCCGCCGGGCGGCCGCCGACCCTGGCGAGCCTCGTCCCGCTCCTGGGCGACACCAGCACGGGCATCGGCCGCCTCCTGCGCGGCCGCATCCCGATCAGCTCCTACGGCGTCGGCCTGCTTCCCCTGGGCGAGAAGCTCTCGGACATCCGCAGCCTGCCGTCGGCCTCCGTCGTCTCGGTGCTCGGCAGCCTCTCCGAGTCCTACGACCTGTTCCTGGACGTCGACCCCTTCTTCCCGATGCAGGTCTTCTCCTTCGACCTGGCGGATCTCATCTTCTGGATCTGCCTGCCCCAGCGCTCCCATTTCGAGGCTACCTACGCCCTCTTCCAGGTGTACAAGGCCCTGCACTTCCCGCTTGAGAAGTTCGAGATCGTGGTCAACCAGGCCAACCTCCCCGGCGCCATCGCGCCCAAGGAGGTCAACCGCTTCTTCGAGAACATGAACAAGCGGGTCCTGGCCTACATGCCCTGGGAGGACCTCCTCCCGGAGTACGCCAACACCCAGAAGGTCCTCATCGTCGAGAACCTCCAGTCGGAGTGGGTCAAGACCCTGCGCATCCTCCTGGGCCGCACCTACGAGGTCAAGCCCACGGTCAAGCGCTGGGACTCGTCCTCCGAATACGAGGAGATCGGGCAAGGCGCGGACTTCCTCTGGAAATCCACGGCCCCGGCCGGGGGGGAGGCGCCGGCGCCCGGGGGCGAGGCCTCCAAGGCGGTGTCTACGACCTCGACCGGCCCCCTGCCCGCGTTCTGGAACGAGCTCAAGATGAAGATGCACAAGAACGTCGTGGCGGCCATGGAGACCGAGCGCATCCGCATCTCCGAGGACCCGAACCAGAACGAGGACAACCGGCACCGCGTGAGCAGCATCATCGAGAACCTCATCCAGCGCGAGCCGAACCTCGCCCTCTCTCGCACCCTGAGGGAGCAGTTCGTGACCGAGCTCGTCGACGAGATCCTGGGCCTGGGGCCGCTGCAGGCCCTGCTCCGGGACCCGTCCATCAACGAGATCATGGTCAACGCCTTCGACAAGATCTACATCGAGCAGAAGGGCAAGCTCGTCCTCCTGCCCATGCGCTTCCGCGACGACGAGCAGGTCATCCAGGTCATCAAGCGCATCGTAGCGCCCGTCGGCCGGCGCATCGACGAGTCGGTCCCCCTGGTGGACGCCCGCTTGAAGGACGGCTCGCGCGTCAACGCCATCATCAACCCCCTGGCGGTCTCCGGGCCGACGCTGACCATCCGGCGGTTCTCGGCCAAGCCCTTCACCCACCAGCAGCTCATCGGCTTCGGCTCCATCACGCCCGAGATGATCGACTTCATCAAGGCCTGCGTGATCGTTCGCAAGAACATCATCATCGCCGGCGGAACCGGCACCGGCAAGACGGTCTTCCTCAACATGTGCTCGTCGTTCATCCCCGAGGACGAGCGCATCATCACGGTCGAGGACACGGCTGAGCTCCGCCTCATGCAGGAGCACTGGGTCCGCCTGGAGTCCCGGCCGCCCAACATCGAGGGCAAGGGCGAGGTGACCATCCGCGACCTCATCAAGAACTGCCTGCGCATGAGGCCCGACCGCATCGTGGTCGGCGAGTGCCGCGGCGCTGAGGCCCTCGACATGCTCCAGGCCATGAACACCGGCCACGAGGGGTCCCTGGCCACCATCCACGCCAACACCCCGAAGGACGCCCTCTCGCGCCTCTCCGCCATGTGCCTCATGGCCGGCACCGACCTGCCCATCTCCGTGCTCGTGGACATGATCTCGAGCGCCGTGCACATGATCGTCCAGCTCACGCGCTTCTCGGACGGCAAGCGGCGCGTGACCTACATCACCGAGATCTGCGGCAAGGACGGAGTCTCCTTCAAGATCCAGGACATCTTTCGCTTCAACCTGCAGACCGTCACGCCCGACGGCAAGACCGTGGGCGAGTTCACGGCGTGCGGCAACGTCCCGACCTTCTACACGGAGTTCAAGCACAAGGGCCTCGAGATCCCGCTGTCGCTGTTCCAGAGCCCCGAGCAGAAGTCCAAGGGGATCATGCCCAAGGCGCCGGAGTTCCACGCGGGGGCGGTCGGATGAGGGGCCCGCTCCTCGCCGCCGCGGCCGTCCTGCTGCTCGCCGCTCCCGCGGGAGCGCAGGTCTTCTCGCCTCAGGAGGTCAAGTACCTCATCGACAAGAACGAGGGCGCGGAGGCCAAGGCCCAGGTCGTGTACCACTATTTCAAGAAGGACCGCGACCCGAGCCTCCAGCCCCCGGCGTGGGTGGACCAGACCCTCGACGCCATGCTCAAGAAGCCCGTCTGGCAGGACCCGGAGGAGGGCATCCTCAACGAGGCCCAGCTCTGGCAGGCGCCCTCCGCCGTCCTCTATGAGTTCTTCGAGCTCTGCCGCAAGTCCTTCCCGCCAGCGGACGGGGGCCAGCTGGTCCAGCCCGGCTCCCTCATCCGCGACTACGAGGACAACCGCATCCGCTTCCAGATGGCGATCGACCGGCTCTACCGCGCGCGTCTGGGCAACTCCCTGGGCGGCCGCGGCCGCGCCGTGCTCGGCAACCTCGAGCTCACCCTCAAGGAGATGGACGCCCTCATGGAGGCGCTCACCGCCAACAGCCTGGAGCGCTTCAAGGCCGCGGCCATGGCCATCGCGGCGCTCTCCAACAACACCCACGCCATCCTCAACTCCCCGCCGCGGGGCTACGCCCCGCCGGCGCCCGAGAAGAGCGGGTCCAAGGCCATGTCCTACCTCATCAAGCTGGTGGGGGTGGGCCTGATCTTCTTCGCCGGCTGGGCCCTGGGCACGAGCCAGGAGGGGAAGATCCTCAAGGGCTGGGAGGACTACAAGGTCAAGGCGAAGGAGTGGGCCCACGAGTACGAGCGCCAGTTCATGACGGTGAAGGTCAACTACCTCGTGGGCGGCCCGGCCCTGCTCGGGGTCGTCGTCGGCGCCCTGACCTTCAACATCTTCGGCTTTCTGATCTTCTCCGGGTTCGGCATCTACGGGGGCCTCATCCTGCCGGGGTGGCTCCTCAAGAACATCAAGTTCCGGCGGGCACTCAAGTGCGAGTCCCAGCTCATGGACGGGCTGATCCTCATGTCGAACGGCCTCAAGTCGGGCATCGACATCGTCCAGTGCTTCGAGCTCGTCCAGCGCGACCTCCAGCCCCCCATCTCGGAGGAGTTCGGGCTCTGCATCAAGAACTACCAGCTCGGCACCAGCCTCGAGAAGGCCATGGAGGGCATCATCGACCGCGTCCCGAGCCGTCTGCTCTCCTATATGATCAAGGCCGTCATCATCCAGCGCTCCGTCGGCGGCAACCTTACCAAGATCTTCGACCGCATCGTGGAGAACATCCGCGAGGAGGCCAAGCTCGTTGAAAAGACCGCGGCCATGACCGCCCAGCAGCGCATCCAGGCCATCGTGGTCGGGCTGATGCCCTGGGTGATGCTCGCCGTCATGTGGATGTTCCAGCCCAAGGTCATGAGCGACTTCTACTTCAGCCTCGTCGGGGTGCTCGTACTGGTCTTCTGCACGGTCTGGATCTCGATCGGGATGAAGGTG
>JBAZSR010000029.1:0-26516 GCA_041662295.1 Elusimicrobiota bacterium | reverse complement strand
GGGCCCAGGGCCTTGGAGCCGTCGGCGGACGCCAGGACGCGGAAGCCGTCCTTCTCGAGGTTGGCGCTGATGAGGCGAAGGATGTCCTTCTGGTCCTCCACGACCAGGATCAGGGGCTTGGGCATAGATTCGAAGTTCATCATATCAAAATTCCGGCCGGGCAGAGGAAGCGGCATTTGTGATAGCCCAGGCCCACGGATTTCATGTAAAATCAGAGGGAAGCCGGATCAAGGACATATGCGAAGCCCGGACAAAGGACCCATGCGCATACTGCTTGTGGAGGACAACGCCGGCGACGTGCGGCTCGCCCAGGAGGCCCTGGCCGAGAACGGCCGCTCCCACGAGGTCCTCGTGGCGCGCGACGGGGAGGCCGCCCTGGCCCTGCTCCGGCGGCCCCGCCCCGCGGAACTGCCGGACCTCATCTTCCTGGACCTCAACCTGCCCGGCATGGACGGCCGGGAGCTCTTGTCCAAGCTCAAGGCCGACAAGGCCCTCAGGCGCATCCCGGTCGTGATCCTGAGCACGTCCCAGCACGAGCGGGACGTCGCGCACGTTTACGACCTCCACGCGAACTGCTACATCAACAAGCCCGTGGACTACGACCGCTTCCTGGAGGTGATCCGCAAGGTCGAAGACTTCTGGCTGACCATCGTGCGGCTCCCCAGGGATATCCATGCCTGAGAAGCCCCTCTCCGTCCTTCTCGTGGAGGACCAGCCCGGCGACTCCCGCCTCATCCAGGAGCTTCTTAAGGAAGCCGACGGCCTCTTCGAGGTGCGCTGCGAGGACCGGCTCTCAGGCGCGCTCTCGGCGCTGCGCGCCCAGGTCCCGGAGGCGGTCCTCCTCGACCTCTCCCTTCCGGACGCCGACGGCCTCGAGGGCCTGGCCGCGATCCGCAAGGAGCACCCGGGCCTGGCCGTCCTGGTCCTGACCGGCCGCAATGACGCGGCCATGGCCTCGGCCGCGTTCCAGGCCGGGAGCCAGGACTACATCGTCAAGGGCTCCCTGGCCGGGTCGGCCCTGGGCCAGGCCGTGCGCCGGGCCGTGGAGCGCAAGCGCCTGGAGGAGACCGCCCACAAGTGGGAGCAGGTCTTCCTCCACGCGGGCTTCGGCGCGGCCGTGACGGACGCCTCGGGCCGGACCCTGGAGTCCATGAACCTGGCCTTCGCCAGGATGCACGGCTTCACCCAAGGCGAGCTCCGGGGCAGGCCCTTCGAGGACCTGCTCTCCGCGGGCTCGGCCGCGGCGGCCGCGGAGCACCGGCGCCTGGCCGCCGAATCCGGCCACCACATGGCCGAGACCGTGCACAAGCTCAAGGACGGGGCCCTCCTGCCCGTGCTCGAGGACGTCACGGTCTTCCGCGACCCCCAGGGAAGGATCCTCTACCGCTGCGCGTGCTGCCACGACCTCAGCGAGCGCAAGCGCGTCGAGGAGCTCGAGCGCCTTGCCCGCTCCGAGGCCCTCCAGCGCGAGTTCATCTCCCAGGTCTCGCACCAGTTCCGGACCCCCATCGCCGTGATCCGGGGCTACACCGAGACCTTCAAGCGCTCGGGCCATAAGGGCGGCAGGGACCTCGCCGAGTTCGTGGGCATCGTGGACCGCTACTCCGAGAACCTCTCCCAGCTCATCGAGGACCTCCTGCGCCTCTCCGTGCTGAGCCTGCCCGAGGAGAAGCCCCGGCTCGAGCCCCTTGACCTGGGGACGGCCGTGCGGGAGGTGGCCTCGGGCCTCATCCCGCTCATGTCCAAGAAGAAGCTGGTCCTCGACGCCGGCGGGCTCAAGCCCCTGCGGGTCCTGGCGGACCCGCGGAGCCTGAGGATGGTCCTGGAGAACCTCGGCCACAACGCCGTGCAGTACAGCCGGCCCAAGGGCCGCATCGAGCTGGGTTCGGCCGTTGAGGACGGGTTCGGGGTCGTCTCCATCCGCGACCACGGCATCGGCATCGCGGCCGGGGAGCTCCCCAGGCTCTTCCAGTCCTACTACCGCACCCAGGCCGCGCGCGAGCACAAGCCAGAGGGCACGGGCCTGGGCCTGGTCATCGTCAAGCGGCTCGTGGAGGCCATGGGCGGCCGCGTCTGGGCCCGCAGCCCCAAGGGCAAGGGCGCGGTCTTCTCCTTCAGCCTCCCCCTGGCCGCCAGCGGTTCGCTCTGATCGCTCCCGGCCGCGTCAGGACCGCACGAGCTGGCGCAGGCGGCCTTCGGCGAGCTTCTTGAGGGTCCCGACCATCTCCGGGATGCGCCCGAGGATGCTCCTGAAGTCCTCGCCGGAGAGCCGGTAGGCCTCGGTCATCTCCCGGGTGGTGATCGTGGCCAGCCGGGGCTCGTCGAAGATGAGGCTCATCTCCCCGAAGAACTCCCCCTCCTCGAGCACGGCCACGTTCTCGGCCCAGCCCCTCCGAGTGACCGCCACGCTCCCGCGGCGCAGGAGGTAGAGGCCGTCGCCGGGGTCGCCTTCGCCGAAGATCCGGACCTGCCGATCGTAGCGCAGCAGGGTCATGCAGGTGAGCACCTTTCCCAACTGGGCCCTCCCGAGCGAGGACAGGAACCCGACGTTGCGCATGCCCTGGGTGAGCCACGCGACGTCCTTGGGCTCCACGGGCCGGCGCTCGAGGATGCCGGCCCCCAGGGCTCCTCGGACGCGCCCAGCCGGGCCCGACAGGGGCTCCATCTTCTGCGCGCGGAGATACTGCTCCCTGAGTCGGAGCTTCTCCGAGATGTCGATGAAGGCCAACACGACGCCGTCCGGGGAATCCTCCAGCCCCAGACGGGTGACCGCGCACTCCACCGGGAAGGTCTCGCCTGACCTGCGGCTGAAGCTGCCCTCGACCCAGAGACCCTTGGAGGCTGACCCTTCGCGCCGCCGCTCCAGGGCGCCGGCCGCGGAGGCAAGCTTGAAAGGCCGGCACAGGGTCGCGTGCACGGTCCTGCCCACGAGCTCTTCGGGTCTCCAGCCGGAGACCTCGCAGGCCGCGGCATTGGCGTAAAGGACCCTGCCGTCGCGGTCCGCTGCGACCACGGCCTGGCCCAGGGCATCGAGGACCGCCTCCAGGATGGAGGAGGGCAGCCGGTGCTCCCTGCCGGCCTGGCCGCCTCGGGGGCCGGGAAGGATCATTGCCTCATGCAGCCGATCCGCTCGAGCTCGGCCTCGAAGCGCATCCGATGCACGCCCTCCTGTTCCGCCAGGAGGAGGAAAAGCTCCTTGACCCACGTCTCCCGCGAAGCCTCCGCGAGGTCCGAGTAGAGCCTTTGGGCCGCGGATTCCTTGGCCAGGGCGAAGCGGAGCAAGCCCTCGGAATCCATGCTCCGGGGGTCCTCATCAGGCACCGGGCAATCCGCGACGGTGATCCGTCCGAGGATGTCCGCGTCCGGGGGAGTCAGGTGCGGCCCCTCGATGAGGGACTCGAGCTTGAACAGGTGCTCCTCCTCCTCCCTGGCGAACTTCATGCACATCCGGGCCAGGGCCGGCTTGCTGTTGCTCTGGGCCAGGCCCTTGTAGAGCTCGGCCGAGAGCCTCTCGTTGTCCATCGCGAAGCGCACGATCTTCTTGAGTCTCTCCGACGCGTCATTGGCCATGGTTCTCTCCTTGTTCCGGCGCAGTGCCGGCCCCGTCGTTTCCTGCGAGGTCCTGGGAAAAGGCCTCGAACTTCCCGAGAGCCCTCTGCCTGGCGCCGCGCAGCGCGTCGTCCACATCCGGATGCCGCTCCCGGAGGACCGCCACCACCTCACCGTCGAGGAGGCCGCGGGCCGCCTCTCTTTCCAGGGTCCTGAGCGCGGCTTCGTCCGGCATCCCCCTGCGGTAGGACCGGTCCTCCTTGACGGCCGAGAAGACGTCGGCAACGGCCACGATCCGGGAGCCCAGGGAGAGTTCCCTGCCAGCCAGGTGAAACGGGTAGCCCTTGCCGTCGAGGCGCTCGTGGTGCTGAGAAGCCCAATCCGCGGCTTCGGAAAGGCCTTCGATCCTTTCGAGGACGGCGCGGGTATGATACGCGTGGCGCCGGATGACGTTCCATTGGGCCGTCGAAAGGGGCTTCGCGCTGTTGAGGATCTCCGCGGGCACGGCGAGCTTCCCGAGATCGTGGAGGCTCCCGGCCACGTGCAATAGGATGCGCCGATCCTCCGGGAACCCGCAGAAGCCAGCCAGGGCGCCGCCGCAGGCCGCCACGCAGCTCGAATGCACCGCGGTGAACCTGCTGCGGAAGTCCACCACCCGGCCGAAAAGCGTGGCCAGCTCCAGGAGCTCCGCCGGGCCCAGGCGCACCTCCATGGCCCGCCCGGCTTCGGCCAGGCAGCGGTCGATGGAGGGGGACGCCAGGTCGAGCCAGAAGGACTCCTTGACCGCCTCCTCGCAGAAGACCTCCACCAGGTCCGGCATGAAGCGGTCCGGAGCCTCGGCCCGCACCCGCCGGACGATGTCCGGAGCGGCCGCGAGGATGTCCTCCTGGCCGGCCGCCAGGACATCGACACGGTCCGCCAGGTGCAGGACATGGCTCCCGAGAGGAACGGGCCGCCCCTGAAACTCGAGCCCCCTGCCCCGGTCCCACGGGACATGGTGGAACCGGACGAGTTCAGAGGCCTTCGCGAACGGGGCGAAGTCCCGCAGGAGGAGCCAGCCCGTTGCGCCGTGCTCATGGGGCCGGTGCATCTCGAAGTCCAGGGCGGCGATGCGTTCGGCTAGAGACAGCGCGCCGATGTCGTGCACTGCGGCCGCGGCCAGCACGTCCAGGCGGTCGTCGGGGGGCAGTCCTAGGCCCCGGGCGAAGCTGGCCGCGGCCAAAGCGACCCTCTTGTGGTGGTCCGCCACGACGCCGCTGACCAGGTCCACGGCCTGCGAAAGGCACAGGACCATGTCGATCAACGGGATGCTCAAGGCTTCCCCTGAGTCCGGCGCGCTCCTTGGCGCCACGGCATCGCGTCTCGTCATGTCAGGACTCCCCCCCCATCTCCGCCGGCTTGGGCCGAGCCTCGCGGCCGAGGCGGATGACCAGGCCCGCGAGCCCCGCCGTTGCTCCCATCGCCACGCACCCCATGCAGGCCGCGCACGCGCCACCGGGGCACAGGCCCAGAGGGAGCATGCCCAGGCCCGCTCCGGCCGCGCCGCAGAGGGCCTTCACGAGCTTAGATCCTTCCATAGCGTATCGCCCCGAACTCGCAGACCTTCGAGCATTCGCCGCACGACATGCAGGAAGTCTGGTCCCGGACGCTCCGGCCCTCTTCGTCGAGCCTCAGGGCCCAGACCATGCAGGAGCGCACGCACGAGCCGCAGCCCCGGCAGGCCTCGCGGTCCGTCCTGGTCTTGACCGTCCAGCCCAGCCTCGCGGACAGGGCGTTGACGATGCCGTCGAGCGCCCCCACGGGGCAGAGGAGGTTGCAGTAGGCGCGGCCGCCCAAGGCGAGGAACCCGGTCACGGTCACGGTGAGGAGCCCGGCCAGGCCGATGCTCGAGAGCAGGTAGGTCCGGTAGCCGGGCACGAACGGCGCTCCAGCCAGGAAAGGGATCACCCTGTAGTTGCAGAGCTTGCACCCGATGGCCCCGATGCCGAGCCACACCCCGGCCACGAAGACCGCGAAGTAGGCGTAGCGGAACCACGGGGCTTCCAGGAACGAGAAGGATATCTTCCAGCGCGTCGGGACCAGGCGGCTGACGCATTCCGTGGCGCCCCCGATGGGGCAGAGGCGGCCGCACCAGAGCCTCCCGAAGAGGAAGGTCGCGGCCAGGATCGCGGCCACGAGGCCCGCGCCGAACCACTCGGCCGCGGCCTTCTGGCCGAGCCCGGCCAGCACGCCCGATGAGGGCAGGATCATGAAGAGCCGAGGGCAGGCCGCGCCGCACATATTGACCTCCCCGGCGAGCTGGGGGACCAGCGCCAGGGGCGATAGGAACAGGACCATGCCGGCCGCCAGGGTCCAGCGCCGGAAGGGCGAGAGGGGCTGGCGCTCAGGGATGATGCAGGCCATGGCCCCTCCCGCGCACGATGTCCGCCGCCCTGATGAGGGACCCGTCCGAGGTATCGATGATCTCAAGCCTCCCCCGCTCCTGATCCGCCCCGAGCACGGCGTAGACAGGCAGCTTCCTGCCCGGCGGCACTCCCGTGAACTTCCCGTCGAAGAAGCCGATACCGGCCCTGGGGCCGATCCGGACCACGGCCGGAAGCCAGCTCGTGATCCTCGAACCCGCCAGCCGGACCTCGATGTCCCTGGCCCCTGACGCGTTGACGATGGAGAGGGCCAGGACCTGCCTGCCCTTCTCCCCGACCGTGAGTGTCACGGGCTCGGCCCCGGCGACCGCCTGAACGCTGCCGTGGAAATGCCCCGGCACCCGCATCATGGCGAAGCCCGTTGAAGCGGCCAGGCCTGCCAGGACCCAGCCGCCGCGGACGGCCCATGACTTCGCGGCTGGGCTCATCAGGACCCCAGCTTGAACGCGATGGGCTGCCGGATCTTGGAAGCCACGGCGAGCCTCCCGACCCTGGCCGGGGCGTAGCGCAGCAGGCGCGCGACTTCCAGAGCGGCCGAATCAAAGGCCGGACCCGATGAGCCCGCGACCGCGGCCGAGGTCACGCGGCCCTCGGAATCGAGCTCCAGGTCCAGGACCACGGTGCCCTGGCGGCCGGCTGACTTCTCCCCCCTGGGATACGAGCGCCGCAGGACCGCGGCCAGCTCCCGCAGGTTCAGGAGCCTGGGCATGGCCGTGATCCCGGCCTGCTCCGTGCTGCCTCCTGCCGGGCTCCCGTCCCCGGCCCCGGGCTCCGCGCTCGCAGCGGAATCGAAAGGCACGGGAGCGGGCTCGGGCAGGGGTTCGGCCCTGGGCTCGGGTTCCGGGGACTTCGGCCCGGGCTTGGGCCAGGCAGGCTCGGGTCTGGGCTTGGGCTTGGGCGCGGCCGGCAGCCGCTCCAGTGCCGGCCTGCTGGGCGAAACCAGCCGCACGGAGCGCGTCAGGTCGATGACCGCGGTCTTCGAGGGTCCCGCATGGGGGATGAGCAGGACGCCGGCTGCCACGGCCGTATGCACGCAGGCCGAGGCGCCGACACCCAGCCACAGCAGACCCCCCTCGCTCATCTGGGCTCGACCTCGCATGCCAGAAGCTTGACCCCGGCTCCGCGGGCCAGGTCCATGAGGCCGGCCACGTCCGACCACGAGCAGCGCTCGTCCGCGGCCAGGGTCACGGCCAGGCCCGGCTCGGTCCTGGCCAGGCCTGCCAGCAGGTCGCCGAGCTCCTGGCGGGACACCCTGCGCTCGTCGAGCCGGAGGCTCTGGTCCGCCGCGAGCACCACGCGCGCCCCCCGGCCCGTGGCCTGCTGGGCGTGGGCGAGCTTGGGGAGGCTCAAGTCGATGTCTCCCCGCGCGATGAGCTCGGCCGTGGCCATGGTGATGATGAGCAGGACCAGGACGATGTCCACGAGCGGGGTGATGTTGATGCCCACGATCCGCCGGCCTCCCGCCTGCATTCCGGCCATCTAGCGCGCCTCCATGCCCCACGCCAGGCGCCTGCCGAAGCGCCGGGCGTCCTCGAGAAGATCGTCGATGCCCTTCTCCACGAAGTTGTAGGCCGCCACGCAGGGCAGGGCCACCAGGATGCCGACCGCCGTGGCCACCAGGGCCTCGGCCAAGCCCGCCATGACCGCGGCTGAGCCGTGCGCCCCGGAGAGGGAGAGATCCTGGAAGGCGTGGATGACGCCGAGCACCGTGCCCAGCAGGCCGATGAAGGGCGCGTTGTTGCCGAGGGTCCCGAGGATCAGGAGCCTCTTCTCGAGCCGCCGGCGCTCGAGGCTGAGCCTGCTCTCCAGGCCCTCCAGCATCGCCTCCCTGCCTCCCGGAGCCCGGGCCGCCACCTCCCGGCCGACCGCGTGGAGCACGGTGCCGGGCTTGAGACGCTTGAGGATCTCGGTCCGCTCTCCCCGCTCGATGTGGTCCTCCATCCCGGGCAGGACCGCGGCCTGGTAGCGGGCCTGGCGCTTGAGCACCAGGAGACGCTCCACGATCACGGCCACGGACACGAACGAGAAGAGGACCAGCAGCCAGATGACCCAGCCTCCTCCTGATTCCGCCAGAGAGTTCACGATCGCGAGTTGGTCCATGAGCCCTGCCTCCTAGAAGTGCGCCTTGAGCCCGCCTGAGAACTGCCGTCCCGGACCGGCCAGGAAGGCCTGCTTTCCCGTCAGCAGGGTCGCGGCCGTGTCCGCCGCGGCATCGGCCACGGTGATGGCCGAGGCCTGGTAGGTCAGGTCCGCGATGTTGCGGATGTCGAAGAAGAGGGAGACCCTCTTCAGGAAGGACCCGGCCAGGTCCAGGGAATAGTTGAGGTTCAGGTTGAGGAGCGTGTAGGGCTCGGTCCTGAGCGTGTTGCTGTTGTTGACCTGGAAGGCGGAGACGTGGTTGAGCTCCAGCCACCCTCCGGGCAGGCCCTTGGCCTCGTGCCCGACCCTGAAGTTCACGACGTTGCGCTCCACCCCGGGGATCCTGTTGCCTGCGCGGTCCCGGACGTTGTTGGGCCCGAGGACCTCGCTGAACCTCCTGTAGACGTGGTCGTTGTAGGTCCACGCCCCGCCGCAGAACAGGCCCCAGCCCGGCCTGGCCTCCAGCCAGAGCTCGGCCCCGCGGTGCTCGGAGCGGGGAGCGTTGGAGGTGTAGTTCGAGAGCCCGGCCCCGGGAGACTGGGCCACGAACTCGTCGTAGAAGAGCTCGTAGTAGACCGCGGCGTCGTAGTTCAGCAGGTCCAGCACGCTCCCCGAGGCGCCCAGCTCCGCTCCCATGTTGCGCTGGGTCTTGAGGGAGGAGTTGTTCCCCGAGAGGCCGTCGGCCGTAGTGGTGAGTTGGCTGATGCCCGGGATGCCGTAGCCCATGGCCAGGCGCGCCCTGGCCTTGAGGGCCTGCGAGGGCTCGAAGGTCAGCCCTGCCTCGGGCGCGGCGTTGAAGAAGCTGCGGTCCACATCCACCCTGGAGAAGGTCTCCGCCGCGGTCCGGCTCTGGACAGCGGCCTTGACCTTGGAGTGCTCAAGGCCCACTCCCAGAACCGCGGTCCAGCGATCGGAGAGCTTGAGCTCCTCTCGGAGCCTGGCCCCGTAGTTGCGGTGGTAGCCCCTGGTCTGTGCGTTCAAGGCGCCCCGGGTGCCCTTGGAGTCGGCCAGATTGCGGTAGGTGTTGGCCTCCTGCTCCATGTAGTTGAAGTAGGCTCCGGCGTAGTGCTTGGCGGCCAGGCCGAGGATCTCGGACTCGTGCGCGACATCCGCGTAGTGGTGGAAGTTCGGGTTGACGTTGTCTCCGATAGTGCCGCCGGTCTGGTTGATGTCCTTGACGTCGTAGGCGCCCAGCAGGCGGACCAGGGTGGAGGCCCCGAGCTTCTGCTCATAGCGGGCCCCGGCCACGGTGCGCCGGTCCTCGCGGCCCTGGGCCGCGCGCTGGGCCGTGACCGTGCCCACCCCGGTCACGGAGACCGTGCCCGCGCTCCGGGAATCGTTGTTGAACGCCATCTTGGAGAGCCTGGCCGGATGCTGGCTCTTGAGGTCGTTGTTGAGGAACTTGACCACGATGGTCCTCGTCTCATCCGGCGTGAAGACCGCTGTCAGGTCCTCGGTCACGGTGGTGTAGCCGGAGTTCGCGATCCAGCCGTCGCCCCGCACGAGGCTGGCGAAGGCCGCGTACTCGAACCCCTGGTGCTGTTGGCCGAGGTGCAGGTAGTGGTTCTGGTAGCCGTAGCTCCCGGCCGCGGAGCCCAGGTCGAAGCCGTCGATGTCGCGGCCGCGCCTGCTGCGGAAATTGACCGCGCCTCCGAGCGCGTAGTTGTCGTACATGGCCGAGGAGGGCCCGCGGAACACGTCGATGCCCTCATAGGCGTTGGGGTCGTTGAGGTCTGTCCTGGAGAGCCCGTCGGACTGGGTCAGGGGGAACCAGTCCTCGTACATCTTGATGTTGCGCACCGCGAAGCTCGTCTTGGCGCCCGAGCCCCGGATGGAGATGCTCATGTCCCTGGGGCCGTTGGACTGCTTGAGGAAGACCCCTGGCGTGGAGTCAAGGAGCTCCTTCAAGCTCAGGGAGTCGGTCTTCTCTATGTCCTTGCGAGAGACTCTCGAGATGCTCCGGGCTGCCGGAGCCTCCTCGGCCTCGGCCATGATGACCACGGGCGCGACCGTCACGACATCAGACCCCAGGGCCCACATGGGCAAAATCAGCACGGCCGCGGCCAGCATCCTCCTCATCATCCTCCTCCTCCTCATCGGGTTCATCATCTCTACAAGGATAGTCCGGCGGGGTCAAACCCGGGTCAAAACCGGCAGAGAGCGTCCGCGCCCAGCAAAGGCGCGGGTTCCGACAGTACCCCCTCCTGTCCCGCCACGATCGGCGACTCCTGGACGCGCCCGGCGTTTCTGGCGCGGCCGTGCCGCCTCCAGTCAGACAGGAACGCGGCCTGGCCGCGTCTCGCGTCTTCAAGTCCTGCGTGTTTGCGCTGGAGCCGCCGGACTTCCTCCGACGCCCGCGTCCTGCTGGGATATCTCGGCTGTTGGATGATGGCGACCCGCGGAGCGATTTATGCTGATGCCATTGATGTTTCTCGCCTGCTCACTTTCAGCGCGCGAGGTCGCCATCCTGTCTTCAGCCATGCTGCGGCCCGACGTCCCATCATCTCGGCTCCTCTCGTCCGATACCGACTAGAGTCTCACCGAGGCGATGGCATGATTTTTCAGGGCAACTGGAGAATTCAGGCTAACGACGCTCTGCCGCCGCCGACGTCTTCGCCGCGGCAGCGTCGGCCGAAAGATGCTTGACCGCGGTCCTGGCCAGGATGAGGTCGCGTCCGTCCTGGTCCCTGTGCGTCCGACAAGAGTCGAGGTAGCCCGCGAGGTCGGGCCACCGGAATGCGGACTCGGGCGCCCCCCCGGCAGCCGGGAAGACCTCCCCCTGGACCTCGAACTCGCCGCTGCCGGCCCGCAGGCTCCCGGCCAGGACCAGACTTCCCCGCCCCCCCGCCCACTGCACGAGGCAGCTGGCCAGCTCGGTCACGCCCATGGAGGCGCGGAAGGACTCGGCGTGGCTCAAGCCCACGCTGGCGCAAAGGTCGCGGGCGAGCCTCTGGGCGCGCAAGACGTCCTCATCCGTGTCCACGGCCATGACCACCGTCCCGCGCAGGCCCGAGGGCCTGCGTGCCGGCGGCCCGGACCGCTCCTTGGCCCTTTCCCCTTCGTCGGGCTCCCCGGGCCCGGCGGCGAGGCCCGCCTCCTTGAGCTCGTCAAGGAGGCGGGCCGCCGCATCGCGGGCCTTGCGGCCCGCAGGACCCCACGCCGCGCTCATCTCGTGACGACCGACAGGGTGTTCGAGAAGGCCGACGCCAGAGTCGCGTTGTAGGACTGCACCCGGAACAGGTACTTCGTCTTGCCGGCCATCGCGTTGGACCTGAAGAAGGTCACGTTGGCGGCGGTCTGCCCCACCTGGGCCCACGTGGCGCCATCGTCGGCGCTGCGGAACACGGTGAATCCGGTCTCGTTGCCGGAGTTGTCGGCCCACTGCAGGACGGAGTAGTTGGTCCCGATGGTCGGGGCCCTGAGCCCTGTGGGAGCGGCCGGCATGATCCCGGGAGTCACGACGTTGGAAGGCGCGGAGAGCGGGCTTGACCCCGCGATGTTCGTCGCGGCGACCGTGAAGGTGTAGGCTGTGCCGTTGGTCAGGCCTCCCACCACGATGGGGCTCGCGGCGCCCACGCCCGTGGCCCCGCCGGGACTGGCGGTCACGGTATAGGAGAGGACCGGCAGGTTGTTCGCGGGCGGGGTGAACGACACCGAGGCCTGCCCCAGGCCCGCGGTCGCGGCCACGCCGGTCGGCGCGTCGTTGACCGCCATGGGCGTCACGGCGTTGGACGGGTTGGACACCGTGGAGCCCACGCCGTTGGTCGCGGTCACGGTGAAGGTGTAGGCCGTGCCGTTGGTCAGGTTGGGGACCGTGATGGGGCTCGCGGACCCCGAGGCCATGATGCCCCCGGGGTTCGAGGTCACGGTGAAGGTAAGCGGGCCGCCCCCCGTCTCTTCGAGGCCGAGCGTGAAGCTCACGACCGCCTGGGAGCTCCCGGCCACCGCGGTCACGGCCGCGGCCGTGCCCGGCATGACCTGGAAGACCACGGGCCTCATCATGTCGTTCTCCTCATGGGAGAGGATGTGGCAGTGCCAGACGAACTCGTGGCCGAAGTTGGTCAGCTCGTTAGTGACCGTGATCGGGTTGCCGACCGTATCCACGCCCGCGAATCCCATCATCGAGCCGATCGGCTGGATCGGGTCCAGGGGCCGGACGCTCTGCGGCAGGGCGAAGGGCACGGACGACATCTTGGGCTTGATAGCCAGGAACACGGTCTCCAGCATGTTGAAGCGCACCGTCTCCTTCCAGCCCATCTCGTTGGGGTCCGGCGGGGATTTCACCCCGGCCCAGTCCACCCGGTTGATCACCTGGACGTTGAACATGTGGAAGTGCATGGGGTGGGTGTCGATGCCGTTGTGCGTGATCTTCCAGAGCTGGATCTTGCCGTCCTGGAATATCTCCGTGGCAGGGTCCTTGTACCCGAAGAGGAGCGCCGTCTGCGTGTTGGCGTTCGTGAAGGGCAGTTCCAGTCCCAGGATGCCGCTCATGCGGCCGTACTGGGTCTCGAAGGGCTCGTCCGTGATCTGCTTCATCTCCACCTTGACAGGGACGGCCGGGGAAGCGGTGGCAGTGCTGAAGGTGATGAACTCGTCGTGGATGCCGCCCTGGACGTCCGTCGGGACGATGGCCGGGGGCTGGGACGCGGCGAAGGCCAAAGGCAGGGCCGTCTGCAGGGCGCCCAGGTCATAGGGAGCCTCGGGAGCGCCCGAGACCTGGAACTGCATGATGGTCCGCGTGTTGGGCCCGTAGCCCGGCAGGGTCGTGGGCGCGCCGCCGATCTCGACCTGGTCCGGATCGCCCGTGAAGTAGTCGTTGCGCGTGTCTCCAGCGGCCCAGGCCGCCGGGGCGTCGTTATAGAGGATGACCTTGCTGACGTTGGCCGGGATCTTGGAGAAGTCGATGATGATGTCCGCCCTCTCGGCCGGCGCCAGGGCCAGCGCCTTCTCAGCCACGTTCGTGACCGTCATGCTCATGGGGTCCCGGTTGAAGCCGATGGGCGTGATGGGGATGACCGCGGGCGCGGGGAGGAAGCCTCCCTCGTTGCCGATCTGGATGATGTCCGGCCCCACGGTCGCGGGGTCCGGGACGCCGCCCTCCCTCTTGTCCGGGGCGGGCCAATGCGCGGGGAAATCCGCGGCGCCTTCCACGGCAGGCACCATCTTGACCTCCGTGGGGTTGGCCGGGTCCGCGTAGTAGAGCTGGAGATTGAAGACGCGGTCATTGCTGGCGTTGAGCACCCGGAACCGGTAGGCCTTGCGCTTGACCGGCAGGACGGGGTAGACGGTCCCGTTGACCACCGGGGTGTCGAACCAGGCCTCGCCCGTGGTGGAGGGGTTCGGGGTGGCGGGAATGCCGCCCACCGGCGGATGCTCCACGTTGCTGGCCGGCGGCCAGAACCAGGGGCCGTAGTGCCACCGGCCGAAAGGGTTGACCCCGTCCGGCGCGGCCGGGTTCTGGTTGGGCTGGTAGACGTGCGGGTACCAGAGACTGCCCAAGCCCCCCCAGTTCTGCGTATCCCAGGTGGGATCCTGGGAGGCCAGCTGCTCCCTGTCCGGCACGAAGGTCTTGTCCTGGATGATGAGGGGAATGCCGTAGCGGTAGAGGCCCCCGAGGTTGGGCAGGATGCCCCTGTCGATGAGGCTCTCCTCCTCCGGGTCCACCAGGAGATAGCCCGCGGCCTCGCCTGCATAGACGTTGAGACGCGTGATGCCGAAGGCGTGGTCGTGGTAGAACATGAGTCTGCTGCTCATCTGGTTGGGATAGTAGAAGGTGAGCTCCCCCGGACCCGTGCCAGGCATGTCCGGCACGTCCTTGGCGCTGACGCCCTTGGGATACGCGGTCGCCTCGCCCACCGGGGCCGTCCACTGATTCGGCGTGCCGTCGCTGATCCACGGCGCGTCCGTGCCGTGCAGGTGGATGGTGGCGCGGTTCTGGGTGTAGAGCTCCATGTTGCCTTCCGCGGCCAAGGGCCCGGGCCCGGCGCCCATGATCGTGGTGTCCACGGGCAGGAAGAGGTTCCCGGCCTTGCCGGTGGGAAGCTGGTTCTTGAACTTGAAGCGCACGGCCCGGTCCCTCTGAGCGATGATCACGGGTCCGAGGTAATGGGCCCTGCCGTCTCCTCCAAGCAGGTCCTTGTAGCCCCGGAACTTGGTGGGAGGCAGGTCCGAATGCAGCTGCTGGGTGTACTCCACCAGGCCGAGCTCGTAGTAATCAGAGCCGAGGTAGGCCCCCTGGTTGGGGGACGCGACCGGGATGTAATTGCCGAGGTTGTTGGCGTTGGACGGCCCAAGACCGGCCAGCGTGTCCACGAATTTCCTGATCCCGCCCGTGGGAATGCCGCCCACGAGCTTGGGCAGGGGACTGTTGGCGAAATTGGCGCAGTCGAAATAGTCGGGCTTGCCCAGAGGCACATTGGGCGGGCAGGTCCGCAGGCCGGTGGCCGGAGGCACCGAGATGCCCTCGGTCCGCATCTTGCCGGATTTCATGCGCGCGGCAGCGGCGAACCGGTCCGCTGTGGTGATCCTGTTCCTCGCGCTTTCCATGGCGCGCTGCTGGGACTCCAGGACCGCCTGGGCAGCGCACTGCCCCGCGGACCCGGCAAGGAGGATGGCCGCCAGGATGGAAGCTGAGAGGATTCTGTGTGCTTTCATGTCGTTTCTCCGTTCGCCAGTGATGGGCATCTGCGTGATCTCAATGAGCCTCGCCCGAAAGGACCGGGGCGGCTTCCTGCGACGGCGCGGCCGCTGGAGCCGCTTCCTCCTGCACCGCCGCCACCGAAGCGGCTTCCTGCGGCGGTGCCGCGGCCGGCGGGAGAGCCTGCGCCGCCTCGGGAGCCGGCGCCATGGCCTGCGGCGCGGCGGCGAAGAACGATGAGTCCAGCATGTCCGACCAGGCGGACTTCCCTGAAGTCTCCTCCGAGCCGTTCCCGGAGGCTCCGAAAGCCAGGTTCAGCGTGAACTTGTGGATGGGCTCGGCCATGGATCCCGCGGGCTCGAAACCGTAGTCGAAGCCGATCCACTTGAACTTCACTCCGCCCCCGACCGTGACCGCGGCGTCGCCGTCCACCCTCTTGCCCCCGGCCCGCACCGCGAAATAGCTCATGCCGTACTCGACGCCGCCGCGCAGGTCGACCCCGTCCTCATCCTTGGTCTTCTGCACGTCCGCGGCGGCCAGAAGCTTGCCGAAGGGCCCCAGCCCCATCCGCACGGCCGCGCCGCCGTAGAAGACGCGGGGCAGGGAGTCGGCGGTGCTGATGTACTTGAGGCTGCCGACGGCGTTGCGCACGCCGGCGCCCACCGTGACCATACCCCCCGGGGTCCTGGCCATGAGCCCGGCGTCGAGGGTCGCGGTGTTGGCGGAATAGGCGTCCACCAGCTTGCTGGAGATGTACTTGCCTTGGACCCCGGCGGAGAGCATCTTCCCTATGGAGTGCCCCCACCCCAGGCCGATGGAGTGGTCGCGCTGGAGGTTGACCGTGCGGGCGGTCCCGTCGAGCTCGTTGACCTCCTCGTCTCCGCTGTTGTAGCTCGCGTAATTGGCGTTGAAGGACCCTGCCCAGCCGGCGTTGACGATGCCCGAGGCGAAGGCGTAGCGGCTGGACTGGTCCAGCCCCTCCCAGGTCGAGAGGGAGAGCCGGTGTCCGCGCATGAAGCCCAAGCCGCCGGGGTTGCAGGAGACCGCCCCCGGGTCATCGTCGATGGCGGCGAAGACTCCGCCCATCGAGAACATCCTCGCCGTGAGGTCCTGGCGGAGGAGCGGGGCAGATGCGGCGCACCTTCCCTCAGCCGCGGCGGCGAACAGCACGACTCCGGCCAGCAGGACCGCTCGATTCATTCTCATTTCACCAGCACCACCCTCTTCGTCAATTTGAATCCGGGCGCCTCGAAGCGCACGAGGTAGACTCCGGAACCCGTCATGCTGCCGCTATCGGCCTTGCCGTCCCAGGTGTCGAGGTAGCTCCCCGCCGCCCGGTTCCCGCTGAAGATCTCCTTGATCAAGCGTCCCACGGGGTCGTAGACCCGGATGGACGCCTGCCCGCTCGTGACCAGCGAGCTCGTCAGCTGCGCGACGCCGCCTTCGCCGGGCTTGAAGACGCCGCCGTAGATCTTGGCGGTGTTGGGCGCCGCTGCCATGAGGGTGAACGCGTCCGCGAGTCCCGTGACGCCGCTGGGACCCGTCATCACCAGGGACCACTTCCCGGGAGCCGGCGGCTCGGGAAGGGTGAAGGTCACCAGGGTCGGGGACTGCCAGACGATGTCGGTCGCGACGACGTCGTCCTCTCCGGCCTTGGTCATCTTGAGCGAGCAGAAAGGCTCGATGCCCTGCCCGGTGAGCCTCATGCCGTATCGTCTCTTCCCGGTCACGGCCTCGCTGGGCGTGACCGCGCTCAGGAGAGTGTTCCCGGCCGGCGCCACCGACGCGACACGGTTGACCTGGAAGGCCCCGTCCGTCTCGCCGGTGACCTTCACCTGCATGTAGTAGGGCAGTCCGCCGATGAGACCCTGGAAGTCCCGCACGGGCGACTGAGTGGTCACCGAGGAGACGATGTTGTTGAACCAGGGGTCGGAGGACAGGGCCACCACGTACCACGCCCCGGGCACGGAGTTCCAGCTCCCGCGGAGCTTGCCTGCCGAGACCTCGGCCAGAGCAGGCGCCAGCGGCGTGGGCAGAGTCCGCACCAGTTTCTCGTTGAGCAGATAGGCGAGGTCGTTCTCCGTGGACAGCTTCATCCTCAGGTAGTAGGAGGTATCGCCCGCGAGGTCGGCGTAGGTCTCGAAGGCCTGACCCGCGGCGGCGGTGACCGATGAGGCGATTGCCGCGAAGGCGGGATCGCGCCCGAGGACGAGCACGACGCTCGCCCCGGGACCGGCGGTCCACGAGACCTTGAAGGTCGTGGACGACACAGCCGAGACCACGGGCGTCAACGGCGTCCCCTCGGGAAGCGTGGTGCCCTGGGTCATGCTGTAGAGGTAGGCGCCCTCGCTCCCCGCGGCCTGCTTCACCTTGAGGTAGTAGACCGTATAGGGAGACAAGCCGCTGAAGGTCTTGGCGACGGCGGCCTCGATCGTCGAGGAGGTCACGGTCCCGAACAACGGGTCCGTCGAGAGGACCACGTTGTAGGTCCCGGCGCCCGCCGCGGTCCAGCTCGCGCTCAGGCTGGTGGCCGAGAGAGGCGTCATCGTCGGAGCCAGCGGGAAGGGCTGGGTCCTGATGGCGCCGTTGTTGGACATGTGCGCGAAGGCCTCGTCGCCTTCGCCCGCGTGCTTGACCTGGAAGTAGTAGTCCGTGTCGCTCGCAGGCGCGTTGAAGACCAGCCAGGCCGCGGTCTGCGTCGCGGAGGAGAGGATGTTCGTGAACCCCGCGTCCGAGGCCATGACGGCCACATAGTTGACGCCCAACCCGGTCGCAGAGGTCCACGCCACGGTGAAGCTGCTGTAGCCGATGTCGGTGACGCTCGGGAAGAGCTGGGTCACCTGGGTCTTAACCACGGCCCTGTTCACGGAATAGGCCGAGTCCGCCTCCGTGGCGATCTTCATCTCGAAGTAGTAGCTGGTCAGGCCCTGGAGCCCGGTGAAATTGCCCGAGACCAGGCCCGCCTGGGTCGTGAAGCTCGAGACGATGTCGGTATAGGCCGCGTCCCTGGCCAGGGCCAGGACGAACTTCGCGCCCTCGACATAGTCCCAGTTCGCGCTGATCATGTCCGACGCATTGGCGTTGACCCGCACGGACAACGGGGTTCCGGCTCCAAGAGTCCGGCCGGAGACGGTGTTGACGCCGTAGGCGGCGTCCGGCTCCGTATTCAGCTTGACCCTGAGGTAATAGAGGATGTCCGTGAGCAGGCCCCCGACCTGCGCCGTGTTCCCGGCCTGGGTCGCGCTCCACGCGATCGTGTTGAAGTCGCTGTTGGAGGAGAGTGCCACCACATAGGTGGCTCCGCCGACCGCGTTCCACGACGCGGACAGGCTGGAAGTCGACGCGGCCGTGAACAGCGGCGCCAGAAGCGTATTATTGGCGGCGGTGCGCACCGCGGCCGCGCTCCGCGTGAAAGCGGCGTCCGACTCGGTGGAGAGCTTGACCTGGAAGTAGTAGGTCGTGTACTCGGACAGCCCGCCGTAGACCTTGGAGGCGCCGGCTTGCGTCGCGGAGGAGACGATGGACGCGAAAGCGCTGTCCGCCGCCAGGACCGCCACGTACTGCGCCCCCAAGACCGAAGTCCAGCTCATGGTGAAGCCCCCGGAGTCGACCGCCGAGGCGACGGGCGCCAGGCCCGTCATGGGAAGCCCGGGCGTCTCGATGAGGCGGTTGTTGCCCGCGTCCGCGAGCCAGAGCCTCCCGACCGCGTCCATGTACGCCGCGGACGGGCGGGACTGTGAGTTGGCGGCAGGCGCCAGGGCGCCGCGGTTGGCCGCGGCGCTTGTGAAGTCAGCCTGCCCCAGCACGAGCCCGGCCGCCATGCCGCTGGCCAGGGGGGCGCCGTAACGCAGGACACGCGAGTTGAAGGAGTCCATCACCCAGACGCCGACCGCCGAGTCCGTGAGCACGCCGGTGGGCTGGTTGAGCGCGGAAGCAGAGGCCCCGGACATGACGTTGGTGAACCCCGCCTGCCCCAGCACCAGGTCCGCATTGGGACCATGGCGCGAGAAATCGTTGAATCTGAGCACCCGGTTGTTGCCGGTGTCCGCCACCCAAACCGCGCCGTTGGCGTCCACCGAGACGCCAAAAGGGGCGTCGAGGGTGTTCTGGCCGGCGGGGGCGCCGCGGTCGGTCAGGCCGGAAACGAGATCCGCCTGCCCCAGGACGAAGTCGCCAGCGGCTCCGTCCACGGTGAGGCCGCTGAACCGAAGGACCCGATTGTGGCCGGTGTCCGCCACCCAAAGCCTGCCCAGGGCGTCGAAAGCCAGTCCAGCCGGGTTCGAAAGGGAGACGGCCGAGGCGTCGCCTTCCGCGGAGGAGATGAAGTCGGTCTGGCCGAGCACGCGGGTCGCGGCCTGTCCGCCGGCCACGGGGGCGGCATAGCGCAGGACCCGCGCGTTCGCCGAGTCGCTCACCCAAAGGTTGCCGGCGGCGTCCACCGCCACGCCCGCGGGCCCGTTGAGGGAGGATGCTGACGCCGCGCCGCCACGGTTGGCCAGGGTCGAGGTCAGGTCAGCCTGTCCCAGGACGCCGTCCGCAGCGGCGCCGTTGGCGGCGTCGGCCGCGACATTCCAAAAAAGGACGCGGTTGTTGCTGAAGTCCGCGGCGTAGAGACGGCCCGAGGCCGGATCCACGGCCACCTGGTCAGGGCTGTAGAGGTTCTGCGAGGTCGGGGTGTTGACCGCGGAATGCAGGAGGTCCTTCTGCCCCAGGGCCACGTCCGCCGCCGCGCCGTTGGCGGCCGGGCCCGCGTAATGAAGGAGGCGGTTGTTGGAGGCGTCGGCCACCCACACGTCGCCCAAGCCGTCCGGAGCGACAGCGGCAGGCTGCGCCAGGGAATTGGCCGCCGCCGAGGCGACGCCGCGGTTCGGGGCCGACGAGGTGAAGACCGACTGCCCGAGCACGAGGTTCGCGTTCTGGCCCACGGACAACGGGTTGGCGAACTTGAGGGCCCGGTTGTTGCGGCTGTCCGCGACCCAGAGCGCGGTCCCGTCGAGGGCCAAACCGAGAGGGCCGTTGAGCGAATTCGCCGCGACCGCCGCCCCACGGTTGGAAGCTCCGCTCACGTAGTCCGCCTGCCCGAGGACCATGTCGGCGTTGACCCCGCTCGTCATGGGTGAGTAGAACCTCACGACCCGGTTGTTGCCCGCGTCAGCCACCCAGACGTTGGTGGCCGCGTCGACCGCAAGGGCGGCCGGGGAGTCGAGGCCCGCTTGAGTCAGGGCCGCGGCCCCAGTGGTGAAAAGGGCCTGGCCCAGCACCGTATCGGCGGCTCCGCCGCTGGCCAACGGCGAGGGGAACCTCAGGACCCTGTTGTTGCCGGTGTCCGCGACCCAGGCGTTGCCCAGGGCGTCTACGACCGCGGCCGAGGGGCCGCTCAGGCCGGTCTGCGAAAGACCCGCGCCGTTGGTGGAGAACAGGGTCTGTCCCAGCACAAGATCGGCCGCCGGGTTGAAGGCGCCGGCGGGAGCGGGGAAGCGCAGGACGCGGTTGTTGCCCCTGTCCGCGACCCACACGTTGCCCAAGGCGTCCACGGACACGGCGGCCGGGGCCCAAAGGGTGTTGTCGCCGATGGCGCCGCCCTGGTTCGGATAGACCCCGGTGAAAGCCGACTGGCCGATGACGCCGTCGGCCGCCTTTCCATTAATAAAGCCGGCCGCGGTCCACCACAGGACCCGGTTGTTGTTGCTGTCCGCCATATAGACCCTGCCGCCCCCGACCGCGGCTCCGGAAGGAAGATCGAAGCCCGCCGCAGTGACGTCGTTGGCGAATCCCTTGGTCATGACGGTCTGGCCCAGGACCTTCTCCGCCGGGTCGCCGTTGCCCAGAGCCCGCACCCCGGCCGGGGCCGCCGCGAAGCACGCGGCGAGAAGAAGTGCGCATCGCATGATCGCGCCGCGCATTGAGACTTTCGAGTATTCGCCGGACCGCCGGATGGTCTTCATCATGTTTTCAACCCGCCTTTCTCCGTCTATATCCGTCATGCCCTGATCCACATGACAAGCATAACGCAGTCCTGTCAAAACCGAATCAAAGCCCAGCGGCCCTCGTCCGACATCCGGGTCGAACGTCAGAAGCTCGGGCTCTGCGGACCCCAGCGCAGCTGCAGTCCCGCGAAGACGGTCCTCGGCCCGCCGGAACCGAGGACCTCCGAGCCGGCCGCGGGCAGGCTGTCCGCTCTCGCGGGGGCATCGGCGAGGTTGGCGCCGCGGACGTAAAGCCCCAAGCCTGAGAGCCGGTCTCCGAGGTCCGCGCTCAAGCCCGTGGTGGGCTGCCCGCAGGCGTCCGCGAGCCAGTAGGGCATGAAGCCCACGCACGCGACCTCGGTCCCGCCCGGCCGCATAACCAGGGGCCCGCGTCCGAGCCTTGCCGCCGGCCTGGTCATGCCGCGGAGCCGGCCGCCGCCATCGCTTTCTTCGAAGATGATGGACGCGCGGTAGCCGCCCGAACCCGGGTCGTCGCGCAGGAACAAGCGCCTCAACCCCAGGTCATTGGGCCTCTGGGCTGCGGCCGTCAAAGGCGCGGCCGACATGATTGCCAGACAGGAGGCTGCCGCGAAACGCCGTCTGAAGATCTTCATCTTCCTCGCGGCCATCGTACCCGGCGAGGGTCAAAGCATTGTCAATCGGGCTCAAGGCGGGGAAGGGCGGGTCGACGAGGCTACTGAGATCCGGGCCAGGTGAAGCGGAACACCGAGCCCTCGCCGGGCTTGGACTCGACCCAGATGCGGCCGCCGTGGCGCTCCACGATCTTCTTGACCACGGCCAGGCCGATGCCCGTGCCCGGCTGGCCTTGGCCGCCGTCGAACCTGCGGAAGAGAACGAACACGTCCTTAAGATGCCTCTCCTCGATGCCGATCCCGTTGTCAGCCACCGAGAAGAGCCAGGCGCCTGCGCGCTCCTCGGCCGAGATCCGCACCACGCAGGGCCGGTCCGAGCGGAACTTGATTGCGTTGTTCAGCAGGTTCTGGAAGACCTGCACGAGTTGACTCTCGTCCGCGGTCAAGACGGGCAGAGCGCCGCTCACCACCTTGGCCCCGGCCTCCTTGATCGCAAGCTGGAGGTTCTCCAGGGCGTTGTTCAGGGCGCGACTTGAGTCCACGCTCGCCCGGACGCTCGCCTTGGTGTGCAGGCGCGAGAAGGTCAGCAGGTCGTTGATCATCCTCTGCAGGCGCACCGCGCCGTCTGAGGCGAAGCGGATGAAATCGTCGGCGTCGGCGTCGAGCTTTCCTTTATAACGCCGCGAGAGGAGCTGGACGTAGCTGGCGATCATGCGCAGGGGCTCCTGCAGATCGTGGGAAGCCGCGTAGGCGAACATCTCCAATTCCTTGTTGGACCGCTCGAGCGCTGCGGTGCGCTCCTGGACCTTGGCCTCCAGCTCGTCGCGGGAGCGCAGAAGGGCCTCCTCCATGCGCCTGCGCTCCGTGATGTCGTGCACCATGCCCCGGGACAGCACGATGCGGCCAGACCCGTCCCGGACATGCTGGCAGCGTTCGTGCACGAAGCGCACGGACCGATCGGACCTGCGGACCACCCGGTGCTCGATCTCGTAGGTGTCCCGCCTCTCCGCCAGGGAGCTGGAATACGCGGCGTCCACGGCCTTACGGTCGTCGGGATGCACGGCCTCAAGGAAGGCCTCATAGGTCGCGCAGAACTCCTGAGGCTTGAGGCCGAAGATGCGATAGACTTCATCGGACCAGATCAGCTTGCCCGCGACCAAGTCGAGCTCCCAGCTCCCCAGGTGCGCGATCTCCTGGGCGGCGCTGAGGCGCTCCTGGCTCCTGCGGATGTCCTCCTCCGCCTTGAACCTGGCCACGGCCACGGCCAGGTGGCCGGCCAGCTTCTCCAATAAGGAGATGGCCCCCTCGGTGAAGGCCCCCGGACTGCGGCTGTTGAGCTGCACGAGCCCAAGCCGCCGGCCGCCCACGACCAGAGGGATGAGGGCCACGGACCGGAAGCCGACGCTGCTGCAGCGGTTGCGCAGGCCATCCTTCCCGTCCCCCCGGGGCTCCGAGGCGGCCAGGCAGGCGGCGTCGTTGGACCAGAAGGTCCCGGCCGTTGTAAAGCCCTTCCCCACCTCACCGTTGCGTCCACGGATGACCCTGCCGCAGAGGCACTCGATGACCGGCTCGCGCGAGCCGTCGAGGAGCACGCGGCCTTCGGCGTCCCTGGAGCAGAGCTCGTTCTCCGACGCGACGAAGTCGGCCGGGAACCCAAGGGCCGCGGCGTAGGGGTAGTCGTCCCCGAGCTTGAGCCGGATGCCGACCGCCTCGCAGCGGGACTCCTTCCGGAAGAAGGCCGCCGCCGCGTTCACGAGGCCCACGAGGTCTTCGCTGTCATTGACCAGGCGGAGGAACTCGACGAGGCATTCGCGCTCCTGCCGGGTCCGGGCGCGCTCGGTGGCGTCCGTGAAGACCACCGCGAACCGCGCCGGACCCGGGCGGAAAGCGTAGACGTCGTAGTGCCTGCCCAGGGGCCGGGCGAAAGCCTCGAACCGAGCGGGCCTCCCGGTGAGGGCCACGTCCCCGAAGGACTGGACCCAGAAATCCTCGAGCCCCGGGATGGCCTCGCGGGCGGTCCTCCCGAGCACCATGGGCCTGGACAGGCCGGTCAGACGCTGGAACGCGGGGTTGACATCCAAGAAGCGGCAGTCGAGGGGCTCACCGTCCCTATCCGTGATGAGCTCGAAGAGGGCGAACCCCTCGGTCATGTTCAGGAAGAGGGACTTGTAGCGCTCCGCGGCCAGCCGGGCTTCCTCGTTCTTGGCCGAGAGCCTGGAATTGGCTTCCTCGAGCTGCTCTGTTCGCTCGGCCACCAGGGCCTCGAGCCGCTCCCAATGGTCGCCGGGCTCCTCCTGGCGCGGCTCGCGGCCGGAGGCCTCCACGACGACCTTCAGGACCGCGGGGGAGCCGTTCCCATCCTTGAGGGGGATGCTCGACACCGCGTAGGCCCGCTCTCCCGGCCCCTGCCATCGCCAACGGTGAGGCTTGCCGGTCTTGAGGACCTTGAAGTTCTCGCAGCCCTCGCACGGGGCGCTGCGCTGCGCGAACTGCTCGTGGCAGAGCTTGCCCGCCGCCGGGCCGAAGCGCTTGCGAAAGAGCCGGTTGGCGAAGCGCACCCTGTGATCGGCCGCGACCATGGCCGCGGCGACCGGAAGGTCCTCAAGAACCATGCCGAGCCTGCGGGCCAGGACGGAGCCCGCAGGACCTTCGTCGGAACGCGCGCCTGAAGCGCTCACCTGGTCATGCCTTGGGAGACCCTGCTGAGAGGTCCCCTTCTGCCCTGATTCTAGCACCAGGGCCTGCGCGCCGCCATGGACGGGCTGTCAATCTCTTGTAAAGGCTTTGTGACGCCAGGCAAGCAGGCTAGGTCACGACGCGCCAGGGCCGGGCGGAAGCCTTCGCAGGGTCCGGGCTGCCCGCGAGCGCGCGGACGACCTCCTCCATGAGCACGCTGGGCTCGAAGGGCTTGGTGAGATAGGTCTTGGCGCCCAGATCCAGGGCTCGGACGGCCTGTCCCACGTCGTTCTCAGCGGTCAGGATGAGCACCGGCAGGTCCGGGTTGGTGCGGCGAACCTCGGTGAGGACCTCGATGCCCCCCATGTCCGGCATGGACAGGTCCAGGATCAGGAGGTCCGGACTGGCCAGGGCCATCGCGTCCAGGGCGTCCCTGCCTCCGGCCGCCTCCTGGACCTCGAACTTCCCGGCCAGGATGACCATGACCGCCCCCCGGACCGAAGAGTCGTCATCCGCGACGAGCACGGCGGCCCGCATGCGCTGCGCCGTCTCCGACGGGCTCTTGATGGGAGACATCTTCCCCTTTAGATGCCAGGATCCTCCGCAGGATTCCGGGAGCCGGCCTCAAGGCCGTCCCCCGCCCGGATACGGCCCCCAGCTCAGGTGGAGCGGCGGGCACGCGGCCCAGTCATTGACCCTCGCCGGAAAATGCTCCCAGCTCCGATTCAGGCAATCGTCGAAGTAATAGCCCTCCTCGCGCCAGCGGGCCGCCCGGACCCTGCCGAGCTCCTCCCTGAGGCCGGCTCTTTCATCCTTGTGGGCGGCGCGCAGGGAGCGCAGCCTTGAGCGGTACCGCTCGGCGGCCTCGGAGAGCCTTCGCCTGCGCTCGGGACCGGACACGCCCGGAGCCGTCTTGGCCGCGGCGATCGCAGCCTTCCTCTCCTCGCGCAATAGCTTCACCGAGGCCCGGTATCGGGCCTTAGCCTGACTGAGACGCTCGGCCAGAGCGCCTGGATCGGCCCGCGCGGCCGCCGGCTCTCCGGAGGCCAGCGCCCGCAATCCCCCGCCTCCCTCGCCCGCAGCGGGCGAGGCGAGGGCCGCGACCAGCGCGCAGACCAGAATCGTCCAGACTGCCTTTCTCATGGCAGGACCGCCTTCCTCTCCTTTAGACGCTCCGGCCGGCCGGACGATTCCCTGTCCGAACCCAAACCTCATTGCCGGGCATCTAAATGGAGAGCACGACACGGACCCGGGAACCGACCGATGAAGATGCCTATGCAGCGACAGAGCAGGAGGGACCGCCTTCCGAGGGGCTTGAAAGGAGACCCTTTCAAGGCCGCGGACGTCCACCTGCCGCGCAGCATCGGGTCGACGCTCGTGCGCGCCAACGCGAGGAGCAGCGTGGAATTCCGCTTCGAAAAGGGCACCTATGGCGTGCGCGTCCGCTGGCGCCGCGCGCCCCGGGCCCACGGCTGAGGACCCCGGGGGCAGGCGGGGGAGGCCGCGCCCCCCCCCGCCTGCCGGCTCCAGCAGGCCTGCTATGCGTAGTCCGCCAGCATCCGGTGGTCGGGACCGGTCCTGAGCTTGACGATCGCCTGGAGTTCGATCTGCCGGACCCGCTCCCTGCTGACCCCGATGGACCTGCCCACCTCATCGAGGGTGGCCGGCAGCCGCGCCGTCAGCCCGAACCGCTGCCTGAGGACCTCGGCCTCCGTGGGCTTGAGCCGCGCCAAGCACTTCTCCACTTCCTGCCGACGCATGACGGCGTCCGTCTTGTCGTGGACCGAGGGCTCCAGCGGGTCGGAGAGGACGCTCTCCAGGGACATCCCCTCATCGGGGCCCAGGTCCGTCGAGAGCGACAGCATCGCGGGCGCCGCGCCGAGGGTCTCGTGGACTTGCTCGGGCGACAGGCGCACGCCGGCCGATATCTCACCGGGGTCCGGCGCGCGGTCGTTGCGCTCCTCGAAGCGCCTTACGGCGGCGCGGACCTTCCCGAGGCGCTCATGGAGATGCGCCGGCAGCCGGATGATGGAGGCCTTGTCGTTGATGGCCCGGTTGATGGACTGCAGGATCCACCACGAGGCGTAGGTCGAGAACTTGAACCCCCTGCGGTAGTCGAACTTCGTCGCCGCGTTGAGAAGGCCAAGGGCGCCTTCCTGGACGAGGTCCCCGATCTCCATGCCGTGGTGTCGCCTGTTCTTGGCGATCGAGAGGACCAGCCTCAGGTTGGCTTCGAGCATCCTCTCCTTGCCGGCCGCGATGGCCGCGTCGAGCTCGTCGATCCTGCGGCCCAGGAGGTCCAGCTCCTTCCCGCTCATGGGCAGGACGCTGGCCAGGAGCACGCGCCTGCGCTCCGGCGACCTCGCGGAGCGCACGGCCGCCGCCAGGCTCGAGAGCTTGTTCCCCAGCCTCTCGAGCCTCCGACGGTCGATGGACAGCCTCTCGACACGGGCCGTCAGGCGGGCCCGCAGGGCGGCCAGCGCCGAGGCAGCCCTGGCCCGCGTTCTCGACGACGACGACTTCGAGGACAGGA
>JBAZSR010000028.1:5775-26856 GCA_041662295.1 Elusimicrobiota bacterium | reverse complement strand
GCACATCCGCGCGACCTTGGAGCACTGCTTCGTGGGCTGGCACACGCCGAAACGGTCCGCGCCGCTCGACTGCAGGACGCACTCCCCGGGCCCGGATTTTCCCCCGCACCCCCGGCATCCCGTGGCGCAGCCGTCGTCGTCCTTGGGGAGCGGCGCCCCGGCCCCGGCCTTGAAGCCGATGCCGTACTCGCTCGAGAAGACCTTGCCGGCCGTGCCGATGGTGGTGGTCACGGGCTTGGGCGGGCCGCCGACCCGCTCCGCGGGTGCCCCGGCTCGGTCGTCGACCAGCCCCTTGGCCGCCAGGGCCCGGACGACCTCTTCGATGACCTTGCGCAGTTCTTGTTCACGCATATCTTTTCACGCCCCCGCCTGAATTGACTTGGTCCACGATGCCGCAGACCACGGTCCGCACCGGCGCCTTCGGGTCCTTGAGGATGCCCCTCGCGGACCCCCCCTCGTCGACCACCAGCACCACGCTCCCCGGCCCCGCCCCGACCCCCCCGTCCACAGCCATCACCGCGTCCCCCAAGGGCTTCTCCGTCATGGGGTCGATGGGCACGATCAGGAGGAGCTTCCCGTTGAGGTGGGGATGCTTGCGGGTCGCCCACGTGTTCCCGATGACCTTCGCGATGATCATGGGATGTGGACCCCGTCAACGATCCCCACCACGGCCGCGTCCACGCACGGCGCGTCGTCGAACGCGAAGCCCGCGTCGCGCGACGCGACCCAGAAGACCTTCTCCGAGGCGCCGGCGCCGACCGCGTCAGCCGCCACCAACGGCGTCCCCGAGGGCTGGGAGTCCTCCCAGCGCAGGGGCTCGATGAGCAGGAAGGTCTTGCCGTCCGCGCACGGGGTCTGCCTCGCGCAGTAGACCCGCCCCACGACCCTGGCCAGCTTCATCGGCAGTACTTCGCCTCGATGGCCGCGATCTTCGCGAGCCTCCCCGCGTGCCTTCCGCCCTCGAACGGGGTCGAGAAGAACACCTGCAGGATCTCCGCCAGGGCGACCTCGCCGTGGGTCTTGCCGCCCAGGCACAGGACATTGGCGTCGTCGTGCCCGGCCGCGAAGCGCGCGGCCACGGAGTTGTAGGCCGCCACGGCCCGCACGCCCGGGACCTTGTTGGCGGCCAAGGCTACCGCGCCGCCGAAGCCGTCCACGAGGACCCCCTTGTCGTACTCCCCCCGCGCCACGGCCTCGCCCACGAGCTGGGCGATGTCCGGGTAGTCCACGGACTCCTCGGAGTAGCAGCCGAAATCCGCGACGTCGTGGCCGGCCTTCTGGAGGAGGACTTTGACGAACTCCTTGGCCTTGAAACCTCCGTGGTCCGAGCCGATGACCAGCTTCATGTCACTTCCCCACCGACGCCAGGAGCTGGGGGTCGGCCTGCGTGATGACCACCTGCGACACGAGCATCCCCTCCTTGAGCGCGGAGATCCCGGCGGCCACGGCGGAGCGCACCGCCCCGGGCTCCCCGGCCAGGGTGACGAGGCCCTTGCCTCCTCCGACCGAGGTCCGGACCTCGAGGACGTGCACCGACGCGGCCTTGGCCGCGGCGTCCGCGGCGCGCACGGCGCTCACGGCCTCCTTGGTCTCGATGATGCCGAGCGCCTCGATCGTGTCGACCGGGAGCCGATGCTCCAGGGCTTCGAGCACCTGGGCGTGGATGTTCCTGATGATGACCTCGTCCACGAGGGCCCCGCCCGCGATCTCGCGCCCCGCGCGCAGGGAGGACTCGACCTCCCCGACCGGCCCCGAGATCAGGACCGTGAACTTGCCCCGCGCGATGACGTTGGTCTTCACGAGGGTGACGGAGGCCATCTTGCACATGGCGTCCGCGGCCTCGAGGCCCTTGGCGATGGACGTCAGCTCCAGCAGACCGATGGCGATGTTCGCTTGCATATGTTCTCCGAGGGCGCTAGCCCGAGGAGATCCGTTTCCTCAGGATCTCCCTTGTTCTTTCATGCCGTTCATGCAATCCGAAAATATCCGACCAGGCAGCAGTGCAGGGGCCTGGCGAAATGCGAGGCCTTGGTCAGGCCGTCCCCGGTGGGCGTGCCAATGGTCATGGACGCCCAGCCCTCGCCCATCCCCAGGCCGAAGAGGGTGGGAGCGTTCTTGACGAAGATGGAGCACTGCATCCGCCGCGCCATCAGGGTGAGGCTGCGCACATCGGTCGAGTACATGGCCGCGGTGTGGTGGTTGAAGCCCTCGGCCTCGTAGGCGAGCTCGACGGCCTTCTCCACGTCCGGCACGGCCGTGACCGGCAGGACGGGCATGAGCTGCTCGGTCCAAACGAGCGGGTGGTCGTTGGGGACCTCGGCCCAGAGGAGCCGCGTCTGCGGCGGGACCTCGATGCCCGCGCCCCGGGCGATGACCGCGGCATCGCGGCCCACGAAGTCCCGGTTCATGACCGGGTCCTTGCAGCCCCGGCCGCCCTCCTTGATGACGAGCCTGGTGACCGCGTCGGCCTGGGCGGGGCCGAGCTCGAAGGCCCGCGGGTCCCGGCGCATGGCCTCCAGGAAGCGCGTCCTGGCGTCAGCCGTGACGATGACTTCCTTCTCCGCGGTGCACAGCACGTTATTGTCGAAGCTCGCGCCGAAGATGATGTCCGAGGCGCATTTGGGAAACTCCGCGGTCCCGTCCACCACGACCGGGGGGTTGCCGGGCCCGGCCGCGATGGTCTTGCAGGTCTTGCCCACGGTCATGGCGACCTTCACGATGGCCGGCCCGCCCGTGACCATGTTGACGCTGGCCCCGGGGTGCGCCAGGAGCGCCTTCGTGGTCTCCTGGCTGGCCGGTGAGACCGTGGTGATGAGGCCCTCGGGCCCTCCCGCCGCCGTGATGGCACGGGACAGGACCCTCATGGCCTCAGTGCACACCTTCACGGCCGCCGGGTGCGGGGCGAAGACGATCGCGTTGCCGGCCGCCAGCACGGAGATGGCGTTGTTGATGATGGTGGCCCCGGGGTTGGTGGAGGGCGTGACCGCAGCCACGACCCCGTAGGGCGCGTGCTCCACCAGGGTCAGTCCCTTGTCCCCGGTGTAGGCGCGCGAGCCCAGGTCCTCGACGCCCGGGGTGCGCCGGGCGCAGATGAGGTTCTTCTGGATCTTGTCCTCCACGCGGCCCATCTTCGTCTCTTCCACGGCCATGCGGGCCCAGCGCTCCGCGTTCTCGACCGCCGCGGCCCGCATGGCCTCGATGATCCTGGCCCGCGCTTCCAAGCCCAGGCCGTGGAACGCCTGCTGCGCCCTGCCTGCGGCCGAGACGGCCGCGTCCACAGTCGAGAAGACCACCCCGTCCCCCTGCCCAGCGGACCCGGATCCGCCCGGCCCTGCCGTGGCCAGCGCGGCCCGGAGCCCCTCGTGGGACTCGAGGCGCTTCAAGACCTCGCCGACGATGGCCGCTATCTCTTCTTTCTGCATATAGTCGTTCCCCCCCTCTCGGTGCCGGGGAACGATCCCCGGCACCGGAAGGAACAACGGATTCCTTACTTCTTAAAGATGATCGACCCGCCCTGCTCGACGCTGTCTACGATGGCGAAGATGACCGCATCGACAGGGTTGTCCTTCGTCCGCGCCGTCTGCCGGGCGCTCGACCCCTGCACCAGGAGGACGAGCTCGCCCTCGCCCGCGCCGACCGAGTCCACCGCGACCAGGGGATTGCCCTTGGCCGCACCGGAGACGTCCACCGGCTGGACCAGCATCAGCTTGGCTCCGACGAGCTTCTCGTCCTTGGCGGTGCAGACGACCGTGCCCGTGACCCGAGCGAAGATCATTACTTCTTCCTGTTGAGGGTCTCCGGCAGGGAGATCGGCATCTTCCCCTCGAGGTCCGGGTGCGGCTGCGGGATGACGTGCACCGCGACGAGCTCCCCGACCTTCTGGGCCGCTGCCGCGCCCGAATCGCACGCGGCCTTGCACGCCGCGACCTCTCCGCGGAAGAGGATCGTCACCAGCCCGGTCCCGACCTTCTCGTAGCCCACGATCCGCACGTCCGCGGCCTTGACAGCGGCGTCGGCCGCCTCGATGCTGGCGACCAGCCCGCGCGTCTCGATCATTCCCAATGCCATCATGTTCATTAGCCTCCTTAGAAACTATGGCCCATCATCCCCGTGCTCATACGAGGTACGCCACGTCGCCCGTCTTCACCCACGCGGCATTGGCCTCGTCGGTGTCCAGATGGAACTCCAAAGCGAACTGGTCCGAGACGCGCGCGACCACGTTCTCGAACACGGCGGGCCGCAGCGCAGGACTGCCGGCGCGCACCCGCACCACGTCGTTGTCCTTGAGACCCAGGCGGGCCGCGTCCGAGGTGTGGACGTGGAGGTGCCGCTGGGCCACGATGACCGAACCAGGGGCGTCCACGGATCCGGCGGGCCCGACCAGGCGCACCCCTGCCGCGGCGTCGAGATTGCCCGACTGGCGCAGGGGCGGCTCGATGCCCAGGGTCCGGCAGTCCGTCAGCGAGACCTCGATCTGGGTCTTGGGCCGCGCGGGCCCCAGGACCCGCACGCCCCTGACCCTGCCCTTGGGGCCTTCGAGGTCCACGGTCTGGCCGCACGCGAACTGCCCGGGCTGCATCAGGGGCCTCAGGGACGTCATGGCCGCGCCCGGGCCGAAGAGCGCCGCCACATGGACCGCGCTGAGATGGAGGTGGCGGTTCGAGACCCCGACCGGGATGGGGACGCTCGACCGGCCGAGACGCCGGGCGAGCTCGTCGGCGATGGAGCCGGCGAGCCCCGGGTCGAGGGACATCCTCAGGCGGCCCCTGCCATGGCCTTGAACTGAATGATGCGGCTGAAGTTGGCGGCCTTGAGGCTCTCGCCTCCAACCAGAGCGCCGTCGAGGTCGGGCTGGGCCATGAGGCTGTCGACGTTGTCGGCCTTGACCGAGCCGCCGTAGAGGATGCGCATCCCGGCCGCGAGCTTCTCATCGAAGGTCCGGGCCACGAGCTTGCGGATGAAGATGTGGCTGTCCTGCGCCTGGTCGGGCGTGGCCGTCTTGCCCGTGCCGATGGCCCACACGGGCTCGTACGCGATGACGACTCGCGCCAGGTCCGCGGCGGAGAATCCCGCGAAGGCCCCCTTCACTTGGGTTTCCAGGACCCGGTAGGTCTTCTGCGATTCTCTCTCGTCCAGGGTCTCGCCCACGCACACGATGGGGAGCAGGCCCGCTCCGAGCGCGGCCTTGAGCTTCTTGTTGACCGTCTCGTCGGTCTCGTTGAAATAGCGGCGCCGCTCGCTGTGGCCGATGACCACGGTCTTGCAGCCGGCATCCGCGAGCATGCGGGCCGAGACCTCGCCGGTGAAGGCGCCTTGGGACTCCCAGTGCAGGTCCTGGCCGCCGACCAAGACCGTCGAGCCCTGGACCGCCGAGACCACGGCCGTGATCGCGGTGAACGGCACGCAGACCGCAGTGTCGGGGCCATTTTGGCCACAAGCCTTTGCCGTCTCTTTGGCCAAAGCCACGGATTCGGCAATGGTCAGGTGCATCTTCCAGTTCCCGGCGATGAAAGGCTTGCGCAGCAGCGAAGTCATGGTCCCTAAAACCTCCGTTTGTGGCCAATCAGGCCACATCTCTACATCAGATTATACAGGCCTGGCCCGGATTTGTCAACCCCAATCTGCCTAGAATAAATTTCCCCGAGACCGCGGAGATGCGGCATGGGGAGCAGACCGCAGGCGGGAAGGGGAATTAAAAATCCTCCAGGGCACCCACGACTGCAGGGGATGGGAAGGAATTCCCCGGACAGGCGCCTAGACCACGCTAGTATTGGGAGAGAGGCAGGACGAGCTCGGCCATGGTTCCAGGGTGATAATCGTCTTTGACCGGGGATTGGCTGGCGCGCTTGACGCGCACCGGGTAGACCTTCGCCTTCCTGGCCTCGCTGATGTCAGAATCCGAATCCCCGAAGAAGAGGACGAAGTTGCCGTCCTCGAGGTGGCGGCCCCTGCCGCCCCCCTCGCCTGTGAAGACGAAGCGGGCCTTCGGCACGAGCCTGCGCCACTCCTTCCTCAGGGCGTCGCCATCCGTGTCCGGCCGCTGAACGAGGACCGATACCCGGAACCCCAGGAAGCGGAAGAGATACGCCAGGCCCACGGGCAGGACCTTCGAGCGCTCGAGGTCGTAGGACTGGTTCACCACGGACCAGAACCGCGGGCTCACGGCCTGCGGGGCGGAGACCGAGGCCTTCGCGTAGGCCGCGGCCGACGACACCAGGGTCTCGTCGTAGTCAAAGGCCACGCCGAGCTTGGCGATGGTGACAAGGCTGAAGACCAGCCCCCAGACCATGAGGACGCCCACGACCCTCTTGATGAACCTCCACCAGTATTCGACTTCGGACTTGGCTTTCTGGAGCACGGATCAGCCTCCCTTGACCCCGATGCGGCCCGGCACGGGAGCCGTCATGGTCCCCTGCTTCCTGGCGCACCACTCGAGGACGTCGCGCAGCAGCTTGTAGGTGTAGTCCTTCTTCTCCACGGCCTTGAAGACGTCGTAGCCGTCCCCGCCCTCGGCGAGGAAATCCACGGTGGAGACCGAATAGCTCCCCTGGGGGCCCATGGGCTCGTCGCCGACGAAGGCCGAGACGAGCCGCTCGCCCTTGGGCTTGGACGGGTCGTAGACCACCTTCATCCCGGAGACCTGCATGAAGCCCTTGCCCCAGGCCCCGCGCTCGAGCACGTCGCGCACCTGACTGCCGGTCATGGTCATGCTGACCAGGGTGTTCTCGAACGGCATGACGCTGAAGATGTTCCTCAGGGTCACCGGCCCCTGGGCGATGCCGGCGCGGATGCCGCCTGGGTTCTGGAAGGAGATCTGCGTCTTGGTCCAATCCCTGGCGCAATCGGTCATCCAGTCGCCCATGGGAGACTCGTCCATGGTTCGGGCATGGGGGATTGCCGTGGCCGCCGTGGCCACAGCGACATCCAGGGTCTTTCCAACCTCGTCCGAGTACTTGGCCACAACCCCTGCGATCTTGGGGTCCACGCTGAACTCATCTACCCAGAGGTCCATCAATTTATCTTCTGATTTAATGACTTTTTTTGTTTTTCCGTCAACCTCCAACTGGGTGCGGCCAACTATGGACATATTGGCCCCAGCCTGCACGATCAGGGTCCCGTGAGTGGCGTCCCTCAGGGCCTCCCGGAGGAAGGTATGGGAATGCCCTCCCACGATGAGGTCGATGCCTGGCACCGAAGCCGCGATGGTCTGGTCTCCCTCGAAAGGAGGCCTGTCCGGGGTCTCGAACCCGACGTGACTGAGAGCGATGATGACCGTGGCGCCTTCCTTCTTCAACGCCTCCACCGCCTTCTTGGCCTCATCGACTTCCCGCCGGAACTCCAGGCCCTGGATATGCCTGGGAAGCACGAGCCTGGGCATGTTCGTGGTCAGAATCCCGAAGATGCCGATTTTTACGCCGGCAACCTCCTTAATGACATAAGGCTTGAGAAAATCGACTCTTTTTCCTGTCTTGGCATCGAAGGCATTGCACCCGAGGACCGGGGCCTTGAGCCCTTTGACGAGACTCTTGAGGTTGTCCACCCCATAGTCGAACTCGTGGTTGCCGGGCACCAGAGCGTCGTAGCCCATGGCGTTATAGACCTCAACCGAGGACTTGCCCTTGGTCAGGGTGCCCTCAGGAGTGCCCTGGAACCAATCCCCGGCATCGAGCAGAAGCCTGTGTCCCTTGTCTTTTTCCAGGACTTTGGCTAGGACCGCTGCCCCTCCGACCATCCTCTTGGGATCAGCCTGGTTGAAGGTCGCTTCCCTGGGCATGATCCAACCATGGACATCGTTGGTATGCCATACGGTTATCCTGATGTTCTCCGCCCAGGAATTTGCTGAAAATGCTATTAAAATGAACAATAATTTAATCATTGATGACCGCTGCCATCTCCCCGATCCGGTCCGCTGCCTGATGCGCCTCGTCAGCGGAGCGGGAGAGCCTGGCAAACGTCTCCTTGAATTTGATGCTTTCGACCGTGTTGGGCAGGTGCAGGGCCTCGGTGACCCCGGCATCCGCTGATCTAGAAGCCTGCTGGGCATGGCGCTTGGCATTGATCACGCTTTCCACACAGCGCTCCCGCCCCCCCTTCATCCATGTCCTGACGGAAAGGTCCAGTTCCTTGGCAGCGTCCCGCAGGGATTCCGCGGCCAAAGACAGGGACCTTCCCGATGTCACCTTGAAGAGCAGGCACTCATCCACCGCCTTGGCCGCCTGGAACGCGGCTTCCGAGAGGTGCCGCGACACGGCCAGCACATCCTCCCGCCCTGTCCTGTCCCCTCCGGGCCGCGCCGCCCCTGCCTTGACCCGGCAGGAGCCGAGGCGCTCGCGCACGCGGGCCGCCCGGTCCGCCGACGGCTCGGCGAAGAAGCGGGCCGCGGCATCAGCCAAGGCGGAGAACGCCCGCGCCTGTCCGAGCAGGGGATCGCCTGTGCTCACGCCGGCATTATAGCTTAGAGAAGCGCGCCGCGTCAGCGGGACAGCTTGAGGAAGACCTCTTCGCCGCGGCCGCCGATGCCCGCTCGGGGCGGGAAGAGTTGGGGGGTCTGCTCCACGTTGCTCGAGCGGCGGGCGGTCTGCTCGACCCGCGGCCGGAGATAGTCGTAGACCTCCGCGAGAGTGATGCTGCGGTCGTTGTCCGCGTCAGCCTCGCCCTGGAGCCCCCTCAGGAAGAAGTAGGTCAGCAGGCCGTGCGCCTTGCCCTCGTAGGCCGAGCTGATCTGGCTTGCCGAGGCCGCACTCAGCACCGCGAGACCGCTGCCGGCCGGGACGGACTCGTCGACCTGCAGCGTCAGCGGCCGGACTCCTTTTGCGATGACAGACCTCCCGCCGGCCCCGGAGAAGCAGGAGTCGAGCAGGACGAAGACGTCCTTGGAAGGCAGGCTCGCGAGGCTCGCGTAGAGCTTCCTGAGCGGGTACGCGGAGTCCTTCAGGAAGCTGGGGTTGCCGTCGTAGGGGACCAGGTACGCGTCGCCGGTGACCGGGTCCGGGGAGCCGTGCCCTGAGAAGGAGACGAAGACCGAGTCCCCGGGTCCCACCCGGTTGGCGAGCCAGGTCTTGAAATAGGCCTCGAGGTCCGAGCGCGTGGCACGGCCGTCCGTGAGCACGGCCACGTTCTCCTCCTGGTAGCCCATGGACTCCACCAAGTAGCGCTTGAGGACCTCCGCGTCATGCGCCGCGAACTCCACGGCAGGGAGGTCCCGGTACTTCTCGATGCCCACCAGCACGGCATAGGCGTCCTTCCTCGGCAGGGCGGCGGTCTTCGGAGGATGGTCCGCGTCCGACACGAGCGTCCGCGCCGGAGCCGGCGGCGCCAAAGCCCCTCCGCCGGAGCCGGCCCCGTCCTGCGCGAGCCGGTCCTCGATGAGGAAGGTGAACCCGACCGGGAAACCCGGGTCGAAAGGAGGCTGGAGGTACTCCTCCTTGGCGCGGTAGCCGTCCGGCTTGCAGACCACCCGATGTCCGGCCTTGGTCACGACGATGCGGACCCGCCTGCCCACGGCCAACGGCTGGGAGTCCACGAAGAACTGGCAGTTGACGTTCGACTGAAGGAGGAGGACCTCGGTGGCGTCCGGAGACTGCTTGGGCAGGAGGTCGAGATCCCTCCTGCCCAGGCTCGCGCAGCCGGAAAGGAACAGGACCAGCGCCACCGAACAGCCGAACAGCCGAGCCGTGCCCCGCATCCCGGCCTTACTGCAGTTCCTGCTTGCCGACCACCATCTTGGCGGCCATGCCCTCCACCTCGTAGGAGCTGAACATGAAGGGCAGGATGATGGGGATCAAGGTCACCTTATACACGATCTTGCTGTTGACGAGCACGTCCCCGCCCTTCTGAGCGAGAGCCTTCGCGATGGTCTCGTCGATCTCCTTGGCGTCGAACATCGCGGCGGAGAAGACGGTGAAGCGCTGCTCGGTCGCGGCCTTCACCGGGCCCAAGGGCGTCACGTTGCTGTTGGGGTAGACGAACTTGGTGTTCGTGTTGCGCAGGCCCATCTTCATGGTGCAGCCGGACACGGACGCGACGACGAGCGCCGCCAGCAGGGGGCCGCAGAGGTTCAAAGCTTTGAGGGTCTTCATGGTCGTTCTCCTTTGTCTAGTGGTGCCCACGGGTCAGTGGAGGACCTGCTTGCCGATCTCCATCTTCACGGCCGTCCCTTCCACGGTCAGGGTGGTCACGTAGAGATTGATGACGAGGAGCGGGATCATCTTCACGTCGGTCGTCATGTGGTAGTCCACGAGGATGTCGCCTCCCTTCTGGGCGAGCGCCGCGGCGATGGCCTTCTCCTCCATGTCCGCGTCCTGCAAGGTCGGCATGAGCCCTGAGGCCGTGGCCGTGCCCTTCACGTGGCCCAGGGGAGTGACGTTGCTGTTCGGGTAGTCGAAGTGGGACTGGGCCACCGGGAACGAGGTGTGGATCACGGTGCAGCCGGTGCCGGCCAACGACACGAGCGCCCCTGCGGCCAAAGCCACGAAAATGTTCGCCTTCTTCATGCTCGCCTCCATAAGCGGATTCAAATCGACCGTCCCGAGCATTATCACATTCGACCTACGCCGTGTCAATGCGCAGGATCACCTTTGAGCAGAGCTAGGACCTCGTCGTCGCTGACTTGGGAGAAGTCGGCGTAATAGCCGCTCACGGACATGAAGTCCCAGGGCGCGGAAAGGCAGACGACCTCGTCGGCCAGGCCCTCCAGGACCCGCAGGCCCTCGGGCGAGGCGACCGGCACGGCCGCCACGAGCCTCCCGGTCGGGAGCCTTCGCAGGGCCTCGAGCGCGGCCTTCATGGACATGCCCGTGGCCAGGCCGTCGTCAGCGACCACCACGGTCCTGCCCGCGAGGTCAGGGAAAGGCCGGTCCTCCCTGAAGACCTTGTTGTGGCGCTCGGCCTCGGCGCGGGCCGCCGCGATCTCGGCGTCGAGGTGCCTCTTGGGCACCGCGAGCCGGCGGATGAGGTCCTCGTAGAGCACGGGCTCCGGCAGGCCCAGGCAGACACTGCCCACGGCCAGCTCAGGCTGGTTCGGAGCGCCGAGCTTGCGCACCACGATCACGTCGAGCGGGGCGGCCAGGGCCTTGGCGATCTCGTAGGCCACCGGGACCCCGCCCCTCTGCAGTCCGAGGACGAAGGGTTTCTCTTTGGCGAGCGCAAGGAGGCGCTCGGCGAGCGCCCGGCCGGCGTCGCGGCGGTCGCGGAACATCAGCCCTCCGAGAGGCAGGACACGAGGCAGCGCACCCCGCCCGAGGACGCGGGGTCGCCCACGGCCTTCTCGCCCACGAGCCTCAAGCCCAGGGCCTCGAAACGGCGGCGGTAGCCCTCGCGGACGAGCCTCTGCTCAGGGGTCCCGAACCCGTGGGCCAGGACGAGCAGGCCTCCAGGGGCGAGCCAGCTCCTGATCCGACCGAAGGCCTCCTCAAAGGCGGCCCCCACCATGGGCTTGTCGAGGTAATAGAGCACGTCTCCCACCACGATGAGGTCGCAGGATCCCGGACTCGGCCCGGGCCAAGAGCGCACGTCCGCTTCCACGAACTCGACTCCGGGCTTTCCGGCCAGGCGCTCGCGGGCGCGGGCCAGAGCCACGGGCGAGACGTCAAGCCCGGTCATGCGCTTGACGCGCTTGGCCATCCTTTCGGTGAACACGCCCTCGGCACAGCCGATCTCGAGGCCCTGCTCATAAGAGCGGTCCCCGAGACTCGCCTCCATGGCCTTGAGGCGCTCGAGTTCGTAGGGGAGTTCCCTGTAGCCGTAGGGATCCTCCTTGCGCGAGAAGACCCGGTCCATCTTGCGGCGGACAGCCCTCTTGTTGAGCCAGAGGACGAGGCGGTCGAAGATCAAGGGCTGCACCTCCCCTTGCCAAGAGACTCGGCCCAAAGGCCAAGGACCGCGATCCTGAAATAGAAGCCGGCGTCCACGCTCCGGTCGCCCTTCACGAGCCTCTCGTAGCCGCGCTTGACGGCCGCGGGGTCGAAGATCCCGCCCTCCATGAACCCCCGGCCGTACACGAGGTCCCGCACGAGGCCGTTGTCCGGCGAGCGCACCCAGGACTCCCACGGCACGATGAAGCCGTGCTTGCGCCGCCACACGACCGAGGCCGGCAGGTAGCGCTCGGCCACGCTTCTCAGCGCGTACTTGCCCTTGAAGAGCCGGATCTTGTGGGAGGCCGGCAGGCAGGCCGCGAACTCGACCACAGGCTTGTCGAGGAACGGCACCCGGGCCTCCAAGCCCGCCCTCATGGTGGATTTGTCCGCCTTCATGAGGAGCGCGTCGGGCAGGACCGTGGCGAGGTCGAAGGCCAGCGCGTCGTTCAAGCCGTCCATGCGGTCGAAGGCCTCGGCCCAATCCGGCGGGCCTGGGCGGACCCGCGCACGCCACTCCGGGGAGAGGACCTCCCGGAGAACCTCCGGGCCCGCGTGCGCCTGGGCCACCGCCCAGGCCGCGGCGTCCGCGAAAGGGATGCCGCGGAAGAGATGCCCTTTACCCAGCCGCCGCGCAACGGGCGCGGCCAGGGCCGCGGCCCAGCGGGGCAGGGACTTCAAGCCCCCGTGGAGCCAGGCCGCCTTGTAGCGGTCATAGCCCGCGAAGAGCTCGTCGGCCCCCTCGCCGGTGAGCACGACCTTGACCTTCTCCCTCGCGAAGCGCGAGAGCAGGTAGGTCGGCAGGATGGCGGAATCGCCGATGGGCTCGTCCAGGAGCCCGATGGACTCGTCGAGCCTGGAGAGCACGTCCGCGGGCAGGATCAACTCGTGGTGGTCCGTGCCCAGGTGCTTGGCCACCCGACGGGCGTGCTCCGACTCGTCCACGCCCCGGCCAGCGCCGGAGAAGCCCACGGAGAAGGTCTTCACCTTGCCGGAGCCGAAGTGCCGCGTCATCAGGGCCGCGATGAGCGCGGAATCCACCCCGCCGCTCAAGAAGGCGCCCACAGGCACGTCCGCGAGGGTGTTGCCCCGCACGGCCGAAAAGAGCAGGCCGTCGAGGGTCTCGACCGTCTCCTCAAGCCCCGGCACCGCGCCCTTCGCCCCGCCGGCCGCGCCGGGCAGAGACCAATAGCGCTCCTCCCGGACGCCGGAAGGGTTGATGGTCAGGAAGTGGCCGGGCCGGAGCTTGCGGACCCCGGCGGCCACGGTCCGCGGGGCGTGGGCCTTGGCGAACGCGAGGTAGTCGAGCACGCCCTCAGGGTCCCAGCCGTTGCCAAAGCCCCCGGCCAGGAGGCTGCGCAGCTCCGAGGAGAAGGCCGCCCTGCCGCCCCGGTGGAGCCAGTAGAGGGGCTTGACGCCGACGGGATCCCGGGCGAGGACCAGCTCGCGGCAAGAGCGGTCCCAAACAGCCAGGGCGAACATCCCGTTGAGCATCCGGAAGGCCTTGGACCCGTGCCGGGAGTAGAGGTGGAGCAGGGTCTCGGTGTCGGAGTGCGTCTTGAACGCGGTCCCGGATCCGGCCAGCTCCCCCCGCAGGTCTTGATGGTTGTAGATCTCGCCGTTGAAGACGATCGTCAGCCGGCCGTCCGGGGTGGACATGGGCTGATGCCCGCCCGGAAGGTCGAGGATGGACAGGCGCCGGAATCCCAGGCCGAGGCCTCCGTCGACGTGCTCCCCCTCGTCATCCGGGCCGCGGTGGGCGAGAGCGGCGGTCATGCGGCCCAAGGCGCCGCGGTCCACGGGTCCACCGGAGATGTCGTAGACGCCGCAGATGCCGCACATACGCGGCTATTCGAACAGCTGGAATTCCGGGTCCCGGCGCTCGCGCTCCAGGGTCTCGGGGAGGAATCGGCTGTAGCGCAGGAGGACCCAGCCCAGGGCGAGGCACGCGGCTCCGTAGGCCAGCTCGAAGCCGCCGTAGCGGAGCCATTGCTCCCGCGTGACAAAGGCCCAGGGCTCGGGAGCGTAGAGGTTGGCCTCGGGCTCGCCGATGAAGAGGTCGAAGAGCCCCTTGAGGGTCGTGAGCGCGCCCCACCCGCCGAAGATCGCGGCCGCGAGCACGCCCAGGCCGCGGATCCTCACCTTCTCCGTCATGGGCGCATGCCTGGAAGCGGACGGCAAGAGGCCCCGGGTGCCTCCGAAGACGAGACAGCCGGGGCCACCTGCACCTGCCGGATTACCGCTTCGAGTACTGGAAGCGTTTGCGGGCCTTGGGCTGGCCGGACTTCTTGCGCTCGACCATGCGCGAGTCCCGGGTCAGGAACCCCTCGACCTTCAGCGGCTTCTTGTTCTTCGTGTCGAGCTTGACGAGGGCGCGCGAGATGGCGTGGCGCACCGCGCCGGCCTGCCCCGTCACGCCGCCGCCGAAGACCTTGACCGCGAAGTTGAACTTCTTGGCTTCCTCGACCACGGCGATGGGCGCGAGCACGTCGCGCAGGCGGCGGTCCTGCCCGCGGAAGAACTCCTCGACGGGCCGGGCGTTGATCGTGACCTTGCCCTCACCCTGGGGGATGAGGCGGACCTGGGCGACCGAGCACTTGCGGCGGCCTGTGGCCCTGACTTGCGGCGTGGCGGTTGGGTTCATGCTTTGACCTTGGTGACGAAGGGATTCTTCGCGTCGACGAAGATGCGCAGGCGCGTCATCTGCCGGTCGCGCAGCCGGTTGTGAGGGATCATCCGCTTGACGGCCAGGGCCACGACCTTGCGGGGGTCCTTCTCCATCATGCGGAACAAGGGAGTGACGTGCGCGCCGCGCGCGTAGCCGGAGTGCCGGAAATAGGTCTTCTGCCTGAGCTTGTCGCCCGTGAGCTTGATCTCTTTGGCGTTGATGACGACGACGAAGTCGCCGCAGTCGGTGGAGGGGGTGTACTCGACCTTGTGCTTGCCGCGCAGGAGCGTGGCCACGCGCGTGGCCATCCGGCCGAGGACCTGCCCCTTGGCGTCCAGATGATGCCACTTCCGGGTCTCGGCGGCCCGGCGGGGGTCCGTCAGAGTGGTTTTCTGAGTCATGGTGAAATCATACATTATCGTCGGGCACGACGGCAAGGCCGACCTATCCCTCCGCAGGGTCGCCGTGCGAAGGATGGAATCCGATCACTTTCTTCGGGGAATCATCCGGCGGATTCATGAGGCTCCGGATGGCGGAGAAGCGCCCCTGGATCTCGCCATCATGACCCTCGATACGCCGTTCGAGTTCGGCAAGTTTGCCGGCAAGCTCCTTATTGCCGGACAGGACCTCGCGCAAGCGGATGAATGCCCTTGCGATTGCGATGCTCGCTTGAACCGCGAATGGGGTCGACAACACTCCAGCAAGCATCACTGCCCCATGCTCCGTGAAGGCGTGGGGTAGATATCGCCGACCACCTGGACCGCCCCGCGTTTCCCTCAGATCCAACACTTTGACCTCCTTCTCCGTCAGTTGGAACATGAAATCCTCAGGGAATCGGTCGCGGTTCCGTCGAACCGCCTCATTGAGCCGCTTCGTGCTCACTCCGTAAATCCTTGCCAAATCACGATCCAGCATGACACGAACGCCACGGACGTAATGAATCGGGGAATCAGGATCCACCGGCATCAGAGGGAAGCTCATAAACATTATACGAGCGAGGCCGCGAATTTGTTCCCTTTCCCACGTATCCGTCTGCGACCTCAAAAACAGGGAATCTTGTTTTATTTATATATCCGCACGCCTTTTTGTGGTCGCATTCTGCGACCTCAAAACCTTCCTGCCAGGGTCAGGGCACTGCGGGCGTGGATTGCGAAGGAGGCTGGGGAGCGGCCGGAGCAGTTTGCGGCTGGGGTTGGGACTGGACCTGAGGCGCTGCCTGCGGTTGAGGTTGAGGCTGCGCCTGCTGCGCCGGGGCAAGGACAGCCGGCGCGATGGGCACCGGAGCCGGCCTCTTGGGAGGAGGCCGCGTGCCCATGACCTCGCCGGAAGGCAGGAGCCAGAACATCTTCATGCCCAGGGAGGCCCGGCGGTAGACCTTGTCCCCCGCCTCGGTGAGGAGCCCCCCGGAGCGGAACATGGGACGGCCCTCCGTGTCCCTGAGCTTGAAGACCCACTTCGCGTCCACGCCCTTGCGCTCGAAATAAGCGACGGCGTCCTGGGACCGCAGGAAGAGCCAGCGCTCGCAGCCCTCCTTCGTGAGCAGGGACCGCGGGCGGGCGTCGCCCGGGAGCTTGGCCTCGGCCACGAGCCCGGCCAGCGGGATCCCGCGGCCCCGGAGGTCCTCCACGGCCCCTCCGGCCTCGGCCTTGCGCACGCGCTCGAGCATCCTCTCGTCGTCGGGAGACGGCTGGTTCATGTCCGGCCCCAGGATCCTCCTCTGCCACAATTCGGAGAGGAGCCTGCGCCGGCCGTCGTCAGGCGTCGGGGAAGGGACCGCCTGCGCCAGCGCGGCAGGAGCACGGGGAGCCTCGGCATGTCCGCCCTCCAGGGGCGTCTGGCCCGCGGCCGACGAGGCCAGGATGCCGCAGAGCAGTCCTGGCAGGAGGATGGAACGGCCGGACACGAGGACCCTCACGCCGCCTCCTCCGCTATGCCTTCCGCGCCGCCTTGGAGAGCATCCGCGGCCCGACGACCCCGACCTGGTCCTGGTACTTGCCTTTGCGGTCGGCATAGCTCGTCTCGCAGACCTCGTCGCTCTCGAGGAAGAGGAGTTGGGCGATGCCCTCGTTGGAGTAGATCTTGGCCGGGAGCGGCGTCGTGTTGGAAATCTCGATGGTGAGGTAGCCGGCCCAGGTGGGCTCGAGGGGCGTGACGTTGACGATGATGCCGCACCGGGCGTAGGTGGACTTGCCCAGACAGATGGCCAGCACGCTCCGCGGGATGTTGAAGCGCTCGACGGAGCGGGCCAGGGCGAAGGAGTTCGGGGGCACCACGCAGACGTCGCCCTTGAAGTCCACGAAGGACCGGGCGTCGAAGGCCTTGGGGTCCACGGTCGCGACGAAGGTGTTGGTGAAGATCTTGAATTCGTCCGAAACACGGATATCGTAGCCGTACGACGAGAGGCCGAAGCTCACCTTGCCCCCGCCGTCCTGGCGGTCCACGAAGGGGTCGATCATCCCGTGCTCCCGGCACATCCTGCGGATCCACTTGTCGGATTTAAGCATGGCTTTCCATAAGCTCCTTGGCGGCGCGCTCTCCGCTGGCCGCCGCGCTCTCCACGGAAGCGGGCTGCCCGGTCCTGGTCCAGTCCCCGGCCAGGCTCAGGCCCGGCAGGACGCGGCCCGGTCGCGGACGCCGCTCCAAGACCCCGGGCGCGTGGCTGAGCCGCGCCTCGGGCTCCCTGACGATCTTCCAGCGGGCTATTCTAGCTTTTTGGTAATCCGGGAGACACTTGGCCAAATCGCGCCGGGCGGCGTCGAAGAAGGCGGCGTCGGACGCCTGGAGCACGTCGCGGCCCGCGCTCACGGCCAGGGACAGGCGCTGACCCCCGCCGGCGGCCGGGCGGGCGAGCAGCCATGAGACCGTGGTCCCGGCCGCGGCCGCGACCGGCACGGCCAAGGCCGGGGTCTCGAGGTCGAGGTGGACGGTTCCCATCGCGGACGCCTCCAGCCCCTCCCACGTCCCCCTGAGGCGCCGGGGGAACTCGAGACGGCCGAGTTCCCAAGGGGGCAAGGTCGAGACCGTCGCGCCTGCCATGAACCGCTGGCCCCACACGTCCGCCGCTCCGACGACGCGGCCGTCGTCCTCCAGGAGCCTGACGACCTCGGTCGCGGTCAGGACCGTCCCGCCCCTGGCCTCGACATAGGCCCGGGCCGGCTCCGCGTAGAGCTCGCTCAAGGGGACGGACGACCAGCCCAAGCGCATGGCGTCCCCCCCGCCCAGGAGCAGCTCCCTGAGGATCCCGGCCAGGGTCGCGGCGGAGACCCGGCCGGACGGCTCGTTGAGCAGGACACGGCACAGGGGGTCGAGCAGGCGCTCAACCACCTGCTGCGACTGGCCCAGGGAATCGAACCATACGGCCGCGGTCATGCCCTCGAGGAGCGCGAGGTCCGAGGCCGCGAGCGCCCGCCGCAGGCGCAGGGTGCCCCACTTGTCCGCGGCGCCCAACCCGCGAAGGCTCCAGACGGCCCAGAGCAGGCCGAAGCGGCTGCCCAAAGTCGCCGGGACCCGGAGCGAATCCGCCCCCCTGGCGTCGATGAAGTCCATGCCGAAGCGCTCCGGGAACACCAGACACCCCTGCCGGCCCAGACGGCTGAGGAACCGGCCCAACCCGTGACAACGCCCCGCGAAAAGATGCGGCCCGTTGTCCCAAGCGATGCCCGTCTCGGGGTCCCGGACAGAGCGGCAACGGCCGCCAAGATGGGGACTCTTCTCCAGCACGAGGACCCGCTGGCCCCCTTCGGCAAGGGCCGTGGCGCACGCAAGGCCTGCCACGCCCCCTCCCAGGACCAGGGCATCCCAGCGCTCGGAGGTCATGCCCCGTCCCTAGACAGCTGAGAGGCCCCGGCTGTAGAGGACGGCCCTGAGCGCCCGGCCCGTCTTGCGGAGCAGGCCCTGGCGTTGCGGGGCGCCCAGGACGTCGAAGCCCGAGTCCCGGATGTCCTCGAGCAGGCCCTCGTAGATGTGCGCCATGACCTCGGCCGGCAGCATGGCAGGCCGGTCCGCGGGGTCGAGGCTCTCCCGCGCTTTCCTATAGAAGGACTTGGCCCGGCCGTATTGGACCTCCATGAGGGCCTCAAACGCGGGGGTCCGCTCGCGCCGCAGGAGGGACTCCAGGCTGCACCCGGCCTGCCGCATGTCCTCCGCAGGCAGGTAGACACGGCCCTTGTCGAGGTCCGCTCCAACGTCGCGGATGATGTTGGTGAGCTGGAAGGCGTAGCCGAAGTCCATGGCGAACTCGCGCAGGCGCTCAGGCGGGGTCGCGCGGTGGCCGAAGATCTCCACGATGATGAGGCCCACGGCCGAGGCGACGCGCGCCATGTAGGTCCGCAGCTCGGGGAAGGTCTCGTAGCGCACCTGGCCCAGGTCCATCTCACAGCCCCGGAGGACCTCCACGAACGGCTCCCTGGCCAGGGCGAACCTGCGCACGTGGGGGGCCAGCCTCAGCGCGACGGGGTGGGTCGGCCGCCCGCCGAAGAGCCGGTCGAGTTCGTCGTGCCAGAAGCCCAGCTCGCGGCGGGCCGCCTCGGCCGAGAGCCCGCCGTCGTCGACGATATCGTCGATGTACCGGCAGTAGTCGTAGACCGCGGCAAGAGCCTCCCTCTTGGACCGGGACAAGAAGAGGAATCCCAGGTAGAAGCTCGAGCCCTTCTCCTTGGCGTCCTGGACCCTCATTCCCGCAGCCTCGAGCGCTTGATCTTCCTCAGCTTGGCCCGCTCCCTGCGGTTGACCAGCCCCGGGGGGGCCTTCCCGATCTCGGTCCACTCGAACTCGAACTCCCCGCAGGCCACCATGTCGCCTTCCTGGGCGCCGGCGTGCTTGAGGGCCCGATCCACGCCGATGCGCTTGAGCGCCTTCTGGAACCGCTCCACGGCCTCGGGGAGCTCGGCCTTGAGCATGGCCGCGGCGCGCTCGACGAAGGGGCCGGACAGGAGGAACCGGCCCGAGCCCGCGGGGCTCACGCGGAAACCCGGCGCAACGCGCACGGCCGCCTCGACCGCGGCGGACCGCGGGTCGGAGAGCGCGGGGACCGGGGCGGACCTGCGGGGGAGCGTCCTGATGACCCGGTCGAGCAGGGCGGACACGCCCGCGCCGGTCGCGGCGGAGATCACGAGGACCTCCCGCTTCGGATAGCGCTTCCGGAGGGCCTTCACGCCGGCCTCGAAGCCGGGGAGGTCCGCCTTGGTGACCACCAGCAGGCGATGCTTGCGCAGGAGCTCCGCGCTGACCGCGGCCAGCTCGCCCTCGATGGTCTTGACGCCTCGGACGGGGTCCACCTCGCCGCAGCCGAAGGGGTCCACCAGATGGATCAGGGTCCGGGTGCGCTCCACGTGCCGCAGGAACTCGATGCCGAGGCCCTTGCCCTCGTGGGCCCCCTCGATGAGACCCGGGATGTCGGCCACGGAGAACTGCACGCCCTTGTGGGTGACGACCCCGAGGTTCGGGGCCAGGGTGGTGAACGGGTAGTCCGCGATCTTGGGCCGAGCCGCGGAGACCCGCGCCAGCAGGGTGGACTTGCCCGCGTTGGGCAGGCCCACCAGCCCCACGTCCGCGATGAGCTTGAGCTCGAGGTCCAGGGTGGCGGCCTTGCCCGGCTCGCCTTTCTCGGCGATCCGGGGCGCTGTGTTGAAATGGCTCTTGAACGAGAGGTTCCCGCGGCCTCCCCGGCCGCCGGGGGCCGCGAGGTAGCGCTGCCCCGGGACGCACAGGTCCGCGGCCTCGAGCTTCCTGTCGCCGTGGCGAAGGTAGATCACGGTCCCGAGCGGCACCTGGATGACCGTGTCCGCCCCGGCCGCGCCCGTCTTGTTGCCGCCCTTGCCCGGGGAGCCCGGACAGCCCTTGATGTGCGGGTTGCGCGCCAAGTCGAGCAGGGTGGCGAGGTCGGAGGAGGCCTCGAACCAGATGTCGCCGCCCTTGCCGCCGTCCGCGCCGTTGGGCCCGCCGAACTCGATGAACTTCTCGCGGCGGAAGGACAGGCAGCCGGCGCCGCCTGGCCCCGCCGCCACGTAGACGCGGACCCTGTCGATGAAGTTGGAGCGCATTATAAAAGAAGACGCCAAGGAACCCTTTCAGCGGCCGGCACGGCCGCCGGAGGATTTCTTGGCGTTTCGGTCAGGCCTTGACCGGGACGACGTTGACGCGCTTCTTGCCTTTGTAGGCGTAGTCGAAGGTGACGATCCCTTCGGCCTTCGCGAAAAGCGTGTCGTCGCTGCCCTGCCCGACGTTGAGACCCGCCAGGTAGGTGGTGCCGCGCTGCCGGGCGATGATCATCCCGGGGACGACCTTTTGGCCGCCGTAGCGCTTGACGCCGAGCCGCTGACCGTGGCTGTCGCGGCCGTTCGAGCTCGAGCCTTGGGCTTTAGTGTGAGCCATTTGAATCCTCCGGTTACGCGGCCTTGTCGCCCACAGCGATGGTCTTGATCCGGATCTCCGTGAGATTCTGCCGGTGACCGTGCATCTTCTTGTAGGCCTTCTTCGTCCGCCGCTTGAAGACGATGAGCCTGGGACCCCGCAGGTTTTTGACGACCTCGGCCGTGACCTTGCCGTTGCGGCTGATCTTCG
>JBAZSR010000028.1:0-5765 GCA_041662295.1 Elusimicrobiota bacterium | reverse complement strand
CCGCCCATAGGGCGTCCAGGGAGAATTCCTTCCCGGGCTCGTGCTTGAGCGTTTCCACCCGAAGCGTCTCGCCGGGCTGCACCCAGTACTGCCTACCGCCAGTTTCGATGATCGCGTACATAATATTGCCATTATAGCATATGCTGGTGTCAGAGATTGCGCTTGTTGCGGATATCTCGCCTTCCGGGAGACTCTCCAAATGGGAATCACGCCCAGGAATGGAACCAATCCGGGGGGTCGCTCGTACATAGGATATGGCCCGCCACCCCAGAACCCATATCACCAGTGGAATATTCCACCTCATGTCACGTGGTGTAGACGAACAGGAAATATTCCTTGAACAGAGCGACTACCAGGACTTCATTGAATTGCTGAGAACAGCCAAGGCTCGATCCTCCTGTAGAATCTACGCATATTGCCTTATGCCGACCCATTTCCATCTTCTTATGGAAATCGCGGCGGCACCGCTCTATAGAATGATGCAGTGGCTTCTATCTTGCCATTCGCGCCGCTTCAACTGGAAACACAACCGGAAAGGACACCTATTCGGCGACCGCTACAAGTCTCTTCATTGCACCGACAACTCCTATTTCCTGACCCTGCTTCGCTATATCCATCTCAATCCCGTCCGCGCCGGCCTGGCCGCTTTACCCGAGCAGTGGGAATGGTCCGGCCATGCTGAACTCTTGGGCGCTTTGGAACCGAATCTGATTGACGCCGGATTCCCTCTCGGCATATTTGACCGTGACGCCAGTCTGGCGAGACGCCTATATAAGGAGTTCCTCTCCGACCTTGAAAGCTGTACCCGTTCCCTGGACCCTTTCGAATCGATATCGGAGTCATTGCCGCCCCATCATCCCCACGACGAACCGCCCGTCACCTCCACAGGCACCGCATGCCGCCTCCTTGAACTCGCACGGCAAGTCAGCCGCGAGACAGGGACCTCCCTAGACTCTCTTCGCGGCCAAGCCAGCACCGCCACACTTGTCCGCGCCAGGCGCAGTCTGGCCGCGCAAGCTGTTGCGCAAGGAATCATGCCCTCGCACCTGGCGAAGTTCTTGAACCGAAGTCGCTCATCCATCTCCAGGGCACTCCGCCCCAACGCGACCAAAGAACGCAACAAGCGCAACCTCTGACACCAGTGTATGGCAGGGCCTAGAAAGGCTGTGGGTCCTCCGTCTGAGAGGTGTCCATCTATTATCATCAATGACCAGAATATGCTTTTCATGCGTGTTTTTTACGACGACAAAGAGGAATGGGGGCCCTCGTCGAGAAATTTGACAGCCTGAGCCCGGCCTGTGATAAACTCTCTCAACTTTCGGGCTGGAGGAACAGCAAGTGAGAATCAGGAGCGCCAAGGAGTTCGACACTTTGAGGAACAAACCGGAGCCGGAGAACACCCGCCGCACGCTGCCCAAGCTGCACCTTTCGGAGAACCAGAACAAGGTCATCCGCGACAAGTACCTTCGCGACGCGGCCACGCCCGAGGCCTGGCTCGACGGCGTGACCCACAACGTCGCCCTCGCCGAGCTCCTCCACCACCCCGACGCCGAGAAGTGGGGCGTGTTCAACGGCATCAACCACTCCATCCTGCCCAACGGCAGCGCGGGCCCCAAGGCCTCCCGCACCCATCTCTTCCACGACGGCCTCGCCGAGTCCCGCCAGCGGGACGACAATTTCACCAAGCTCGTCAAGAACCTCGAAGCCGCCTACGCCGCGCACGCCGAGGCGCGCAAGGCCGTGGACTCCTGGGGCGTCCGCTACTACGAAAGCATCGCGCGGTTCGACTTCCTGCCGAACTCCCCCACCCTCATGAACGCCGGCCGTGAGCTCCAGCAGCTCTCCGCCTGCTACGTCCTGCCCGTGCCGGACTCCATGGAAGGCATCACGAAGTCGCTCGCCGCCCAGTCCCTCATCCAGAAATCGGGCGGCGGGACCGGGTTCAGCTTCAGCCGCCTGCGGCCCAAGGGCGACATCGTCAAGAAGACGCAGGGGGTCGCCAGCGGCGCCCTCTCCTTCATGCAGATCTTCGACAAGATGACGGACGTGGTCAAGCAGGGCGGGACGCGCCGCGGCGCGAATATGGGCATCCTGCACTACACCCACCCCGAGATCCGCGAGTTCATCGTCATGAAGTCGCAGTCCTCGGCCATGGAGAACTTCAACGTCTCGGTGAGCATCGACGAGAAGTTCATGAAGGCGGTCCTGGCCGACGCCGAGTACGACCTCGTCAACCCGCGCACCAAGGAGGTCACCGGCAAGGCGCGCGCCAAGGAGATCTTCGACATGATGGTCGAGTACTCCTGGAAATCCGGCGACCCGGGCTTCGTGGTGCTCGACCGCATCAACAACTCCGGCTCGAACCCCACCCCCGCGCTCGGGCCCATCGAGTCCACCAACCCCTGCGGCGAGCAGCCCCTGCTGCCGTGGGAGCCGTGCAACCTCGGGTCCATCAACCTCTCCAACTTCGTGGACGGCCGGCCCGGCGAGGGCGCCCTCAACTTCAAGCGCCTCGGAGAGACCGTGCGCCTGGCCGTGCGCTTCCTCGACGACGTCATCGACGTCAACAACTACCCCCTGGCCGAGATCGAGAGGATGGCCAAGGGCAACCGCCGCATCGGCCTGGGCGTCATGGGCTTCGCGGAGGCCCTCGTCAAGCTCGGCGTTCCTTATGATTCGGCGGCCTCCCTGGAGACCGCGACCAAGATCATGCGGTTCATCAACGACACCGCCCTCTCGGCCTCCGAGGCCCTGGCGCGGGAGCGCGGGGTCTTCCCGAACTGGAAGAACTCCATCTTCGACCCGGCCGGCGTCTACTACCGCGGCGAGACCCGCACCCCCAGGCACTGCGCGCGCACGACCATCGCCCCGACCGGCACCATCGCCATCGCGGCCGGCCTGCAGGGCAGCGGCATCGAGCCCTTCTTCGCCGTGGCCTACACGCGCTACAACGCCAAGGCCTTGGACGCCATCAAGAAGGGAGAGACCCCCAAGCCCGCGGACGTCTTCTTCGAGGTCAACCCCCTCTTCCGGGAGATCGCCGAGAAGAACAACTTCTTCGGCCTCTCCGAGACCGGCCTCTGGAGCCGCATCAACGACAACCACAAGTCGGTGCGCGGCATCCCCGAGATCCCGGCCCCCATCCAGAGCCTCTTCGCCACGGCCCACGACGTCTCGGTGGACTTCCACGTCCAGATCCAGGCCGCCTTCCAGCGGCACACGGACAACGGGGTCTCCAAGACCATCAACCTGCCGAACTCCGCCACCATCGAGGACGTGCGCAGCGCGCTCCTCCTGGCCTACGAGCTCGGGTGCAAGGGCATCACCATCTACCGCGACGGCTCCAAGGCCCAGCAGGTCTTGAACCTCGCCCCGACCCCGACCAAGACCAAGCGCCGCGACCCGTCCACGGCCTTCGGCGTGTCCTCGGAGTACTACCAGATCAAGACCGGCTACGGGCCGCTCCACCTGCACATCAACTACGACGAGCGCGGCCCCTACCAGGTCTTCACCAACATCCCGCCCCTGGGCACGGAGATCTCGGGCCTGACCTCGCTGGTCGGGATCCTCCTCTCCAAGTACCTGGCCGAGGGCGGGGACCCCATCAAGATCCTCAAGCACTTGAACGCCGTCAAGGGCGACCGGCCCATCGGCCTCGGGGACAACAAGGTCAACTCCATCCCGCACGCCATCTCGATCGCGCTCCGGCAGCACCTCAAGAAGACCGGCTGGATCAACGACGGGGAGAACCCCGAGACCGAGAAGACCAAGGTCGACGTCATCGCGCTCCCCAAGGCGGAGTACTGCCCCAAGTGCTACTCCTCCAACGTGTCGTACGAGTCGGGCTGTTCCGGCCCGACCTGCCACGACTGCGGCTTCTCCGAGTGCTCCTGACCCGATAGCGTCCATCCGGCCCCCTTCTTCGTGACAAGCCCCGGAAGGGGGTCGGATGGGCCAAGGGCAGGACGTTCTCCGCTCCCTTGGTGCCTGAGCGCTATAGGATTCGCGAAGGCGCCAATCGGGCCACTGACACCCGCTGACTTTGTGACCTGGGTCACGGACCATTGTCACATCCCACCCCTTCTTGATTTGCCGTACAAAACCACCTATACTTCTTATTGCTTGGACCCCCTGCGAACCCGCCGAGACGCAGTGATTTTCTATTAATGAAACGATTACATTCGTCCCGCGGCGTCAGCCTGGTCGAGTTGGTCGTCGCCATGACCATCATGACCGTCGTGGCCATCGGGGGGATGGCCAGTTTCCAATTCATCACCAAGGCCATCCACCGCTCCCGCACCCGCACCCTGGCCAACAACCTCATCCAAGAGAAAATGGAGGTGATGAAGAACTACTCCTATTTCGGGCTCATGGTCACGACCCACACGACGACCAACGCCCTGCACGGCATCGAGTACGACGACCTGGCCTATCCTCCCGAGACCATCGCCATGTGGGGCTATCCCGTATTCACCCGCGCGGTCCACGTCGCCTACGCCGAGATGGCCGGCACACAGATTTCGACCGTCTCCTACGCCGCCACCGACACCGGAATCAAGCAGATCACGACCTACCTCATGTGGGAGGACGGGGCCAACACCAAGCTGTTGACCATCAAGAACCTCCTGGCCAACCCCGCGGCGACAGGCATGGACTCGGGGATCCGCGGGACCGTGACCAAGGCCTTGGGAGGCGCCCTCGAGGGCGCGGTGGTGGAAGTCGTGGGCAATGCCAACTGGACAGCCAACACCGACTCCGCGGGGACCTACACATTCAACGTCTCCAAGGGGACCTACTCCGTCATCTGTTCCTCGAACGGCTACTACCAGCAGATCAAGACGAACATCTCCGCCCCGCGAGGAGGACAGGGCGTCGCGGACTTCAGCATGGTCCAGGTCGCCACCGGGGCGTTCAAGACCTCGGTCTGGATCTCCACGGGCCTCGTCATCAGCCAGGTCTGCGCCGGCACCGGCTCCTACACCGCGGCCGGGTACCGCGGCCCGCACGTGGACGGGACAGAAAAGGACGTGGAGTTCATCGAGCTCTACAACCCCACGACCTTCACCTGGACCCTCGACACCGGGGCGTTCGAGATCCTCTACGCGAAGCAGGACTGGGAGACCCCCAACGAGATCCCGCTGACTTTCACCAACAACACGATCGGCCCGTATCAGTACTTCCTCATCGCAAGCACCAAGCCCATCGTGATCAACGGCGTGTCCGTGGAGCCTGACGCGCTCTACGGCGACCTGCAGGGCCATGGCTGGGACTTCTGGGTCTGGAACTACACGAACGTCATGTTCGAGTACATCCCCACGATCTGGGAATCGGCCCAACCAGGGGCGCTCGGCATCAAGTGGAACGGCTCCTACCTGGACCGCGTCGCGTGGAAGACGGGCGGCCTCTCCCCTCCGGCCGAGCTGACGGAAACAGTCTGGCCCAACGACCTTCCGACCTACGCCAACGGGCTCAAGGACGGGGACGTCCTGGTGCGGCAGACCGAGCCGGGAGACGTCCTCATCGCGGACGGCAACGCCTATGACACGGACCGCAACGCGGCCAACGTCATGTACATGGAGAACTTCGTCGACGACCACGCCCAGCTCATGACGGCGCGCAACACCTCCACTTGGAAGGCCCCGGTATCCGGCAAGCCCGCGCACGGCGCCCTGGCCGCCGCGCCGGATGGATACTCCCTCGCCGGCCAGGCCTACCCCGTCAATTACGGCTACAACAACGAGAGAGCCGACCTCTTCATCGAGGGG
>JBAZSR010000027.1:0-27227 GCA_041662295.1 Elusimicrobiota bacterium | reverse complement strand
GACGCGCCGGCCCCTGCTGTGAAGGCTGAGGAGGCCCCTTCCGTGGCCAAACCCAGGGTGAGCGCGCTCCCCAAGGACCGCGAGTTGGCCAAGAAGCTCGGGGTGGACATCGAACTCATCCACGGCACCGGGTCCAAGGGCCTGGTCACTGAGGAGGACATCCGCAAAGCAGCCAGCTTGGGGGCTCCTGAGAAAGGCGCCCGGGTCCCTGAGGGGGAGGCCGGGACCGACCCCTGGGGTCCGGTCGAGCGCGTGCCTCTGCGCGGGGTGCGCAGGCGCATCGCCCAGGCCATGAGAGACTCCCTCAGCCATACCGCCCAGGTCACCACCATCGACGAGGTCGAGGTCAGCGGCCTCTGGAGCATCCTTGGGAGGATGAAGGCCGAGGCTGCCGAGCAGGGAGTGCACCTGACCCTCCTGCCCTTCCTCATCAAGGCCGTGGTAGGGGCGCTCAAGCGCGTGCCAGAGATGAACCTGTCTTTGGACGAAGAGAGGGATCAGCTCGTGTTCAAGGGCTACTACAACATCGGAGTCGCGGTGGACACCCAGGACGGGCTCATCGTGCCCAATGTGAAAACCGCGGACATCAAGTCCATCCTCCAGCTCGGACGCGAGATCACGGACCTCGCCGGGAAGGCCAGGAAGCGGACCATCGAGGTGGCGGACTTGAAGGGCGGCACCTTCACCATCACGAACTACGGATCCATCGGCGGACTCTTCGGCACGCCCATCATCAACCACCCCGAGACCGGAATCCTCGGGGTGGGCAGGCTGGTTGAGAAGCCCGTGGTGGTCGACGGCGCCGTCAAGGTCGGCAAGGTCCTGCCCCTGTCCTTGACCTTCGACCACCGCAACGTGGACGGCGCGCATGCCCAGCATTTCCTCAACGATGTGATGCGCCACCTCCACGACCCCGACCTCATCCTCGTCGGCATGTGAGCCGCGGTCAGAGGTCCTTGGAGACCTCGACCGTGGTGCTCGACCCGTCCTTGCGCACCTCGAAGCGCCGCTTCTCGAACACGGTGACCATCCGCGGGTTGTCCGTGGTGGTGAAGGCCACGATCTTCTTGAGCCCCCAGCCCTTGGCGATGGCGACGCAGTGGTCGGTGAGGATGCCTCCGAGGCCCTTGTCCTGCCAGGCGTCCACCACGAGGACGGCGTATTCGGCGGTGTCGTGCCCGGGGTCGGCGATGAGGCGGCCGACGCCCACGAGGCGGCGGTCCTTGCCGCGGCCGTGCTCGGCCACGATGGCGAGTTCACGGTCGTAGTCGATGGTGCAGTAGCGGCTGGCCACGTCGTGGGACTCCCAGTGGAAGAAGTAGCGAAAGCGCGAGTAGATGGTCTCCTTGGAGCAGGCTGCGAGCATCTTGAGCCAGAGAGGCTCGTCCTCGGGCTTGATGGGCCTGAGGGTCACCCAGGCTTTGTCGCGGGTCTGGGCCAGGCGGACGTGCTCCTCGGGGTAGGGCCGCAGGGCGAGGTGGCTGTAAGGCTTTCCGCCCGGCGGGAGGTCCTGGTCCACCACGATCCTGGCGTCGAGGGCGACGACCCCGGCCGCGGAGGCGAGCAGAGGGTTGACGTCGAGTTCCTTGATCTCCGGGAAGTCCGCGGCCAGGTATGAGAGCCGGATGAGCGTCTCGACCAGCTGGTCGGTGTCCACGCCGGGACGGCCGCGGTGGCCCTTGAGGAGCGGCCAGATCCTCAGGGATTCCAGCATGCGTCGGGCGAGACGCTCGTTCAAGGGGGGCAGGCCCAGGGCCTTGTCGCCGAAGAGCTCGGCCGAGATCCCGCCGGGCCCGGCCATGATGACCGTGCCGAAGGTCGGGTCCTTCTTCACGCCCAGGATGAGCTCGATGCCCCCGGCCGCGGCGTGCATCTTCTGGATGGTGGCTCCCTGGATCCGGGCCTTCGGGGCTTTCTCGCGTACCGAGGCCATCATGCGCTCCCAGGCCTGGCGCACGGCCGCCTCATCCCGCAGGTCGAGGATCACTCCTCCGACGTCGGTCTTGTGCGTGATGTCCGGGGACAGGATCTTCATGACCACCGGATAGCCGATCGCCCCTGCGGCGGCCGCGGCGGCCTGGGGCGAGGCCGCGGTCCTGGGACGGGCCGAGGGGATGCCGTACGCCTCCAGGAGGTCCTTGGCCGCGTCCTCGGCCACGAGCGGGCCGCCGCTGCGGAAGAACCTGCAGAACTTCGCGCGGGTCTTCTCTTGGTCCACCGGGAACCCGACGGAGACGTCCTTGGGTGTCTCGTAGAGGATCTCGAGGTTCCTGCTGTACGACACCAGGGTCATGAACGCGTTGACGGCCTGCTCCGGGGTGGCGTAGGTCGGCACGCCCGCTTCGTTGAGGATCCTGATGCCCTCGCGCATGCTCGCCCCGCCCAGCCACGCGGCCAGGACCGGCTTGGTCTGCCCTGAGGCCAAGGCCGCGACCTCCCGCGCCATGGCCGATGGGTTGGTCATGGCCTGCGGAGTGACGATGACAAGGACCGCGTCCACCCCGGGGTCGGCCAGCACGGTCCGGCAGGCCTTGGCCGCGAGCTTCGACTTGGCGTCGCCCAGGATGTCCACGGGGTTGCGGTGGGACCACTGCGGGGGAAGACATCCGTCGAGTTCAGAGAGGGTCTCCGGGGAGAGCCGTGCCAGCGCCCCTCCGGACGCGATGAGGGCGTCCGAAGCCATGACTCCTGGCCCGCCAGCGTTGGTGACGACGCCCAGCCTCGGCCCCTTGGGAGTCTTGCTCCTGCCCACGAGCGCGGCGCAGTCGAAGATCCTCCCGATGTCGTGGACGCGGACCAGGCCCATGCGCTGGAAGGCGGCGTCGTAGACCGCGTCCTCGCCGGCCAAGGCCCCGGTGTGGGAGGCCGCTACGGCCGCTGACTCGGGGAAGCGGCCTGCCTTGTAGGCCACGATCGGCTTGGTCCTGGCGAACGCGCGGGCCGCGGTCATGAACTTGCGGGCCCCGGTGACGGATTCGATGTAGAGGATGATGGAGTCCGTGCCCTCGTCCTCGCCGAGATAGTCGATGAGGTCCCCGAAGTCCACGTCGAGCGTGTTGCCGATCGAGATGAAGTGGGAGAAGCCGATCCTCTCCTCCTGGGCCCAGTCCAGGACTGAGGTGCACAAGGCGCCAGACTGGGAGATGAAGGCCACCCTGCCGGGCCTGGGCATGGAAGCGGCGAAGCTCGCGTTGAGGCGCTTGCCCGGGGAGATGACCCCGAGGCAGTTGGGGCCGATGATCCGCATGCCCTCGAAGCGGCCGGCCTCCTCGCGGATCCGGTCCTCGAGGGCGCGTCCCGCGGGTCCGGTCTCGCGGAATCCCGAGGACAGGATGACGATCCCGCGGATGCCGGCCTCGCCGGCCGAGGTCACCGCGGCCGGGACCGCGGGCGCCGGGGAACAGACGATCGCGAGATCCGCGGGCTTGGGCAGGCTCGCTATATCCGGATGGCACTGGATGCCGAGGACCGCTTCGGCCGAGGGGTTGACCGGATAGACCACGCCCGGAAAGCCCCCGCTGACCAGGTTGCTCAGGACCTTGCCGCTGACGCTGTTGGGGTTCGGGGAGGCTCCGACCAGGGCGATCCGCTTGGGGTCGAAGATCGCGTCGAGCGCGTGGCTGGGCATGGGCGCCTCCTTTATTTAGGTTCATCGCAACAGGACGGCCTAATCGATTTTGTAGAATGGCCCCGGATGGGGTAAGGAGGATGGTCATGGCTAAGCCCGCTGGGACACGGAAGCTGAAGATCGCGCTGAGCACAGGCGGGGGGGATGCTCCGGGCCTTAACGCCGTCATCAGGGCCGCGACCAAGACGGCCTGGTGCCTGGGCTGGGAGGTCTGGGGCATCCAGGAGGGCTTCGAGGGCCTCATCGACCCGAGGAGGAAGCTCGTCCGCATCGACCCCCAGGACATCCGGGGCATCCTCAATCAGGGTGGGACCATCCTCGGCACGGCCAACCGCGGCAACCCCTTCAAGTACCAGGTCCAGACCGCCCGCGGGACGAAGGAGGTGGACGTCTCCGGCAGGATCATCCGGAACTTCAAGAGGCTCAAGTTCGACGCGCTCATCACCATCGGCGGCGAGGGGACGCTGGGCCTGGCGTATCAGCTCACGAAGCGGGGCATTCCCATCGTGGGCGTGCCCAAGACCATCGACAACGACCTCTCGGGAACGGACATCACCTTCGGCTTCGACACCGCGGTGAGCACGGCCACCGAGGCCATCGACAAGCTTCACTCGACTGCCCAGTCCCATCGCCGGGTCATGGTCGTGGAGCTCATGGGCCGCTACGCGGGGTGGATCACCCTGAACTCCGGGGTCTCCGGTGGCGCGGACGTCATCCTCATCCCGGAGATCCCTTTCGACATCGAGGCTGTCTGCGGCAAGATCATGGACCGCGAGCGCAGAAAGAAGCACTTCTCCATCGTGGTGGCCGCCGAGGGCGCGGTCCCGAAGGATGGGGCCAGGGTCCTCAGGGAGGGCGCCACGGCCAACCACGTCGAGCGGCTCGGCGGCATCGCTGAGTGGCTCGCCAGGGAGATCGCGGCGCGGACCGGCAAGGAGACCCGTTCGCTCGTGCTGGGCCATCTTCAGCGCGGGGGCAATCCCACGACCTTCGACCGTCTGCTGGCCACGCGCCTGGGCTCGGCCGCGGTCCGCTGCGTGGCGAGGGGCGAGTTCGGCAGGATGGTGGCCTTGAGGACGCCCAAGATCGTCTCGGTCCCTTTCAGTCTCGCCATCAAGCATCTCAAGACCGTGCCCCTGGACCACGACACCATCGTATCGGCCCGGGCCATGGGGATCAGCTTCGGGGACGGCCACTGCGCTCGGGGTAAGGGCTAGACCAGCCGGAACACGACGGCGTAGACGAAGCACACTCCCCGGAGCAGGGGCAGCCGCGCCAGGCGGTTGAGCGCTATCTCCGCGAGGGGGATCCCGAAGGGCAGGAGGAGACGGCCTCCGGCGTGCTCGACCCGGAAGCCGTGGCGGCCGATGAGCGCGCCCACCTCCGCGACCTCGAGCCACTCGTGCTCTCCCTCAGGGAGTTTGAGGCCCAGGGCCTCGGCCAGATGCAGAGGCTGGGTCCATACGGGGTTGACGGAGGTCAGGATGAATCGCGTGCTCTTGTCCGCGTAGGATTTGAGTCCCTCGAGGGCCGCTCCGGGGTCGGGCAGGTGCTCGACCACGTCGCAGAGGACGACATGCTCGAACACTTCGCGGCCAGCGGGCCGGGCGATGTCCTCGGCCCGGAACTCGAGCTCGGGATGCCTGCGCCGCGCCTCCTCCACCATGGCGGGGCTCAAGTCGAGGCCAAGCCCGCGGCAGGGGCGCAGGCTCGCGAGCAGAGACCCGGTGCCGCAGCCCACTTCGAGGACGCTGGCGCCCTGGGGGACGAACTCGGCGTAGATGCCGAGGAGGGCCCGCCAATAGCGGGACTGACGGGCCTTGCCCTCGTCGTAACGGGCCGCGATGGAGTCGAAATGGTCGCGGACCGATTTTGGATCGAACCGTTCCACAGAGGGATTCTACAAAATGGGCCGCGAACCGGTGCCTGGCATTGTAGTTATTGTGTTGTTTATCAGCGATTGTCAGCGCGTATGCCGGATGCAATGCCAGGCGCCCTTTTTTGTATCATGAGGGCGTGAGAATGAAGGCAATCCTCCTTGCGGCTGCGATTCTCTTGCCCGCATGGACCTCCGGCATGGCGGAAAAGGGGCAATGGTCCGCCTCGTTGAGCCCGGGGTTCGCGGCCACCGCCGGTCCCAAGGGCTCCTTCGGCAACGAGAACGGCAACTCCGTGCACATCCTCGCCGGGCTCGATTACGAGGTCGAGGACGGCTATTTCTACGGCCTGGAGATCGGGTATTCGGGGAGCCACCGCTATCAGGGCCGCCTCGAAGGAGAGGACCTGGACAAGGACGGCAAGCTCGACGACCTGACCTTCACCTCGGACATGGACACGAAGATGCTCCAGGTCACTCCTGTCCTGAAGGTTGGCGGCAGCTACACGGACGACCTCAAGTACAACTTCGTGGTAGGCGGCGGGCTCTACTCCTTCTTCAGGCCGGCCGGGACGCTCATCCTTGAGGGCACGACCACCAACGGGACGCTCGTCACGAGCCGGACCATGCCGTCCGGCACGTCCTCCAACGCCTTCTTCGGCCTGGACCTCGGCCACACCCTGACCTACGGGGTGACGAGCGCGTTCGACATCGGGCTCGACGTCCGCTACCACATCGTCTTCATGTCCGGCGGCACCGCCGGGATCGTGGTCCCGGCCCTCAGGTTCGCCTTCCTCTTCGACTGAGGGACCTGGCCGGGCGTCAGCCTTCGCTACTGCTGGTCGCAGGCGCCGCTCTGGTCCGCGGCCCGGCACGATTGCGCGGTGGGATGGCAGGACTGCGTCCAGGAGTTCTTCCACCAGCCGGGACGCCCGCAGGTCCCGTCCGGCCTCGCGGGCTCGGATTCGACGGGAACAGCCGGGAGGGGCCTGGCGTCGGGCAGGGGGACATGGTCCATGGTGCCGACCGGGCCGCCGGGGCCGATCGTGGTCGTGAGGACCGGGGGCAGGGGCTTGCGCTCGGCGGCCGGGGTCTCGGCCTTCCGGACCGGGACCGGCTTGATCACGGGCTTGGGCTTGGCTGTGGGAGCGGGAGCTGCGGCCTCGGCAGAAGGCGGAGGCGCCGAGGTCGGAGTCTGGTCGCCGGCCGGCATCTCCAGCTCGCGCGTCTTGCCCGGGGTCAGGTAATAGACCGGCTCCGTCCCGGCCTTTTTCACGGCGGTCTCCTGGAAGCCGCGCACCTGAGTCGGAGTCCAACCCCGGGTGGGCTTGAGCTTGGGCTGGCGGTCCGGGGTCTCGGCGTCTCCGCGGGGCGGATAACGGACCTCCACGACCTTGAGCACGGTCCCGGGAGGCGGAGTCTCAGGGGGCTCCGCTTGGGCGGCCGCGGCCCGCTGGGATGCCGGGACCGTGCCTCCCGACGGGACCTGGGGCGAAGCCCCAGGGGGCGGGATCGGGGCCGGGGAGACAGAAGCCGCAGCTGTTGCTGGGTGGGCTGGAGCAGGGGCCTGGGCCTGGGCAGTGGGCTTGGTCTCGAAGACGGTCTTTTTGCCGGGCAGGCCCCTGGGAGTCAGGCTCGCGAGGAGCTTGGCAGCCAGGAACCAGGCCACGGGCGCGAGGACCAGTACGGCACCGCAGATCAAGGCCAGGCGTCTGGTGCGGCGCTCCCGTTCGGATTGCGGCTCGAATGCTTGCATAGGGCGGGTCCGGACCTCGAAAGTGTACCAGCGGAGCGCTGTCAATGCAAGGTTTGACTCGGTGCGGAGATAAGAATAGAATCTCGTACTTATGGAAGGACGGCGTTTTATCCGTCGGGTCCTGTTCGCCGCCGTGATGGCCGCTGCCGCGCCCTCGTCGGCGCAGGTCGGGAAATGGGAGCTTGGCCTGAGCCCTACCTGGGCCTTCCCCACCCACTTCGCCGGCGACTACATGAGGAGGTCGTTCCACCTCCAGTTCGCGGGCATGTACCAGTTCCACGAGTGGCTCGCCGCGGGCGGGGAACTGGGGTATTCCACGGGCCACCGACTCGGGGGCAAGTTCACCGAGGTGGATTGGGACAACCCTCCGGACGGCCGCTCCGACAACCTGGGCTTCACCTCCACGGCCAAGCTCAACTGGATCATGCTCAACCCCGTGCTCAAGGTGGGCAAGTGGGTCGAGTTCGAGGAGCTCCTCTACCGCCCCTATGTCACCTTCGGCATGGGCGTCTACCACTTCTGGTACAGGGCCGGCGACAACAAGCTCACCGGCTACACCACCAAGCCCGTCCACCTCAACGAGTATCATGTCAGCCAGCGCGAGCTGGCCAGCACCGGGCTCGGGGTGAACGTCGGCGTGGGCATCGACCAGCAGGTCTTCGAGTACCTCACCGTCGGATTCGACTTCCGGTTCCACCACATCTTCAACGTCGTGGACTTCGACCGGGACGGGACGGACGATGACGACTTCAGTTTCCTGATCCCGGGACTCCGGGTCTACTACGTCTTCTGAGCGGCCGTCCAAGGGAGGGAGCATGAAGCGCGCCAAGATCGAGTTCTTCGAGGGATTCCCGGACCTCTGCAAGGCCATGCCCGCGCCCGGGGCCTTCCTGCTCGTCTCCGCGGGCGGCAAGAGCAACGTCATGACGATCGGCTGGGCCTGCCTGGGGGTCGTGTGGGGAGAGCCCGTGCTCGAGGTCCTCGTGCGGCCCTCGCGCCACACCTTCGGACTCATGGAGGCCGCCCAGGCCTTCTCGGTCAATGTCCCGGTGGGCAAACTCCAGAAGAAGCTCGCGTTCTGCGGGGCCAAGTCCGGCCGCGACACGGACAAGTTCGAGGCCTGCGGCCTCCATCTGCTCCCGGGCCTGACCGAGGGGGTGTCCGTCATCGACGGATGCGACCTCTACTTCGAGTGCCTGATCATCCACAAGACCCGCGTGATCAAGGAGAACCTCGACCCGAAGATCGTCCGCCAGTACTATCCGGGGGATGATTTCCACACCATCTACTCCGGCCGGGTCCTCGAGACCTATCGGGGCTGACCGGTCCGCCGGGGCGCGGTGTTCATGAAGCCTCACGCGGCATGAGGATGCCGTGCTGGCGGAGGCGCTCCGCGTCCGTGCGGGCCACGGGGATGGGCCGGCCGCCGGGGTCCAGGCCCGAATGGAACATGGCGCAAGCCGCGGTGCCGGGCAGAGGGATGAAGCACTGGACCTGCCTGGGCTTCCACCTCCTTTTCCTCAGCCAGGCGGCCAGGCTCCGCATGTCCGCGTCCGTACAGCCCGGGAACGCGCTGACGAGATAGGGCACGACGAACTGCTCCTTGCCCGCGGAGCGCGAGGTCCGCTCGAAGAGGCTCAGGAAGCCTTCGAAGGTGCTGAAGGCTGGCTTGCGCATGAGCTCGAGGACCCGGGCGCAGGAGTGCTCGGGCGCGAGCTTGAGCTGTCCGCCGGTGAACTCGCGGGCCAGGGTCTCGGCGTACGCGGGCGAGCGCAGGGCCAGGTCGTGCCGCACGCCGCTGGCGATCCGCAGGTGCTTGACCCCTGGGACATTCGTGAGCCTCCGCAGCAGCGCGGCCAGGGCCTTCTGGTCGTCCTGGAAATGGGGGCAGACGGCCGGGGTCAGGCAGCTGGGTCTGGAGCACTTCGCCGGGTCGGCGCCGCATGAGGAGCCCCACATGTTGGCCGAGGGCCCGCCCACGTCCGTGACCGAGCCGGTCCAGGCCCGATGCCGGGTGAGGGAGCGGACCTCGGCTTCGAGGGACGCCGCCCCGCGGGAGCTGATCAGCCTTCCCTGGTGCAGGGCCAGGGAGCAGAAGGAGCAGCCGCCGGCGCAGCCGCGGTGGCTGGTGACGCTGAACCGGATCATCTCCACGGCCGGGATCGCTTCCATGTAGGAAGGGTGCGGATCCCGCGTGAACGGGAGCTCGTAGAGCGCGTCCATCTCCGAGCTGGAGAGGGGCGCGGCCGGAGGGGCGAGCACGACCGATCTCTCCCCGTGGCGCTGGATGGCCCAAGCGCCCGCGCGCGTCTGCGCCTCGAGCGCGAGCGTGGCGGTCATGAGCTTGGCCGGGTCCTCCGCGACCTCCTCGAAGGAGGGAAGGCGGACCGCGGGAACCCCCTGCGGGAGGTCGCGTTCGCCGCCCATGAAGGCCGTGCCCGGGATGCCGGCCAGGAGGTCCCGGGGCTTTGCCGCCGGCCCTCCAGCCGTCAGCCGCTTGGCGGCCTCGAGCGCGGCGCGCTCGCCCATGCCGTAGACTAGGAGGTCGGCCTTGGAGTCGAGGAGGATGGACCGCCGGACCGAATCGCTCCAGAAATCGAAGTGCGCCGCTCTGCGCATGGAGGCTTCGATGCCGCCGAGCACCACGGGCAGGCCCGGGAAAGCGGCCTTGAGCAGGCCGGTGTAGACGATGGCTGCGCGGTTGGGCCTGGCTCCGGCCCGGCCGCCGGGCGTGTAGGCGTCATCCGAGCGCTTCTTGCGGAAGGCCGTGTAGTGCGCCAGCATGGAGTCGAGCGCCCCGGCGCTCGCCCCAGCGAAGAGCCTGGGCCTTCCCATGGCCGTCAGCCCCTCGGGCCGGTCCCACTTCGGCTGGGCGATGATGCCGACCTTGAAGCCATGGGAGCCAAGCCAGCGGGCGAGGAGGGCCGTGCCGAAGGAGGGGTGGTCCACGTAGGCGTCGCCCGAGACAAGGAGGATGTCGAGTTCCTTCCATCCGAGCCGCTCCATCTCTGAGCGGGACATCGGCGCGAACCCCGCGGGTTTCATGGCAGGGCCGTGGGCGCGTCAGGGGAGCGGAGGACCAGGACCGCGATCTCGGAGCGGGTCAGGAAGCGCATGGGAGGGCCCCAGTGCCCGGCGCCCGAAGTCACGTAGAGGCTCATGTCCCCGATCCGGTAGAGGCCGTAGAGGTAGCGGTAGGAGAGCCGCACCAGCAGTCCGAAGGGGAAGATCTGGCCCTGGTGGGTATGGCCGGAGAGCATGAGGCCCACTCCCTTCTCGGCCGCCAAGTCCGCGTGCCGAGGCTGGTGCGAGAGCAGAACCGAGGGCTTGGCGGGATCGAGACTGGAGAGTGTTGCGGCGACATCCTCCCGGGAGAGGCCGGCGGCCATGATATCGTCGATGCCGATGAACTGGATCCCCTGGACCTCCGCGACCTCGCCCCGCAGGACCCTTGCCCCGCAGGCCGCGAGGCAGTCGAGGGAGTCCGAAAGGCCATGGTAGAACTCGTGGTTGCCGAGCACGGCCAGCTTGCCGTACCGGGCGTGGAGCCGCTTTCCTGCTTCGACGATGGCCTCCCGGGGCACCGGGCCGGGGTCCACGAGGTCGCCGGTGAGGACCACGAGGTCCGGGTGGAGCTTGTCAACCATGTCCGCGATAGCCTCGAGCCTCTTAAGGGGAACGGTCAGGCCCACGTGCAGGTCCGAGATGTGTACGAGTGTGAACTCGTCGTGTTCAGCCTTCAGCCCAGGAAGGACCACCTCGTGCGTGACGACCCTCGGCAGGCGGGCCGCGTTCCATGCCGCGTAGACGCTCGAGAGGAGGACTCCGGCCACCACACCCCAAGCGAGAAAGGGCCGCAGGGCCGCGGCGCTGGAGGGCGCCAGGCGGCGGAGGATGAGGGCGGCAAGGTCGCCGCAGGCCGCCCAGAAGACCCAGATGAGAAGGATGCCGGTCCAGACATACATGCCCAGCGCCAGGGCTTGGGCCCCGGCTCCTCCATGCCTGAGGGCCCATACCGAGATGGGGAAGAGGAGTGCTAGCAGCAGCACCGCAATCCGGACTGCGGCCGGGGCCAGGGGCAGGCCCGGGAAGCTGCGGATGAGCCAGAACGCGGCATAGTACTGCATCCCCAGGTAGACGAGGACCACGGCGGCGAGGAAGCCCAGGATGTGGAGCATGCGGGGTATTGTAGCGAATCAGCGCCCAAGACAGGCGGGGACGATTGGTATAATGGAACCCGGTCCGGCCGATGCGACCGGGCCGAACCAGCCGTGACCGGAGGGACCATGATTTCCGCCCAACGCGACAGGAAGCTCTGCGACAAGATATTCTCCTTCGCCAGGAAGAAGGACGCCGAGGTCATCGTCTTCTCCTCCGAGAGCGCGCTGACGCGCTTCGCGGACAACATCGTGTCGCAGAACGTCTCCAACCGCTCGCTTGAGATCGTGATCCGTCTGGTCGAAGGGGGGCGCGTGGGGCGCGTCAGCCTCAACCACTCGGGTGACGCCGAGCTCAAGGCCGCGGTCGAATCCGCGATCGCGATGCTCAAGACCCAGAAGCCCGACCCCGAGCTCCTGCCCCTGCCCAAGCCCCTGCCGGTGAGGGAGAACACCGCCCTCTACGACGAGAAGACGGCGGCGTTCTCTCCTATGGCCCGGGCCGACCGGATCGCCGAGGCGGTCGAGGCCGCGGCGCGGGACGGCCAGCTCGCGTCGGGCACGTTCGACAACGGGTGGTCGCGGGTGACGGTGGCCAACAGCAGGGGGGTCTTCGGCTCCCACCTCGAGAGCTCGGCTGCGTTCAAGCTGACCGTCAAGGACGGCGACGGCATGGGCTGGGCTGACGACAGCGGGGCTGTGGTCGGGGAGATCGATTTCAGCGGGGTGAGCGCCTGCGCGCGCGCCAAGGCCCGCCTCGCCAAGGCTCCGCGCGACGTCAAGCCCGGCCGCTACACGGTCGTGCTCGAAGCGGACCCGGTCGCGAACCTCCTTCTCTTCACCTCCATCTACGGCTTCGGCGGGCAGTTCTACCAGGAGGGACAGAGCTTCATGGCCGGCAAGCTCGGCCGGAGGGTGATGGGCCCGAATATCACGCTCGAGGACAACGGGCTCGACGGCCCCTCCGCCTCGATGCCCTTCGACTTCGAGGGCATGCCGAGGAAGAAGGTCGTGTTCGTCGAGAACGGGGTGGCCAAGGCCGTGGCGCACGACCGCAGGACCGCGGCCAAGGCCAAGGCCGAGCCCACGGGACACGCCCTTCCCAACCCCAACCCCTACGGTCCGATCCCCACGAGCGTGTGCCTGAGGGCCGGAGGTTCCTCGCTCGAGGATATGGTCAAGGGCACGAAGAGGGGCCTGCTGGTCACGCAGTTCCACTACCTCAACGTCCTCAAGCCCATCGAGCTCGAGCTCACCGGCATGACCCGAAACGGCACCTATATGATCGAGGACGGCCGGCTCGCCTATCCGGTCAAGAACCTGCGGTTCACGGAGTCTTTGGTCGCGGCGTTCAACCGGGTCGAGGCCTTGAGCCCGACCCGGAAGGTGAAATCGGCCTTCTTCGGCGGCAAGTTCCTGGTGCCGGCCGCGAAGATCACGGACTTCTGCTTCTCATCCGCGACCAGCTTCTAAAGGAGACACCCATGTTCAAGCTCTGCGAGAAGGCGATCGACATCGCGGCCTCCCACAAGGCCGCGTTCGGGGACATCCGGATCATCGAGACCAGGAGCCAGTCCCTGGCCTACAAGAACGGCGAGGTCGGCGTCCTGGACGACGGGTGCAGCCTTGGCTTTGGCGTGCGCGTCCTGCTCGACGGGGCCTGGGGCTTCGCGTCGAGCAACGAGGTGACCGGGCCCGAGATCGAGCGGGTCTCCCTCCTGGCCATCGAGATCGCGCGCGCCAGCGCCCGGCTCAAGAAGGGTGACGTGCGCCTGGCGCCCGAGCCGGTCTACCGCGACACATGGCAGACGCCGTACCTCATCGACCCGTTCGCCGTCTCCATCGAGACCAAGCTCGACCTTCTCGCGCGCGTGGACGCTGTCCTGCGCAAGGACAGGAAGGTCAAGTCCTCCACCGCCTTCATGAACTTCATCCGCGAGCATCAGTATCACGCCACCACCGAGGGCTCGCGCATCGAGCAGACCCTTCTCACCAGCGGGGCGGGCTGCTCCGTGGACGCCGTGGACAAGGGCGAGGTCCAGACGCGGTCCTACCCCGCGACCCACGGCGGGCAGAGCCTGGGCCTGGGCTACGAGCTCATCGAGTCCCTGCGCATGCTCGACCACGCCGAGCGCGTCCGCGACGAGGCCGTGGCCCTCCTCAAGGCCCCCGAGTGCCCGAGCGGCAAGCTCGACCTCATCATCGGCGACAACCAGCTCGCTCTCCAGATCCACGAGTCCGTGGGCCACGCCACCGAGCTCGACCGGGTTCTCGGCTACGAGGAGTCCTACGCTGGCTCGAGCTTTGCCACCCTGGAGAAATACGGGAACTTCCGCTACGGCTCGCCCATCGTCAACCTCGTGGCCGACGCGACGGTCCCGACGGGCCTTGCCACGGCGGGCTGGGACGACGACGGGGTGAAGGCCCAGCGCTGGCACATCGTCGAGGGAGGGGTCCTCAAGGGCTATATGACCAACCGCGAGTTCTGCCACGCCGTGGGCGATACGCGCAGCCGCGGCTGCAGCCGCGCGGAGGGCTTCGGGAACATCCCGATCACCCGCATCTGCAACCTGAGCCTCATGCCGGGCGACTGGGGCTTGGACGACCTGGTCCGCGACACCAAGGACGGGATCATGATGGAGAACAATCGCCTCTGGAGCATCGACCAGAAGCGGGTGAACTTTCAGTTCGGGTGCGAGATCGGCTGGCTCATCAAGAACGGCAGGAGGACCAAGATGGTCCGCAACCCCACCTACCAGGGCATCACGCCCGAGTTCTGGAACTCCTGCGACGCCATCTGCAACGCTCGGCACTGGAAGCTCTGGGGCGTCCCCAACTGCGGCAAGGGCCAGCCCGGGCAGACCGCCATGATGTGCCACGGCAGCAGCCCGGCGCGCTTCAGGGGCGTCACGGTCGGGGTCAGGCCGAAGTAAATCGGTGCCAGGCACCGAGGCGGGGCATTTTTGTAGCATCAGGTGGTCGTGAAGGGGGATCGCCCATGAAAGCTCTCGTCAAGAAGGAACGCGCCAAGGGTCTGTGGCTGGAGGACGTGCCCAAGCCGGCCATGACCGAGAACGACGTTCTCATCAAGATCAAGAAGACCGCCATCTGCGGGACCGACGTGCATATCTACAACTGGGACGAGTGGGCCCAGAAGACCATCCCGGTTCCCATGCATGTGGGCCACGAGTTCGTGGGAGAGGTGGTCAAGGTGGGCAAGGCCGTGGAGGGCGTCAAGCCCGGCATGCGCGTCTCCGGCGAGGGCCACGTCGTCTGCGGGCACTGCCGCAACTGCCGGGCGGGGAGGCGCCATCTCTGCAACGACTGCAAGGGGGTGGGAGTCCACCGGCCGGGCTGCTTCGCGGAATACCTCTGCATCCCGGCGGTCAACGTCTTCCCTATCCCCGAGGGCATCACGGACGACGAGGCCTCGATCCTCGACCCCTTGGGCAACGCGGTGCACACCGCCCTCTCCTTCGACCTCGTGGGCGAGGACGTCCTTGTCACGGGCGCGGGGCCCATCGGCATCATGGGCGCGGTCGTGGCTGCGCACGTGGGCGCCAAGCACGTCGTCATCACGGACATCAACGAACACCGGCTCGACCTGGCGCGCAAGCTCAAGGTCAAGACCGTGGTGGACGTCCGCAAGGAGAAGCTCCCCAAGGTCATGAAGGCGCTCAATATGACCGAAGGATTCGACGTGGGCCTCGAGATGTCCGGCAGCGGGGCCGCCTTCAACGACATGGTCTCCGTGATGCGCGCGGGCGGCAAGATCGCGCTCCTCGGCATCCCGCCCAAGGAGACGAGCATCCCGTGGGATCAGGTGATCTTCAAGGGGATGCTCATCAAGGGCATCTACGGACGGGAGATGTTCGAGACCTGGTACAAGATGTGCTCGATGCTCCGCAGTGGGCTCGACATCAAGCCGGTCATCACCCACCACTTCCCGGTGAAGGACTTCATCCCGGCCTTCGATCTGATGGCTTCCGGGAGATCCGGCAAGGTCATCCTGGACTGGAGCCTATAGGGCTGGGCGAGAGCGGGATAGGGCGGGGCGTCAGCGGCCCGCGTAGGCGTGATTCCGGTCGCGGCGGCCCTGGTTCTTGTGGCGCTTGTCCCAGCGCTTGCCGTGCTTGCGGCCCTGGAAGCGGTTCCCGTCGTCAGCGCCACGGCTCATGGAGAAGTCGTCTGCGAAGCGGCTCTGGCCGTAGACGGGCGTGCTGACCTGTTCTTTGGAGCGGCCCATGGCCTCCTGGGGATGGGCCTCGGGAGTGTCGGGGGGCTCGCGCCGCTCCCGGCCGTGGACCTCGGCGGGCTCGGACTGGCGCCGGGCCATGGGGACGTTGACGCCTAGGAAGGCGTCGGCGCCGATGCGGTCCGCGAGGCTGGGGTCGTCGATGAAGGGGTTGCGGTTGCCCTGCCAGCGCTGGACCAGGTCGTTGCGGTCCTGCTCGAACTGGCTCGGCGGGAATTCCTTGTTCCAGCGAAGGAGGATCTCGATATTGGCCCGGGTCCAGAAGTTGGGGGCAGCACCCATGAAGATGCGCTTGTCGTTGTAGCGAGCGTAGAAGTAGAAGGCGGCGCGCGCGACCCGGCCCTTGGTGAAGTCCGGAGGCTCGAAGACTCCTTGGTCCATCTTGGCCCCGCCCTTGTTGGAGTACTCGGGGCGGTCCGTCTTGATCTCGCCGAAGGGGTAGTTGCTCCTGATGGAGTTCGGGTGCTCGAGCGTGGCCATCAGGTGGTGCAGGTCTGAGCGCATGGGAAGGCCCCGGTCGAAGAAGGACTGCGGCCAGATGTGCTCCGCGTTGACCCCGTGGTCCGTGTAGCCATCCCCGTTCTGGTCCCCGCCTTCCTTGTAACTGCCGCCGTCGCCGCCCCTTCCTGGGAGGAAGGCGCCGGAGTAGGCGTCGAGGATGCCGGTGCGGCCCTGCTGCTCGACATGGTCCGCCACGGAGTACATGTAGTCGCGGGCCTCGTCGTAGCTCTTCACGTGGAAGCCGCGGCCCGAGATTTCGTGCGCGGATGCGAGCAGGGCGCTTCCTGAGAGGGACGCGGTCTCCGCGTTCCCGGCGGCCTGGGAAGGGGTCTGGGCTTGGGCCTTGACGATCTCCGCTTCGGTCTGAGGATGGTCGCGGCTTCCGTCGAAGAGCTTGCCGCCTTCGGCGAGCGCGGACTCCATGGCCCGGGCCGCCTTGGAGTGCTTGAAGTCGCTCCGACCTCCCTTGCGCCTGTCGATGCCGGGCAGTTCGGACTGCTGAGATTTGTCCTGGGAGAAGGTCTCTACGGCCTTGCCGGGAGTCTGGCTGGGGAGAGTCTCGGGCAGGACCGCGGCCTGGAGGGCCTGGCGTCCCTGCCACGCCGTGCCATCGACATGATAAGCCTGGGCGCGGGGAGGGGCCTCGGCCTCGATCGCGGATTCCGGCAGGGTTGGAACCGTTCCCAGGCCTCCGACCGATGGCGCGATCACGGATTGCTGGAGGCTCCCGAAGGTGATGGCTCCGGTGAGCGCGAGATTCGTCAGGAAGGAGGCCTTGTGCGCCACGGGGACCGCGACCGGGGTGATCGGCGCGGCTGGCGCGGCCCGCATGATCGTCTGGCCAAAGGCCGCGCCCTGGAGCATGAAAGCCAGGGAGCAGGTCAGCGTACCGCGGAACAGCGGCCCTTTATGCATCAGGCATAGAATAGTCCCGCATGCGAAAAAACACCTGAGGCCTTGGGCCCGGAGAGCGGACCGCAAAGAGCCTAGAGGAACCTTCCCTTTCGGCCCGGGGTGGTCCTGGGCCCAGGGGTCAGGGGAGGCCGGAGGGAGGAGCGCCGAGGAAGGAGCGCAGGATGTTCCTGCAGACCGCGAGCCTGTACTCCGCGGTGGAGCGGAAGTCGTCGATGGGGGAGATGTCCCCGGCCAGGAGCTCCGCGGCCTCCTCGACGGCCCTGCGGGTCGGCTTGCGGCCTGCCAGGAAGGCCTCAGCGGTCTTCGCGCGCCGGACCGTGGGGGCAACGCTTCCGAGGCTGAACCGCAGCTCCTTGACGACGCCGCCCTTGCCGAGCCAGAGGAGTCCGGCTGCCGCGGCCTTGGAAATGGCCTGGGCCGCGCGAGTCCCGACTTTCCGAAAGACCTGGCGGTCGGGACGGGACGGGAGGAAGGGCAGGTCCACGGCCTCGATGAGCTCGTTCTGGGCGAGGACCGTCTTCTTGACGCCCGCGAATAGATCCAGGATGGGGAGGACGCGCCTGCCGTGCTTCGAGACCGTCCGCACCCGCGCCTCGTACACGGCCAGGGCCGGGAAGGTGTCTCCCGCCGGTGATGCGTTGGCGAGGTTGCCGCCGATGGTGCCGCGGTTCTGGATCTGGACGCTCCCGACCTCGGCGCAGGCCTGGGCCAGAAGGGGGAAGCTCCGCCTCACCTCGGGGTGGTCGCGGAGCTCGGCGTGCGTGGCGAGGCTTCCCACGGAGAGCCCGGCCGCGGTCTTTTTCACGCCGGTCCAGCCTCGAATCTCGGAGAGGTCGAGCACGGTCTTGTCGTTGAGGAGGCCCATGTTCCAGGAGACCATGAGGTCGGTCCCGCCCGCCAGCGGAAGGGCCAGCGGGTGTTGGCTGAAGAGCCGCACGGCCTCGTCCGCGTCAACGGGCCGGAGCACCTTCATGGACCGGGGATGACCGCGCATGCTACCTGCCTCCCCTCTTCTTGATGGTCTTGACCACCGCGTCCACGATGCTCTGGTAGCCGGTGCAGCGGCAGAGGTTGCCGGAAAGATGGCGCCTGATGGCGTCCCGGTCGGCCGAGCCTCCGGCCTTCACCCAGGACCAGGCCGTCAGGAGGATGCCGGGGGTGCAGATGCCGCACTGGGCCGCGGCCTCCTCCATGAACGACCGCTGGAGCGGGCTGAGGCTCCTGTTGGCCAGGGATTCCACGGTCTCGACCTTCCGGCCCGAGACCTGGCTCACCGGGATGATGCAGCTGGCGACAGGGAGGCCGTCGAGAAGCACGGTGCAGGCCCCGCACTCTCCTTCGCCGCAGCCTTCCTTGGTCCCGGTGAGGCCGAAGTCCTCGCGCAGGACGTCGATGAGCCGCTTGAAGGCCGGGCCGGCGTAGGAGCGCTTCTTGCCGTTGACCGTGATCACGAGCCTCCCCTTGCGGGGGAGGCGAGTCGTGTGGGGGGCGGGGCGTCGTTTCATGAGCCCTTCCTCCCCTTGGCCAGCAGCCCATGACAGATCTTCTCCGGCAGGATGGGCAGGTCCGGGACCAGCAGGCCCGTGGCGTGGCGCACGGCTGCGGCCACCGCCGGAGCCGGGGCATTGTGCGGGAGCTCGCCGATGCCCTTGGCTCCGTAGGGGCCCCGGGAATAGGGGTTCTCGATGATGTCGAGGTCCATGTCGGGCGCGTCCGCGAAGGTGGGGATGATGTAGTTGGTGAACTGGCTGTTGACCATTCGGCCCCGGGAGAAGACCGTGTTCTCGGTGAGGGCCCAGCCCAGGCCCTGCACGGTCCCGCCCGCGATCTGCCCTCGGACCAGGTCGGGGTGGATGGCCCGTCCCACGTCCGTGGACGCGGTCACGCGGCGGACCTTGACCTCGTAAGTGACGCGGTCCACGGAGAGGTCCACGGCGATGGCCTCGTAGCCGTAGACCCCGTACGCGTCGCCCCGATAGGCGGTCTCGTTCCAGACGACCTCAGGAGGCTTCTGGTACTCCTCCTCCACGTGGAGGGGGCCCTTGGCGCAGAGCTTGCGGGCCGCCTTCTTGAGCCCGGCCGCGGTGGTCGGGAAGGCGCCCAGTTCCTCAGCCACGGCCTCCTTGAGCTTGGCTGCCGCCTTCATGAGGATGCCGCCGATGATCATGGTGGTGCGGCTGGCCACCGTGGGCCCGCTGTTGGGGACCTTGGCCGTGTCCGGGGTCGCCACGCGGACCAGGGCCATGTCCAGTCCCAGGGTCTCAGCAACGATCTGGGCGAGCACCGTGGCCTCGCCCTGGCCCATCTCCGTGGTGGCGGCAAGGACCGAGACCGTGCCGTCAGCCTCCAGGGCAACCGCGGCGCGGCTGGCCAGGGTGACCTCTCCGCTGCCTGTGAACCCGGGGCCGTGGTGGACCAGGGCCAGGCCGATGCCGCGCCAGACCGGGCCGGGCTTGCGGTTGGCAGCGCTGTAGCGGCGCCGGGTCTTATCGTAGGAGCAGATGCGCACGCAGCGCTCGAGGGCCTCCGAGGCGCTGACGCTTTCCTTTAAGACCTGCCCGGTGGCCAGGACCGAGCCGGGCCTGACGAGGTTCTTGCGCCGGAGCGCCAGGGGGTCCAAGCCTGTCTCGGCCGCGATCTTTTCCCAATGAGTCTCGGCCGCGAAGAGGGTCTGGGGCGCGCCGAAACCGCGGAAGGCGCCGTTGGGAGGGGTGTTCGTGGCCATGGCCCGGGAGCGGACGCGCACGTTGGGGCACGCGTAGGGGCCGGTCGCGTGCAGTGTGCCGCGGGATAGGACCACGGGCGAGAGCGTCAGGTAGGCCCCGCCGTCGAAGAGCACGTCGATGTCCTGGGCCGTGAGCCTGCCGTCCCTGGTGAGGCCAGTGCGGTGGCGCACCACCGAGGGATGGCGCTTGGTCGTGCTGGCCATGTCCTCGGAGCGGTCGTAGAGCATCTTGACCGGCCTGCGGCTCTTGACCGCGAGCAGGGCGACATGGCCGGCCAGCATGGAGGGGTAGTCCTCCTTGCCGCCGAACGCGCCTCCGGTGACCGCCTGCATGACGCGTATATTCCGGTCCGGGAAGATGCGCTTCAAGGCCTTCTGGACGTAGAAGGGACATTGCATGGAGCCCGCGACCACGATCGTTCCGTCCGCCTCGACCCAGGCGGCCATAGCGTTGGGCTCAATGTAGGCGTGCTCCTGCGCCTGGGTGCGGTATTCGCCCTGCACGATGAAGTCCGCGGCCGCGAACCCCTTGGCGATGTCCCCGTGCTCGATGAGGTACTCCTTGAAGACGTTGTCCGTGCCGCGCAGGAGCTGTTTGCGGGCCAGGGACTCCTCGATCGACAGGACCGGGTCCATTTCCTCGTAGGTGACCTTGACGTGCCGCAAGGCCTGCCACACCATGTTCCGGTCCGGGTGCGCCACGAGCAGGATCGGCTCCATGGGGTGCAGGACCCGGCCCGGGGCCAGGAGCGGCTGGTCCGCCTCGATGACGGCCACGCAGTTCTCGCCAGGGATGTCCTTGGTGGTCGCGATCACCGCCTCCTTCCAGGGGCAGCAGGGGTCGAACTCGATCTTCTTGATGGCGCCGAAGGCGATCGTGGAGCGGACCGTGACCCCGTAGAGGCAGCCGGGAAGGCGCAGGTCGTCGATGTACTTGGCGACCCCTCGGAGCTTGGCGTCCGCGTCCACCCTGGGCACGGACCGGCCGACCGCGATGCCGGGCTTCGTCATGGTCTTTGCATTCTATAAAATGAACCCGGTTCGTGCCACGGGATTGCGACGGGAGACACCTGTTTTTCAAATAAGCTAGATTATGGAAATGCGGCGTTCGAGCAGGCGGCACTGGACGGCGTGGGTCCGATACCTCGCGTTGGCGGCGTGGGTGCTCATCCTGGGCTCGATCGTCTGGGTGCTCTGGCTGCCGGATGTGACCCCGCTCAAGAAGAGCAACCCCAAGACCACCTGCTACATCGAGCTCCGGCGCTCCCAGACCGAGAAGGCAGGCAGGAAGTTCCAGCTTCGGATGCAGTGGCTGCCCTGGGGGAGCATCTCCGAGCACCTCAAGCACGCGGTTTTCATCGCGGAAGACGACATGTTCTACCGTCACGGAGGCGTGGACTGGGAGGCGACCAAATCCGCCTTGGCCAGGGATCTTGACGAGAAGCGCTTCGCCTACGGCGGCAGCACCATCACCCAGCAGGTGGCCCGGAACCTCTATCTCTCCCCCTCCAAGAACCCCTTGCGCAAGGTCAAGGAGCTCCTCATCGCCTGGCGCCTGGAGAAGGTCCTGGGCAAGCGCCGGATCTTCGAGCTCTACCTCAACATCGCTGAGTGGGGCAAGGGCATCTTCGGCTGCGAGGCCGCGGCCCAGGCCTACTTCGGCAAGTCCGCCGCGGACCTCACCGTGGACGAGGCCGTGGCCATGGCCGTGGTCCTGCCCAATCCCAAGAGGTGGAGCCCGGCCAAGAAAGGCCGTTATGTGGAGCGCAACATGCGGCGCATCATGGGCCGGATGAGGGCCTCGGGCTACCTCCCCGAGGAGGAGGGCGATCCCGTGCTCCCGGACGAGCTCTCCGTGTCCACGACAGCCGCGCCCGGGGAGCCCCTGCCGTCGAAAGACGAGGGGCCATCTCCCGTGATGACCGAGACGCCGAAGACCGGCTTCGGCTCGCTTTCGAGCGAGGCGTCCTTCCCGCCAGGGACCCGCTGAGATGAGGTGGGCACTGCCACTGGCCAGCGCTGTCGCTGCCTTCTGCGCGTTCCTGCCTGTCTTGTCCGCTGGCTTCCTCGACTGGGATGACAACATCGTCCTCACGGAGAACCCGGCCTTCCGGGGCCTGGGGGTCGGCCGCATCAGGTGGATGTTCACCAACATGGTGGGCGGGCACTACCAGCCCTTGACGTGGTTCAGTTACGCTCTGGACCACGCTGTCTGGGGCATGGACCCGTTCGGCTACCATCTCACGAACCTCGCGCTCCATGCCCTCACCGCGGTGCTGGTCTTCTTTCTTGCCCGCCGGCTAATCGCCGCGGCCTTGGAGGGCTCCTCAGGTTGGCCGCTTGAGCTTGGTGCGCTTTTGGCGAGCCTCCTATTCGCCGTGCATCCCCTGAGGGTCGAGCCCGTGGCTTGGGTCACGTCCAGGAGGGATATTCTCAGTTCCTTCCTCTATATTGCCGCGGTTCTGGCATGGCTCAGGGCTGTCAGCGGCCCGGAGGCGCGGAGGGGCTGGCTAGGGGCCTCCTTGGGACTGCACGTTCTGGCGCTCCTGGCCAAGGTCACGGCCATGACCCTGCCCCTGGCTCTGCTCGTCCTCGACGTCTATCCCTTGCGCCGTCTGGGGTCGGACCCGCGCCAGCGGCCCAGGCCCGCTGCCAGGTCCGTGCTCATGGAGAAAGTCCCGTTCCTGCTGGCCAGCCTGCTGGCCGTCATCGTAGGTTTTGCCGGAAGGGTCTGGGCTGTTCGTATCGACCCCCCCGCGGAGTGGAGTCTGCTCAAGGGGATGGCCACGGCCGTGTATGGGCTGGCGTTCTATCCTCTCAAGACGCTCTGGCCAACAGGGCTTGCCCCGCTCTATGAACTGCCAAGCCCATTCGACCCTTTCCGGCCTGGGTTCATCGCTTCGGCCGCAGCAGTGCTCGCTGCGTCGGCCGCGCTCTGGAGATGGCGGTCCAAAATGCCCGGCCTGGCCGCTGCGGCCGTCTTTTACCTTGTGGTGGTCTTCCCCATGGCAGGCCTGGTCCCTCCCGGGGTCCACCTGGTCGCAGACAGGTATGCTTATGTCTCCTGCATGGGCTTTGCGGTGCTGGCCGGCGGGGCGCTGACGGCCTTTCTCATGCGGCGGCCAGGAAGGGGCCAAGCCCGCGCCCTCGCTGCGGCATGCGTCCTCGTTCTGGCTGTCTTGGGGAGGCTGTCCTGGGCGCAGTCGCAGTGCTGGAGGGACCCGGAGACCCTTTGGTGGAGCGTCTTGGCCAAGGATCAAGGGAGCTCCATCGGACACAACAACCTGGCCGTGTCCTTCGCCATGCAGGGCCGGCGCGCTGATGCTGTGGAGCATTTCCGCAAGGCCCATGCCCTGCGGCCGATGAACAGGGATTACCGCGAGCGCTTGATGCTCGGGCTCTACAACCTCGGCAGCTCGGAGTTGGAGCAGGGACGTCCTGGGGAGGCGCTTCCGGCGTTCGAGGAGGCCGCAAGCCTTGGCGCCGGGTCCGCGGACCTCTACGTCAACTTCGGACTCGCCCTGGCGCGGACCGGCAGGCTCCCGGAAGCCTGCCGCCGCTTTTCCCAGGCCCTGAGGCTCGACCCCGGCTCAGCCTTGGCCGAGTTCAACTGGGGCAACGCCTTGTCGGATCTCGGCCGTCACGACGAGGCCGCCTTGCGCTATCAGCTGGCCTTGGACAAGGCGCCGGGGCTTGTGGAGGCCAGGTTCAACCTGGCCAATACCCTGGCCCGCCAGGGCCGCCTGATGGAAGCGCTGGAGCACTATGAGAGGGTCCGGGTCAAGGCGCCCGGCTATTCGGGCCTTGCGGAAAACATACGCACCGTGCGCCGGCATATGGCCGGCGGCACGGTCCGCTGACGCAGGGTTTGGACTGGCTAGCGCAAGGCGTTGATGGTGCCGGACGCCGAATAGCTGGAATCCGAGAAGCTAAAGCCGAAGGCAGCCTGTTTGGCGGCCACCCCGCCCGCATTCATGATCGAGATGGTCCCGCTCACTGAGCCTCCGCCCGAAGTCCCGCTCACGGACCAGACCGCGTTCCCGGTCGAGGACGCGTAGTTGGCGTCCGGGGAGAGGGAGAACCCCGAGGAGTAGGTCGAGCTCAGGTCTCCGTTGACGAAATGGAAGGATGGGGAATACATGGACTTGCTCGCAAAGCAGTAGTCCATGGAGAAGGAGACTTGCGTGGAGGTGCAACCTCCCTGGCAGCTGATCCCCGCGGTCCCGCTGTAGTAGCCGCTCCCGCTGGTCAGGGTCCGCACGTCGTCCCACTTGGCGATGCCGTCAGCGATGTCGGACGCTGAGGTCTGCGACGCGCTCGCGGCGAGGTCGTTGCTGTCCCCCGTCACTCCCGTGAGGGATTCCGTGTTGGACAGGTCGCCCAGCGCCCCTGCCGTGGTCTGGCCCGAATCCTGCGAGGCCGAGCCTTCGGTGGAGGACGCGCTCCCGCTTCCGCCGCCGGAGCCGCCCTTGGCGGGCTCGTCGGTCTTGGGCGCGAGGTCGCCGGAGACCTCGTTGACGAGGCTCGGCGGCGCTATGTAGGGCGCGGAGGGTCCCGCAAGCGTGACGTCGATGGCTGTGTTGGGCCGGGTGGCCATGGAGTCCTGGCCGCCGGCGGATACGACCATGGCGCCGGGCCGCTCATTGGAGTTGTTTCTGGGCCCAGGGCCCTCGAGGATGGTCGTGGCCTTGGTCGGCGAGAAGATCTTGGCCATCACCATGGTGCCGCGGATGCCGATGACGCCCACGGGGAGCTTCACCTTCATGTTGGCGGGGTTCTCGCGCGCGATCTTGCCCGTGACGAAGCGGAAGACCCCTTTGGTCACGCGGGCGGTCATCCTGCCTTCCCCGACCTTGGGGTCGTAGACGAACTCGTCGAGGGTCAGCGAGCTGTTGGGCCCGATGGTGAAGACGGTCTCATCGAGGAGGAGGATCTGCATGCGGCCGTTGGCGTCGGTCGTGACGGCGTCGCGGAGATAGACCTCCTTGCCGCTTTCCATGATGCGGCCCACGGCTTGGCCCGGGGCCATGGCTTCGACGCGGCCGCGGACGGCGCCCGCGGCGCCGATGCGGGTGAGCTGGGCGTCAGCGGATGACGCGAAGAGGAGGACGGCGGCCGCGATGATGAAGGATTTCATGCCTTACAACCCCCACTTGTAGGTGACGAGCGACGAGAGCTTGTTGTTGTCGTAGGCGTAGTTCGTGATGTTGGACTCCGCGCGGTAGTACTCGTAGGACTGGGTGAAGGTGAAGGCCTTGAACCACGGGTGGATGAAGCCGAGCGGCGCGCCGAAGGTGAGCCTGGGCCGGAAGGTGACGTCCTGGCGGACCTTTTCGCAGACCGCGGTCTCCGGCTTGTCGTAGGAGTCGATGTCCATGACGCCGCCGACGAGCAGGAACATGCCCTTGCCGAGCAGGTAGGAGACGCTCGCGCTCAGGGAGTGGCGGTTGAAAGCGTTGTACTCGTAGCGCGCGTCGGCCGTGTCCTTGTCCGTGTAGGACCAGCCGCCGCGGAGCCTCACCACCGGGGTGGCCACGTAGTTCGCGGCCAGGGCGAGATCGTGCTGGAGGCCGGTGCGCTCCTCGGCCCTCGGGATCTCCGAGGTCTTGGAGTACATGTCGCTGGCGGTCTTGGCTTCGAAGTCCATGGAGAAGCGCTCCGTGAGCTTGTAGTCGAGCTTGAAGCCGGCCCAGGGGCGCTCGAGGAAGACCTCCTCGGAGAGATAGACCTGGTCCCAGGCGCCCTTGGGCGTCAGTGTGAAGCGGCCGAACTTGAGCGCCGCGCCCATGTCGAGGCTGAACACGTTGAGGTCGAGCTTGTCCTGCAGGGTCTGCTCGGCCTTGTACCAGGTGAACCCGCCGAACACCTCGTGGCCAGCCTGGGTGCCGGGGTCGTGGGTGACCCGGATCTGGCCGAGCCCGATCATGGCCGTGTCCGAGGTCTCCGGGTGGGCGGGCGTCAGGGCGAGGAACTGGTTGCCGAAGAGGAGCTGCTCCGAGGACGGGGTCGCGGAGCGGTTGGAGTCGTAGTCGAACCCGAACCCGACCAGGACGTCAAGGTGCGTGGCCCGCAGGCGCTTGGAGATGAGCTTCCCGAGGTCCTCGAGCTCGGATTTGAGGTTGGCGGGCAGGGAGAGGGCGCTCAAGGTCTCGAGCTCGCGCTGGGCAGCCGGGAGGTTGTCGAGCCGGTAGAGGGCCAGGGCATAGAGGAGGCGCACGCGGTGCAGACCGGGGTCGAGCATGAGGATGCGCTCAAGGGTCGCGGCCGCGCCCTTGACGTCCCCCGCGGCGATCTGGAACCGGGCGTAGCGGTAGCTGAGGTCGATGTTGTCCGGGTCCTTGAGGACCTGCTCGAACGTGACGCCGCCTTCCACGGCCTTGCGGGCCATGGCCGCGTCGGCGGCCTTGCGCGCGGCTTCGCGCTCCGAGGCCCTTATGGGGGTCTCGCGGCCCACGGCCTCCTCGGCGCCGGTGGGCGCCGGAGGCGCGGCCGCGAAGGCCTGGAGGGGGGTGATGAGGGCGAGCAAAAATAGGATGATCGTCATGGGCGGATTTTACAATTCATGGATTCTCTTTGTATAGTGGTAACATTACGAATATCAAAAGATTTTTCAATAGTTATTCCGTCCCGTCCATGGTCCTGCTCACGGCCGTGGGCTTGGGCTCCCTGGACTTGAATTGGATCGAGGATTTCCAGTGCAGGGTCTTCGACTATTACCAGCGGATCAAGCCACGGGTCTACGAGGATGTGCCGGTCCGGGTCATCGACCTTGACGACGAGTCCCTGGCCAGGCTCGGGCAGTGGCCCTGGCCCCGGACACAGGTCGCCCGGCTTGTCACGCGCCTCTCGGACCTCGGGGCCTCGGCCATCGCCTTCGACATGGTCTTTGCCGAGCCTGACCGCACTTCTCCCGGGACCGTGGTCAAGTTCTGGCCCCCTGGACCCGAGACCGAGTCTCTCAAAGCCCGGGCGCAGGCCTTGCCTGACCACGAAAAGGTCCTGGCCAAGGCCTTCCGCTCCGCCAATGTGGTCGCTGGATTCACGGTCGTGCCCACCCCCAACGACCGGGTCCCGGCCGGCAAGGCCAACTTCAGCGTGGGAGGCGCTTCAGGCCTGGAGGAGCTCCTCGGGGCCGACAGCCCCCTGCGCTTCGTCCCGGACTATCCGGGAGCGGTGGCGAACCTCCCGGTCCTCGAAGCCGCGGCGGCCGGGAACGGGGCCTTCAGCTTCATGGCAGAGCGCGACGGCGTGGTTCGGCGCGCCCCCTTGATGGTGCGCAGGGAGAACGTGCTCCTCCCGAGCCTCGCGCTCGAGGCGCTCCGGGTCGCCCAGGGCCAGAAGAACATCCTGGTGAAGGGCGCGGGCAGCCACGGGGACAAGTCCGCTGGGAAGAAGGCCGGGCTTGCGGCCATCA
>JBAZSR010000026.1:5208-27555 GCA_041662295.1 Elusimicrobiota bacterium | reverse complement strand
GACGCGGTCGGAGTAGTCCAGCTCGTAGATGCTCTTCTTCTTCTGGGGGTAGAGGGCGATGCGCTCGAGGCCGTAGGTGATCTCGACCGGGATGGGCTTCAAGGGCGTCGAGCCCATGATCTGGAAGTAGGTGAACTGGGTGATCTCCATGCCGTCGAAGCGCACCTCCCAGCCCAGGCCCGAGGCGCCCAGGGTCGGAGACTCCCAGTCGTCCTCGATCCAGCGCAGGTCGTGCCTCCGGCAGTCCAGGCCCAGGCCCTTGAGGGAGCGCAGGTACTTCTCGATGATGTCCGAGGGAGCGGGCTTGATCATCACCTGGAACTGGTAGTACTTGCCCAGGCGGTTGGGGTTCTCCCCGTAGCGGCCGTCCGTGGGACGGCGGCAGGGCTCCACGTAGGCCACGGCCGCGGGCTCGGGCGAGAGCGCGCCGAAGAAGGTCGCGGGGTTGAAGGTGCCGGCGCCCTTCTCCATGTCGTAGGGCTGGATGATGAGGCAGCCCTCCCGCGCCCAGAACCGGGAGAGTTCGAGGATGATCTCTTGGAAGTTCATGCTGTTAGCTCCAAAAAAGCCAGGCTGCGGATCTCCCGCCCGGCCTCGGCCTCAAGGGCCCGGCGCAGGGACGCGAGCGCCGGGTCAGCGGCCTTGGCGTCGAACGGCAGTCCGGACAGGTGTTCGAAGGGCCGGCCGTGCAGGTCGCCCCAGAGCCCCGGGTCCACGCCGGGCGCCGGCGCCTCCCGGAGCCCCACCCCGGCCAGGTCCAGCAGGCGCAGGCCGAACGCGGTCACGGCCCAGGCCGACGGGCCGGCTTCGAGCGCCGAGAGCCCGGCGACAAGCAGGCGGTACTTGGCCGAACTGGGATTGCCCTCGGGCGTCATGCGCAGCAGCATCTCCGCCATGGCCAGGCCCTCCACCGTGCGCCGCAGGTCCGCGCGCAGGGCGGGGAAGCTGTCGATGATCCTGCCGCCGATGGCCCTGGCCGCGCCCTGTCTGCCGCCGAGGTGCAGGCGCAGCTCCACGCGGGCGAGCGGCTCGGAGAGAGCGCGCAGCTTGGCGCGCGGCCGGTTGACGCCGATGAAGCGGACGGTCATCCGGCCGTGGAGCTCGGTGAAGACCGAGACCAGCCGGTCGGCCTCGCCCGCATCCGAGCGGGAGAGCACGACGGCCTCGGCGTTGACGATGCGCCCCGGCCCGGGACTCATCGCGAGACCACGGCCCGGAGGGACCCCCGAGGATTCTTCTCCCGCATCTCGTCGAGCATCATGTCTCTGAGGGCGGGAGGGGACTCGTGGAAAAGAGCCCGCTGCAGCCCGGAGAGCTCCGAGAGCAGAGGCGCCAGGGACTGGAGGGGGAACCCGCAGACAAGGAAATACCGCTCCGAAAAAGGCAGGAGCCGGAACAGGGCCAGGGCCGTCTCGTGCCTCATGAGCTTGAAGCACGCCAGCTTCTCCAGCGGGGCGCGGGAAGGGAGCCAGGCCGCGAGGTCCTCCGGCCCGCACGATTGGAGGGCGTGCCGCAGTCCCGAGAAGTCCCTGCGTTCCAGGAGGCGGGGGAGGCGCGCCAAGGGGTCCATGTTGATGACGATTATATTATTTTGCCTTATTAATATGCTATTTTGTCCTGCCGTATCGATTTATTGGAGGGTTCAGCACATGCTACCGACCTACCGACCGCACAAAAGGAAGCGCAAGAAGACCATCGGCTTCAGGGCCCGGATGAGCACCCCTGGAGGCCGAGCCACCCTGAAACGCCGCCGGGCCAAAGGACGACACACGCTGATCCCGTAAGCATGAGCCTCGGGACCTTCTCCCTTGGCCCCGAAGCCCGCCTGAAGACCCGCAAGGACTTCGATCGCGTCTTTTCCCTGGGACGCAAAGCCGCGGGCCGGAACATGATCCTGTGGCACGGACATGTCCCCGGCGACGGCACGGCGCGGCTGGGCTTGGCCATCAGCGTGCGCGTCGGCTGCGCGGTGCGGCGCAACCGCTTCAAGCGCCTCGCGCGCGAGGCCTTCCGCCTCAGCAGGCCCCAGCTCCGGGGCGGCACGGACATGGTGGTCTACATCCGGCCCGGCTGCCGCTGGCAAGATCTCGCCGGGGCGCAGAAGGACTTCCTCGACCTCTGCGCCAAGGAGGGGCTCCTGGCCTCATGAGGATCCTCTCCGCCGCGCTCCTCTCCGTCATCGACCTCTACCGCCGCCTGTTGCGGCCGCTCCTGCCGCCCCTGTGCCGATTCCACCCCAGCTGTTCCGATTACGCATACCAGGCGGTCCACGCGCACGGCCCTGCCCGGGGCGCCTGGCTCGGCGCCCGCAGGCTCCTGCGCTGCCACCCTTGGAACCCCGGCGGACCCGACCCCATACCCTAAATGAACAAGAACCTCCTCCTCGCCGTCTCCCTCTCCCTGCTGGTCTACGTCGGCTGGTACGCGCTCGTCGAGAGGCGTCTGGCCCCGAACCCGCCCGCAGGCAAGCCCGCTGCAGCCGGACACGCCGCCGGCGCGGCCCCTGCCGCGGCCCCGGCGGGGGGGGCCTTCGAAGTCCGCTCCGAGACCGGCGCCGTTGCCCCATTGTCCTCGGCCGGACCGGGCCGCAAGGTCGGCGAGGCCCGCGACCGCGCCAAGCTCGAGGCGGAGTCCGAGAAGATCTCCCTCGGCGAGGCCGAGCTCCTGGTCCATCCTGCGGGAGCGGCCGTGGTCAGCTGCAAGTACAAGGGGCCGCTCGGGCTCGTCGAGCTCGTCGAGGACCCGACCCCGGGCTTCTTCGCCACCTGGCCGGAGCTGATGTTCAGCCGCCAACCCTCGGCCCCCGGCGTCGCGCGCTGGTCAGCGTCGCGCCCCGACGGGCTCAAGGTGACGAAGGACCTGAGCTGGAAAGGGGCGGGCAGCCTGCCGCTGCTCACGGTCCGGGTCTCCAACCCGACGAAGGCGGCCAAGCCCGTCGGCTCCTGGGCCCTGTCCCTGGGGCCGGGCCTCGGCACGGTGGACAGCGAGAAGGAGGAGAACCCCAAGGTCTGGCGCGCCCTGGGCCTGACGCCCGAGGGAAAGTCCACCCGCGGCCGGATCGAGGCGTTCAAGGACGGGACCCACAAGACGGGATTCCGCTGGATCGGGGTGGACAACCGCTACTTTCTCGCCGCGCTCACGGCGCCCCAGTCCTTCGAGCGCATCGACGTGTCCCATCCCCCGATGGTCTGGTTCGTCGCCCCGAGCGCGGACCTGGGGCCCGGCGCGGAGCGCGCCTGGGAGATCCCGTTCTACCTCGGGCCCAAGGGCCACGGCATGTTGGCGTCCTTCGACGCGGGCTTGGAGCGCTCCATCGACCTCGGCTTCTTCGCGTCCATCGGCCGGCTCATCATGAAGCTGCTCGGCTGGCTCCACGGCCTGACCGGCAACTGGGGCTGGGCCATCATCCTGCTGACAGTGGTGGTCCAGATCGTGCTCTTCCCCCTGTCCTACAAGACCCTCAAGTCCGCCGCGGCCATGAAGAAGGTCCAGCCCCAGATGCAGAAGCTCCAACAGCAATACGCCAAGGACCCTCAGCGCCTCAACACCGAGATGATGGACCTCTACAAGCGCTCCGGCGCCAACCCGCTCGGCGGGTGCCTCCCGCTCCTCGTGCAGATGCCGGTCTTCATCGCGCTCTACAACGCCCTGCGCAGTTCCTGGGAGCTCCACGGCGCGACCTGGGTCTTCTGGGTGAAGGACCTCTCGGCCAAGGACCCGTTCTATATCCTGCCCGTCGTCATGGGCGGGCTCATGTTCCTCCAGAATAAGTTCAGCCCGTCGGCCCCCACGGACCCGATGCAGGCCAAGATGATGACCTGGATGCCCGTCATCTTCACGTTCATGTTCCTCAATTTCCCTTCAGGTCTCGTGCTCTACTGGCTGACGAACTCCGTGATCACGGTGGTCGAGCAGGTCGCCCTGAAGGGCCATCTCGAGAAGGAAGTCTGAGCTTTCGGAGGAACCCATCCCATGGAACAAATCGAATGTGAAGGCGGCACGGTGGCGGAGGCGGTCGAGAGCGCGCTCAAGGCCTTGGGCCTGAGGCGCGACCAGGTCGAGGTGCAGATCCTGCAGGAGGGATCGTCCGGCATCCTCGGATTCGGGAAGAAGCCCGCGAAGGTCCGGGTGACGGAGAAGCGCTGGGGCTCGGACGAGCCCAGGCCCGCCGGCCAGCCCGACGCGGGGCGACGGGCCCCGCACGGGAGGGACCGCGGCCCGCGGCCCCAGGACGGGCCCAGGCCCCAGCGGTCCAACAACGGGCCAAGGGGCGCAGGCCGCGCCCCGGAACGGTCCGGACCGCCGTCCCGCAACGAGGGCAGGTCCCGCCGGCCCGATTCCGGCGACCGGCCCAGACACGCGCCAGCCCCGGCCCGCGCCTCGGGCCCGGCCCCCGCGCCCCGGCCCCAACCCGAGCGGCGGCCCCAGGAGGAGGAGGTCCACCTGACCCCGGCCGAGGTCGAGACGGCCCGCGGCCACGCCGAGACCGTGATCAAGCAGGTCCTCACGCTCATGGACATCCAGGGCGCGGCGGTCGCGACGCGCTGGGACGGCGCCCAGGAACGGATCATGTCGACCGTGGACGGCCCGGGCATCGACATCCTGCTCGGCCAGGAGGGCAAGGTCCTGGAATCCCTCCAGTTCCTGGTCACCGTGATCACGACCCGCGACCTCAAGAAGCCCGTGGCGGTCTGGGTGGACGCCATGAACTTCCTCGAGAAGAAGGAAGCCAGCGTGCTCGCGGAAGCGCGCAGGGGCGCCGAGATCGTCAAGTCGAGCAAGAAGTCCCACCGGCTCTCCCCGATGGACCCGGCGATGCGGCGCCTCGTGCACCGCACGCTGGCCAACGACCCGGACGTGACGACCAGCTCGGAAGGAGAAGGCTCGTGGCGCAAGGTGGTGATCCGGCCCAGGACCGGATCCTGACCGCGGACACGATCGCCGCCATCGCGACCCCTCCGGGGGTCGGGGCGCTGGGCATCCTGCGGCTGAGCGGGCCGGGAGCCTTGGAGGCCAGCCGGAGATTCCTCCGGCCGGGCAAAGAGGGACTCCCTGCCCGGCGGGCCGTGGTCTGCCGGGCGTTCTTCGAGGGCGCCCCGCTCGACCGGGTGGTGGCGGTCTATCATCCGGGCCCGGCCACGGCCACGGGCGAGGACCTGGTGGAGGTCACGGCGCACGGGTCGGCCTACATCCTGGGCCGGCTCCTATCGGCCGCGCTGGCCTCCGGCGCCAGGGCCGCCCTTCCCGGCGAGTTCACCCAGCGCGCCTTCCTCAACGGCCGCGTGGACCTCGCGCAGGCAGAGGCCGTCTGCGACCTCATCCGCGCCCGGACGGCCCGCAGTCACCGCGCGGCGCTCGAGCAGGCAGAGGGAAGGCTCTCCAGGGAGGCCCGGGCCGCGGCCGCGGACCTGGCGGACCTGCTGACCAGGCTGGAAGCATCCCTCGACCACCCCGAGGAGGACGTCCCCTTCGTGGAGCCCGGAGCGGCCGCGGCCGAAATGGGAGAGGTCCGGGAGCGCCTCCTGACCCTGGCCGGGACGTTCGCGGCCGGACGCCTCCTCAACGAAGGCGTCCGGGTCGCCATCGTGGGCAGGCCCAACGCGGGCAAATCGAGCCTGCTCAACGCCCTGCTGGGCGCGGAGCGGGCCATCGTGTGCCCGACGCCGGGCACCACCCGGGACACGCTCGAGGAGGCCTGCGACCTCGACGGCATCCCGGCCGTCCTCATCGACACGGCCGGACTCACGGACCGCCCGGCGGACGAAGCCGAAGCCCTCGGATTGGAGAGGACCGCCAAGGCCCTGGAGCGCTGCGACCTTGCGCTCCTGGTCGAAGACGGCTCGCGGCCGTTCGACGGGGAGGACGAAGCCGCCTGTTGCCGGGTCCAGGAGAAAGCCGCGGCCCATGGAGTCCGTGTGCTCCGGGTGCGGAGCAAGGCGGACCTTCCGACCGCGCCCGGCGCCCCGGCCTGCGACGCGGCCGTCTCCGCCAGGACAGGCGCGGGCCTGACCGGGCTCGTGCAGGCGGTATCGCGCGAACTCGCCGGGGAATCCGGCGCGGGGGACGGGGTCACGGTCACCTCCGCCCGCCACCACGCCGCGCTTTCGGCGTGTGCGTCGGAGCTCGCCTCGTGCCGCAGGACGGCGTCGGAGCGGCCGGAGGGCTGGGAGGAGCTCGCGGCAAGCGGCCTAGCCGCGAGCCTGCGGGAGCTGGGAGCCATCACAGGCGAGGACGCGGGGCAGGACGTGCTGGCCCGCATCTTCGCGCGATTCTGCGTGGGAAAATGACCCGAAGGGGAGAGACGACGCCATGACCAAGAAACGCTCCGTCCGCAAGCCCGCGGCCTCCCGCAAGCCTGTCCGCAAGAGCGCTGTCTGCCGCAAGGCTCCGACGTCTCCCAGGCCGGTCCGACCCCGGCCCAAGCGCCCCGCGAAGCAGACACAGCCGGCCCCCGCGCTCCACCCGGCCGTGACCCCGGGCAGGACGCCCGTCGCCAGCATCACGCCCGAACAGCAGATCGTGGGCGCGACCCTCCTCGGGAAGGTCATCAACTATTTCACCCACCTCGGCGTGGCCACCCTCGTCCTGGAGGCCCCGCTCGCCGTGGGCGACACGATCCGCATCAAGGGCCACACCACGGACCTGACCCAGAGGATCGACTCCCTGCAGGTCGCGCACCAGAGCGTCCAGAGCGCGTCCGCGGGCGAGGGGGTCGGCATCCACGTCGCGGACAAAGTCCGCACCAGCGACGCCGTCTATAAGGTCTAGGTGCCAGGCTTGGGTACAGAATCATCATCACGGTTCAAGCCTGGCACCTCTGCCCAAACAGCATGGCTGGTCCTGGCAATCATGGTCCTGGTCAACGCGGCCAAGTACGTGCACCGCCAGGCCCCGTACGGGCTCCTGCCCTTGATCCAGTCCGACCTGGCCTTGACCGACCTTCAGGCCGGCCTGACAGCCTCGGCCTTCATGGCCGCCTACATCCTCGCGGCCCTGCCCTTGGGCTGGCTCGCCTCCAGGGGATGCCGCCAAGCGTGGATCGCCTGGCCCTTCGGGATCTCGAGCCTGGCCGTGGCCGGCGCCGGGCTCTGCTCCGGGCTCGGAGGCTTCGTCGCGTCCCGCGCCGCGGCCGGAGCGTGCCAGGCAGGCTTCGGCTCGGCCGCGCCCTCCTTCATCGCGGAGCACCATCCGGGCCGGATCCGGCCGCTCGCCCTGGCCCTCTACAGCGCGGCCATCCCGCTCGGGAGCGCCCTGGGCTACGTGCTCTCCGGCCGATTCGGGAGTCTCTGGGGCTGGAGGACCAGCCTCGCGGTCCTCGGCCTTCCCGGCGTCGTCCTGGCCGTCGCTGCCCGCTTCCTCCCGAGCCCTGTCGGAACCGTTCCTGCTCCGACGCTGCCAGGGACCTCGGCCGAAGGACGAAGGGGATCAGCGATGCCCGCGCTGAAGACTTATCTGGCCCTCCTCCGCATCCCAAGCTACTCCGCGTGCACCTTCGCCATGGCCCTGGCCACCTTCGCCATCGGAGGCTTCGGGGTCTGGATGCCGACCTTCTTCACGCGCCGGGGCTTCGGGGTCTCCGACGCCGCAACGATGTTCGGAGGGATCACGCTAGGGGCGGGCCTGCTCGGCATACTCCTCGGCGGCTGGCTCTCGGGCAGGCTCGCCCGGGTCTCGGGCCGATGGCTCTTCCTCGTCTCGGGCCTCGGGATGCTGGCGGCCCTGCCCCTGGGCCTGGGCGCCCTGCTGGCCCCTGACCTCAGGGTCGGCGCGGCCCTGCTCTTCAGCGCCCAGACCCTCGTCTTCCTCTATATGGGCCCCTTGAACGCGATCGTGGCCTCGGTCGCGGGAGCGGCCCAGCGACCCCTGGCCTTCGCGGCCAACATCTTCATCGTGCACGCCTTCGGCGACGCGGTCTCGCCCTCCCTCATCGGGGCGGCTTCCGACGCCTGGGGGCTGACCTTCGCCCTGGCCTTGGCGCTAGCCATGCTCGCGCCGGCCGCGGGACTCTGCTTCTGGGGAGCTCGGCATTACAGCCATGACGCGCAGACCGCCTGACCCTGCGGCGCCGAGCCCGCTCGGCCTTGCCCTCCTCGTCCTCCGAGACCCGAAGGCCGCGGCCCAAGCCTGCGGCCGCAAGGGAGCTCTGGCCTCCAGCCTCTGGATCTACGGGGCTTTCCTCGCCGCGTTCGCGGTGTTCACCGGCCTTCGGCCGCAGGGCTTCCCCGGAGGCCAGCCCGTACCCTTCGAGTTCCCGGCCGCGGGGCGGCTGGCGCTCGCGATCCTCTGGAACCTGCCCATGGAGGCGGTCTGGATCGTCTTCCTCATGGGCCTGGTCCGATTCTTCCGGGTCGGGAGCCTGCCCGTCCGCGTCGCGCTCGGCGCGGCCTGGGCGGCCGGGGCCCTGATCCTGTTGATCGCCTATCTCCAGCTCCACGGCATGAGCAGGGCCGCGTTCCTCGTCGGGACCGCGGTCTGGCTCGGCCTCTTCTATCCCTTGCTCAGGGGGATCGGGAGAGACGAGTGGCTCCAGGTCACGGGCTTCATGCTCGCGCTCAACGCGGTCTTCCTGGCCCTCGCCCTGCCCCTGACCGTCTCCGCGGTCCTGCGCAAGGAGGGGGCGTTCATGGCCAGCCAGATCGTCATGGGCCTCTGGCTCCTCTGGGCCGGGACCTCGGGACTGCGGGAGCTCGCGGCCTTAAGGCTCCCCCGAGCCTTCATGGCCATCCTCCTCTCCATCGTCTTCCAAGCCGCCCTGACCCTCTCCCTTTACGCCGCGGGCCTGGTTTCCCGCGAGATCCTCATGGTCATGCTCTTCGGATGATCGTCGACCCGGGCCGCTGGGACCTCATCGTCGTCGGCGGAGGCCATGCCGGAGCCGAGGCGGGCCTGGCCGCCTCCCGCATGGGCTGCCGCACGCTCCTGCTGGCCATGAACCTCGACGCGGTCGGGAAGATGCCCTGCAACCCCTCCATCGGCGGCGTCGCCAAGGGCCAGCTCGTGCGGGAGATCGACGCGCTCGGGGGGGAGATGGGCAGGGTCGCAGACTCGAGCGGCATCCACTTCCGGACCCTCAACGAGAGCAGGGGACCCGCGGTGCGCTCCCCGCGCGCCCAGTGCGACAAGGCCCTCTACGCGGCGTCGCTCAAGAGGGCCCTCGAGCGCTCCGAGGGCTTGGACCTGCGCCAGGACGAGGCCGTCGGCGTCTGGATCGAGGGCAGCCGTCTGGCCGGCGTCGTGACCCGGCGGGGCGCTGGCCTGAGGGCTCCGGCCGTGGTGGTCGCCGCGGGCACCTTCCTCGACGGCCTCCTCCACTTCGGCCTCGACGCCGTCCCCGGCGGACGGGCCGGGGAATCCCCGGCCCTGGGCCTGTCTTCGAGCCTGCGGAGCCTGGGCTTCTCCGTGGGCCGCATGAAGACGGGCACCCCCATGCGCCTCGACGGCCGCTCCGTGGACTTCTCCACGATGGAGTGGCAGCCCTCCGACGACCCTCCCCGGCCCTTCTCCCACTTCACGGACCGGATCGAGGGACGCCTCCTGCCGTGCTTCATCACCTACACCAACGCCCTCACCCACCGCGTCATCCGGGACAACCTCGACCGCTCGCCCCTGTATTCGGGCAGGATCAAGTCGGTCGGCCCGCGGTACTGCCCCTCGATCGAGGACAAGGTGGTGAAGTTCCCGGACAAGCCGCGCCACCAGGTCTTCCTCGAGCCCGAAGGAATCGGGACCGGGGAGCTCTACGTCAACGGGCTCTCCACCAGCCTCCCCGAGGACGTCCAGCTCGAGTTCGTCCGGTCCATCCGGGGCCTTGAAGCCGCCCGGCTCACCCGGCCCGGCTACGCGGTCGAGTACGACTACTGCCCGCCGACGCAGCTTAAAGCCTCGCTCGAGTCCAAGGAGGTCCCCGGGCTCTTCCTCGCCGGCCAGATCAACGGGACCACGGGCTACGAGGAGGCCGCGGCCCAGGGCCTCATGGCCGGGATCAACGCCGCCCGCTGGGTCCGCCGCGCCGAGCCCCTCGTCCTGCGGCGGGACCAGGCCTACATCGGCGTCCTCGTCGACGACCTGGTCACCAAGGGAGTCGACGAGCCCTATCGGATGTTCACGGCGCGCGCCGAGTTCCGGCTGAGCCTCAGGGCCGACAACGCGGACCTGCGCCTCCTCGACCTCGGACGGCGTCTCGGGCTGGTCTCCGCCTTCCACCACGAGCGCTTCCAGCGCTACCGGGGCCTCGTCGAGGGCGGCGGCCGGGCCTGGGGAGACGACGACCTTCGCCCCTGGAGCGATGCCCTGGCCCGCCGCCAGAGGATCATCGCGGACGCTTACGCTGGCTACATCGAGCGCGAGACCCGCGCCGCCCGAAAGCTGGCCGCCTGGGAAGCGGTCCCCCTGCCCCAGGGCCTGGACTGGGCCGCGGTCCCCTCGCTCCCGAACGAATCCCGCCAGAAGCTCTCCGCGATCCGGCCCGTCACCCTCGGGCAGGCGTCCCGCATCCCCGGGGTCACGCCCGCGGACGTGCAGATCCTCTGGATCCAGGCCGAGAAGCTCCGGAGGTCCGGCCGATGAAGGACCCCTTCGCGGACCTTCGCCAGACAGCCGCCCGATGGGGGGTGCTCCTGGACGACGGACAGATGGAGCTCCTGAGCCGCTACTGCTCGGACGTCCTCGCCTTCAACCGCAAGGCGAATCTCACCGCGGCGGACGGCCCGGAGGACGTCGCGCTCCGGCACCTCGCGGACGGCTTGGCCTGCGTCCCGGTCCTCCGGAAGCTCTGCCGGGCGCCAGCGCCGGAGATCCTTGACGTCGGCTCCGGCGCGGGCTTCATCGGGCTGGCAATCAAGATCGCCTGGCCCGAGGCAAGGGTGACCCTGATGGAGCCCAGGCTCAAGCGCTACGGCTTCCTGAGCGCCGAGGCCGCGGCCCTGGGGCTTTCGGGCATCAGCCTGCTGCGCCGCCGCGCCGAGGACCGCCGCGAGGGCACGGACCGCCTGTACGACCTCGTCGTGGCCCGGGCGCTCGCCCCGGCCGAGACCGCGCTCGCCGGAGCCCTGCCGTGGACCAGGCCCGGAGGCCGCGTCGTGCTCTATCAGTCCGCGGCGCCGGACCCCGGGACACCCGGACTCGTTGCCGCGCTCGACGCGGGCGACGGGGTCTGGGAGGGCGCCCGGCCCTACCGCCTTCCCCGCGAGCAGAAAGACCGGTTCCTGGCGGTCTTCTCCAGGAGACCCGCCTCCCAGGCGGGGGGAGTTCATTAAGGAGGAAGCCCCATGCAGATGCTGAACTACTACTTCTCGCCGTTCGCGCTCTTCCTCGTCCTCTCCGCGGTGTACTTCCGCGGATCGGACACCCCCGGCCACCTGCCTCCAGAGGTCAAGCACTCGCTCTGGATCCTGGGCGTCTCGGTGCTCGTCAACTGGTGGGTCTCCGCCAACACCTACCGCTTCGTGGGCTGGACCCGGTTCATGCGCAGCCTCCAGGTCTGGATGAACTACGTCTGGGCCGTGCCCCTCTTCTTCCTCCTGGGCACCTTCTGGGGCCCGATGTGGCTGCTCTTCGTCATGGCGCCCGTCACGGCGGCCCTCACCCAGCGGTGGTGGACGACCCTGATCACGGCTCTCGTCTCCTCCGGGACCATGATGGGCATCTACGCCTTCCGGGGCCTCACCCCCGAGATGCCCGAAGCCTTCGGGATGGCTCTCGTCCACGCGACCTTCATCGTGGTCCTCGCCATGTTCGTGCACGCCCTGTCGCAGACGGCCATGAAGCTCATCGCGGCCAAACATTAAGAGGCCATACACTGGTGCCAGACGTCTACCTCAGGATGATGAAAGTTAGTCTGACGTCAGGCACCTGCCCAGGGCACCCTAGATAGAATGGATATCCTCCTCAAGCTCCGGGTCCTGATCTGGGTGACCATCATCAGCCTCTGGGGCGTCATGGTCTACCAGTACCTCGGCGAGGAGGAGGCCCCGGCGCGGCCGGCCATGGTCCACGTGCCCAACCCCTACAAGGACCTGCCGCCCATGCCGGCGATGATGCCCGAGTCCGCGCCCATCGCGGCGGATACGCCGGCCGTCCTGCCGGGCGCGATGGCCTCGCTCTCCCCGGCGCAGACGGCCCCGCATCCGACGATGCCGCCTCCCTCGCCCGTGCTTCCGCCGGCGCCGGTCCGGCCAGAACTCCCTTTGCCGACGCTCACCGGGACCGCCCTGCCCCTCCCGGCCGCGCCGGCCAAGCCCCAGCCCGCGCCGGAGATGCCCGCGCCGGTCCCCGACCTGCCCGCGCCCGCGGGCTACTCGAAGGCGGAGACGCGGCACTTCACGATCTTTGTCGAGGGGCCCCGCGTGCCTTCCGAGACCATCGCCCTCCTCGAGAGCCTGCACGGCAACCTCATGCTCGACATGGCGGCCTTCTCTCCCTGGGCCTCGGACGAACGCGTCACCATCTACCTCTTCAAGCACCAGGAGACCTACCGCCGCGAGACGGGGCGGCCCGCGTGGTCGGGCGGAGCGACCTCCATCCGCAAGAGGAAGATCTACCTCTACGAGAGCCCGGAGCTTCCCGGCATCCTGGCCCACGAGCTCTCCCACATCTACTACGACAGCTTCTTCCTCGGCGGCAAGCCCAACCCGCTCTGGCTCAGCGAAGGCATGGCGACCCTCATCCAGGTCGAGCGCGGGCTCGCCGCGCCCGTGTGGCTGCGCGAGAACCTCCTCATCCTCAAGGAAGGCGGCGGCTACGCCCTCGTCGACCTCATGCGCGTCAGCGCCACCTCCGGCGCGCAGGACGCCAAGGTCCGCCTCTGGTACACCCAGTCGTACAGCGTCGTCCGCTTCCTCCTGCACTCGCGCCAGCGCTCCGCCTTCTTCCACTTCTCCCGCGCCCTGCGGGAGGGCAAGCCCGTGGCCGAGGCGCTCTATCGGGCCTACGGCGCGCCCTACACGAGCGTCACCGCGCTCGAGCACGCCTGGCGCTACGACCTGCAGTCGAACCGCTGACCGGCCTGCCGGTGCCGGGGATTAAGAAACTTAAGTTATCGCCGATAACTTAAGTTTCTTAATCCCCGGCACCAAATAGCAAATAGGTCTTGACAAAAAGAGGACCAAGCTCTATACTCTAGTCCCGTTGTAGCTGATTGGGGGAAAAAGGGAGATGTTGGGGGAAACTGGGGAAATATCGTGGCACTACTGATAGGACGCTACGAGTACACGCTCGACCCGGCGAACCGGTTGAACGTCCCGCCGAAGTACCGCGAGGCGCTCCTCCAGGAAGGCGGGCGGCACTTCTTCCTCTCGAGCGGACGCGAGGGCTGCCTCTACCTCTTCCTCCCCAGCCAGTTCGAGAAGCTCTCGAACGACCTCCAGAGCTTCTCCATGCGGGACAAGGAGAAGGAGCGCGCCGCGATGCGCAAGTTCTTCAGCAGCACGATGGAGGCGGAGATGGACGCGGCGGGGAGGATCCTCATCCCCGAGTACCTCAAAGGACACGCCGGCCTCGGGACGCGCGTCGTGGTGCATGGCGCCGGATACCGGGCCGAGATCTGGGATTGGAGACGATGGAATTCCTACATGAAATCGAAGGCCGAGCCGGCCTATCGGTCGGTCTCGAAGACCCTGCCGATTTGAGCGCGGCACCGCGGCACATCCCGGTCCTGCTCGCGGAGGTCCTCGAGTATATCGTCTCGGACCGCAGCGGGCTCTATCTGGACGCCACGCTCGGCCTCGGAGGCCACGCCGAGGGCATCCTCGCCAAGCTCTCCGCCGAAGGCCGCCTCCTCGGCATCGACATGGACCCCGAGGCGCTGCACGAGGCTCAGCTCCGCCTGACCCCTTTCGCCGGCCGGTTCCGGACCGTGCGCGCCAATTTCCGCACCCTCGGTCCCATCCTGGAGGGGGAGAAGTTCTTCCCGCTCTCGGGCGCCCTCTTCGACCTCGGCGTCTCCTCGCTGCACTTCGACAAGGCCGAGCGGGGCTTCAGCTTCCAGCTCGAGGGCCCGCTGGACATGAGGCTCTCCCCGGACAGCCCGCTCACGGCCGAGGCCATCGTCAACCGCTGGCCGCTGGAGCAGCTCGCGATGCTGATCAAGGAGTTCGGCGAGGAGCCGCTCGCGGGACGCATCGCGCGGGCCATCGTCCGCCGCCGCGCCGAGCGCCCCTTCGAGACCACCACGGAGCTCGCAGGGGTCATCGAACGCTCCGTGCCGCGGACCGGCATCCACCCGGCGACGCGGACCTTCATGGCCCTGCGCATCGCGGTCAACGCCGAGCTCGAGAACCTGACCCGCGGGCTCGAGACGGTCCTTCCTTACGTCAAGGCAGGCGGCCGGGTCGGCGTCATCAGCTTCCATTCGCTCGAGGACCGGATCGTCAAGAACATCTTCTCATCCTTCGTCAGCCAGGGCTGGTGCCGGTGGGCCGGAGTCGGAGGCAGGAGGCCCTTCACCCCGTCGCGTTCGGAGGTGGAGGCCAACCCGCGGTCGCGCAGCGCGAAGCTGCGGATCGTGGAGAAGACGGGGCCATGACGCGGACGTGGGCGGGGGGCAACGACATGAAGCCACATGCGATGATCAACGGCTCGAGCGCGGGGCTGGCCGCGGTGTTCCATCTCGAGAACACGGTGGGCATCCTGAGCAGCAGGCAGAGGATCATCCATCTGCTCCCCATCGCCTCGGACGCCAATTCAGGCTACGTGTGGCGCAGGGTCTTCCTGCGGGCGCGGGACGCGGTCTGACCGCGCGATGGGAGGATCGGAGTCCATGAATCTAGCGGATGCCTTCTCGGCGGGGCATCCGCATCTTTGGCGGGCGCCTTCTCGGCGGGGCGTCCGCACCTTTAGCGGGTCCCTTCTCGGCGGGGGACCCGCACCTTTAGCGGGTCCCTTCTCGGCGGGGGACCCGCACCTTTGGCGGATCCCTTCTCGGCGGGGGATCCGCACCTTTAGCGGGTCCCTTCTCGGCGGGGGATCCGCACCTTTGGCGGGCGCCTTCTCGGCGGGGCGTCCGCACCTTTGGCGGATCCCTTCTCGGCGGGGGATCCGCACCTTTAGCGGGTCCCTTCTCGGCGGGGGACCCGCACCTTTAGCGGGTCCCTTCTCGGCGGGGGACCCGCACCTTTGGCGGGCGCCTTCTCGGCGGGGCGTCCGCACCTTTAGCGGGTCCCTTCTCGGCGGGGGACCCGCACCTTTGACCGCGGAGTCCCGGGCGTGATCCGTCAGCGGGCGCGCCGGCGCATGGTCGCCATCCTGCTCCTGGCCCTGGCCGCGGGCTTCATGGTGTGGCAGCGGGTCCAAGCCACGCGCTTGGGCTACGCGGTCGAGACCGCGCGCAGCCGCGTCCGCTCCCTGCAGGGACAGCTCATGTCCCAGGGCATGGAATGGGAGAAAGCCGTGGCCCCCGCGCAGATCGCGCACCACGCCCGGACCCGGCTCCAGATGCAGCCCGCCGCGCCCGACGTCATCCGCATCCCCGAATCCGCGGCCTCCGCCGGCGGCTCCCCCTCCGGCGCCTGGCCCTTGTCCCGAGAGCTCCTGAGCGCCGTCCGGCAGGGCATCTCCGCTTTGCGCAGGCCCATCTGAGCGGCGGCCAGCATGGACATCCGAACTCGTCTGGCCTGGGCAGCGGCCATGTCCCTGCTGCCCCTCCTGCCCCTCTCGGTCCGTCTGGCGTACCTCCAGGTCGCGCGGCACCAGGACCTCCTCACCCGGGTCGCGGACGAAGTCGACCGGGTGGCCCGCGACGCGCCTAAGAGGGCGGACATCCTGGACCGCAGCGGGAGGGTCCTCGCCCAATCCGTGCCGGTCTGGTCCTGCTTCATCGACAAGCCGCTCGTGAAGGCCCCCGCGGCCCTGGCCCGCCGTCTCGGCGGACCGCTCGGGATGTCTCCGGACGCCGTCCTGAGAAGGCTGCGCGAGCCGGGCCGGTTCGTGGTCCTCCGGGACGACCTCACCTTCGACGAGGCGGAGAGGGTCTCCGCGAGCAGACTCGCCGGGGTCGGCATCACCGCGGGATTCCAGCGCGCGTATCCCAACGACGCCCTCGGCCGCAGCGTCATCGGCACGGTCTCCAGCGACGGCCGCGGCCTCTCCGGCGTGGAGCTGGCCTTCGACAGCGCGCTCGTGCAGGAGCCCGAGCGGCGCGAGGTGCTCCGCGACGGCAGGGGAAGGCAGATCTTCCGCAGCGGGACGGCCCATGACCCCAAGCCCGAGCCCCTGCGCCTGACCATCGACCGCAACTTCCAGTTCTACGCCGAGGAGGCGCTCTCCGAGGCCGCCGCCCGCTACGCGCTCGCGGGCGGCCTCGTCCTCGTGCAGGACCCGTCCAACGGCCGGATGCTGGCCATGGCGTCCTACCCGTCGAGCCCCCTGCGCAACGCCGCGGTCCAGGACTCCTACGAGCCCGGGTCGACCTTCAAGCTCGTGACCGCTGCGGCCGCGATCGGAGAGTCCGCGATCCGGGAGGACGAGACGGTCTTCTGCGAGAACGGCTCCTGGGAGCTCGCGCCGGGCGTGACCATCAAGGACCACGAGCCGTCCGGGGAGCTGAACCTCGCGGGCATCATCGAGCGCTCCTCGAACATCGGGACCGCCAAGGTCGCGGAGCGCCTGGGGGCTCTCCGCTTCTACCGCTGGTGCCAGGCCTTCGGCTTCCTCAACAAGACGGGCATCGGCCTGCCCGGGGAGACCGCGGGGGCCTTGAAGCCGCTCTCCGCCATGACAAGGGTCTCCCTGCTCGCGGCGTCCTACGGCTACGGCATCGCGGTCAGCCCCATCCAGCTCATCGGCGCCTACAGCGCCATCGCCAACGGCGGCATCCTCTACGAGCCCTCGGCGCTGCTCACGGACCGAGAACCCGTCCGGGTCAGGCGCGTCGCGCCCGAGGACACCGTGCGCAGGCTCACCGCGATCCTCGAGGGCGTCGTCGAGCGAGGCACCGGCGCCACGGCCAAGATCCCCGGCTACAGGGTCGCGGGCAAGACCGGCACCGCCCGCAAGCTCGACCCGGCCACGAAGAAGTACTCGACGAGCAGGTTCGTGGCGTCCTTCGTGGGATTCGTCCCCGCGGACAAGCCGCGCTTCACCATCCTCGTCGTGCTGGACGACCCCAAGGGAGGGGCGTACTACGGATCGCAGGTCGCGGCCCCCGTCTTCGCCAAGCTCGCGCGGTCCCTGCTCACCCTCGAGGGCGTCCCTCCCGACAGGCCCGCGTCGATCGCCCGCGCGCAAGGCGCCAAGGGCCCTGCCGTGGCGAAGGCCTTCTGATGACCCTCGCCGAGCTCCTCCGGGCCGCGCCGGGAGCAGAGGCCTGCGGCCCGACCGGCATGGCGGTCGCCGGCATCACCCACGACTCGCGCCGCGCCGCGCCCGGCGAGGTCTTCTTCGCGGTCCCAAGCTCCAGGACGGACGCGAACCGCTGCGTCAAGGACGCCCTCCAGCGCGGCGCCTGCGCCGTGGTCAGCGAGCTCCAGGCCCCGCCGGCGCCGGTCTCCCTCGGCGCCACCTGGGTCCGGGTGCCCGACATCGTGCCCGCCATGGGCAGGATGGCGGACGCCTTCTTCGGGAGGCCCTCGGCGGGACTCGGCGTCATCGGGGTCACGGGCACCAACGGCAAGACCACGGTCACCTACTTCCTGGAATCCATCATCGCGGCCTGCGGCGGGATGCCGGCCGTGGTCGGCACCGTCAACTACCGGTTCCAGGGACGGGAGACCAAGGCCGTCAACACCACGCCCATCTCCCTGGAGCTCCTGCGCCTGCTCCGGCGATTCAAGGACGAGGGCGCGACGCACGTCGCCATGGAGGTCTCCTCCCACGCGCTGGCGCTCAGGCGCGCCGACGAGGTCGAGTTCGACGCCGCCGTCTTCACGAACCTGCGGCGCGACCACCTCGACTTCCACAAGACGGCCGAGGAGTACTTCCAGGCCAAGGCCCGGCTCTTCGAGCTACTCTGCCGCGCGGACTCCTCCAAGAAGCGCCGGATCGCGGCCGTCAACGGAGACGACCCGCGCGCCGCCGAGGTCGCCAGGGCCGCCTCGGAAGCGGATGTCTGGACCTACGGCCTCAAGGCCGGCGTCCGGGTGACCGCCCGAGACCCCGCGCTCTCGCCCGAGGGAACGCGCTTCGAGCTCTCCATCGACGGACGGCGCCGCGAGTGCCTGATCCGCCTCGTCGGCATGCACAACGTGTCCAACGCCCTGGCCGCGGCAGCCGCGGCCGCGGGCCTCGGCTTCGACGAGGCCGGCATCGCCGAGGGCCTCTCAAGGCTCGGGACCGTCCCCGGAAGGCTCGAGCCGGTCGACGCCGGGGACTTCCGCGTCTTCGTGGACTACGCCCACACGGACTCCGCGGTCGAGACGGTCCTGGGCTACCTCCGGGAGCTCCCCCACGGCCGGCTCATCACGGTCTTCGGCTGCGGGGGGGACCGCGACCGGACCAAGCGCGGCCCGATGGGGGTCGCCGCCTGCAGGGCCAGCGACCTGGCCATCGTGACCAGCGACAACCCTCGGACCGAGGACCCCGCGGCCATCATCGCCGAGATCGAGGAGGGGATCAAGGCCGCGGGCCTGACCAACTACGCCGTGGTCCCGGACCGGCGGGAGGCGATCTTCTCCGCCGTAGCCGAGGCGCGGGCCGGGGACATCGTCCTCATCGCGGGCAAGGGGCACGAGGACCAGCAGATCCTGAGGGAACGGACGGTGCGCTTCGACGACCGGGAGACGGCGCGCGAGGCGGTCGCGGCGCGGGGGAGGCTGAAATCAACCTCGACATGACCTTCCAAGACCTCGCCCGCTTCGCGGGCGGCAGGCTCGTCGCCGGCGCCCCGGACGTCCGGGTGGTCTCCCTGACGACCGACTCCCGGACCCTGGCCCCGGGCCAGCTCTTCTGGGCCCTCAAGGGGACCCGGTTCGACGCCCACGACTTCCTCGACGCGGGCCTGGCGGCGCGCTGTTCCGGCTGGGTCGCGGAAGCCGGCCGCCTCAAGGACGGCCCGCGCCCCCCGCACGTCGTCGAGGTCCCGGACACCCTCAAGGCCCTCGCCAGCCTCGCGGCCCGCCACCGACGGCGCTTCGACATCCCGGTCGTGGGGATCACCGGCTCCAACGGCAAGACCACGACGAAGGAGATGCTGCGCTGCATCTGCCAGCGGGTCGGCGCGACCTGCGCCAACGAGGGGAACCTCAACAACCAGATCGGCCTGCCCCTGTCGGTCCTCGAGCTGACCGCCGGGCACCGCTACGGCGTCTTCGAGCTGGGCGCCTCCCGGCCGGGCGACATCGCTGAGCTCGCGGCCGTGGCCCAGCCGACCGTGGGCGTCCTCCTCAACATCGGGCCCGCCCACCTCGAGTTCTTCGGCAGCCTCGCGGCGACCTTCAAGGCCAAGTCCGAGCTCATCGCCGCCACCGCGGCGGACGGCCGCGTGGTCTACAACGCGGACGACCCGTGGCTGGCGCCGCTGGAGGCCGGCCTCGGCGCCCGCGGGGTCGGGTTCGGGGTCTCGCCCCGCGCCCGCGTCCGGGTCGCGCCGCCCGACGGGCTCGTCATCGACCGCCGCAGCGTGCGCGTGCGCCTCAACGCTTTCGGACCCGCCAACCTCCACAACGCGGCCGCGGCGGCCGCGGCGGCCTGGGCCATGGGCATCGACCCGGCGGCCATCGTCGCCGGGCTCGAAGACCACCGCCCGGCAAGGATGCGGCTCGAGCGCCTGGCCCTGCCCGGCGGAATCCCGGTGGTCCTCGACGCCTACAACGCCAACCCGGCGTCCATGAAGGCCTCGATCAGCGCTTCCTGCGGCGAGTTCGAGGGGCGGGCCAAGATCCTCGCCCTCGGCGACATGAAGGAGCTCGGGCCGGAGTCGGCCCGCCTCCATGAGGAGCTCGGCGTCTGGCTCTCGAGCCTCCCTCTCACGTCGGTCTACCTCGCCGGCCCGGAGATGGCCCACGCCCTGCGCCCCCTGGCCGCCGGCGGAGTCTCCTTCCGGGTCCGGCACGCGGCCGAGCCGGGAGCCTGGATCCCGGAGCTGAAGGCCGAACTCGCGGCCGACGCGGCCCTTTTCCTCAAGGCCTCCCGCGCCATGCGCTTCGAGGACATCCTCGAGAGGCTGAGGCCCTGATGCTCTTCTACCTGAGCAGACTGCAGGACTGGTGGAGCCCGCTCAACGTCTTCCAATACATCACCTTCCGCGCGGGGGGGGCGGCGGTGACCGCGCTGGCGGTCTCCCTCCTGCTCGGGCCCTCCCTCATCGAAGGGCTCCGCCGCCGCAAGATCGGGCAGATCCAGCGCACGGACGGGCCGGCGAGCCACCTCGGCAAGCACGGCACGCCCACCATGGGGGGCCTGCTCATCTTCGCCGCGCTCGCCGCCAGCTGCCTGCTCTGGATGCGGCCCGACAACCGCTTCACCTGGCTGATGCTCGCGGTCTCCGCGGTGCTCGCGTGCCTCGGCGCCTGGGATGACTGGGCCAAGCTCGTCCGCCGGAGCTCGGGCGGCCTCCCCTCGCGGGCGAAGTTCACGGCCCAGGTCGCCCTGGCGGTCCTGGTCGTGGGCTATCTCGCGGTCGCCCCGCCCAACAGCCTCTGGCCCACGACGGTCAGCGTCCCCTACGCCAAGGAGCTCAGCCTCGAGCTGGGCGTCCTCTACTTCGTCCTCGCCGTGCTCATGATCGTGGGCTCCTCCAACGCCGTGAACCTGACCGACGGGCTCGACGGGCTGGCCGCGGGCTCGATCATCTTCTGCGCCATCGCCTTCGGCGTCTTCGCCTACGCCGCGGGCCACGCGAAGATCTCCGCCTACCTGCGCATCATGCCCGTCCTCGGCGCGGGGGAGATCGCGGTGTACATGGCCGCGACCGTCGGGGCCTGCCTGGGCTTCCTCTGGTTCAACGCCCATCCGGCCGAGGTCTTCATGGGCGACACGGGCTCCCTCTTCCTCGGCGGGGCCGTCGCGACGGCGGCCCTCTGCGTCAAGCAGGAGCTGATCCTGCCGGTCGTGGGCGGGATCTTCGTCGTCGAGACCCTCTCGGTGATCCTCCAGATGACGTCGTACAAGCTGCGCAAGGGCAGGCGCATCTTCCGCATGGCCCCCATCCACCACCACTTCGAGCTCGCGGGGACCGCGGAGGAGAAGGTGACCGTCCGCTTCTGGATCACCGGCATCGTGGCCATGCTCGCGGCCCTGGCCTCCCTGAAACTCAGATGAGCGGCCAAGCCTTCGACCCCGCCAGATTCAAGCGCCAGCGCGCCTGCGTCCTCGGCCTGGGCAAGTCCGGGCTCGCCGCGGCCCGCCTGCTCCTGGCCAAGGGCTTCACCGTCTTCGCCAGCGACACGCGGAAGGCCGCCGTGGTCAAGGCCGAGACCCGCCTGCCCAAGGGCCTGATCTGGGAAGGCTCCGGGCACTCCGACCGCGTGCTGAAGGCCGGCTTCACGGTCAAGAGCCCGGGCATCCCGCGCAGCGCCCCCGTCATCGCGCGTCTCGAGGCCGCGGGGATCCCGGTCTTCAGCGAGGTCGAGACCAGCCTCGCCTTCAGCCGCACCGACGACGTCGTGGCCGTGACCGGGACCAACGGCAAGACCACGACCACGGCGCTGACCGCGGCGATCTTCGCCAAGGGCCTGCCCCGGGGGCGCAGGGCCCTGGCCTGCGGGAACATCGGCAGCCCGGCCTGCGAGGTCGTCTTGTCCGCGAGGAAGGGGGACGTCCTCGTCATGGAAACGTCGAGCTACCAGCTCGAGGACAGCCGCTTCTTCAAGCCCCGGGCCGCGGTGATCCTGAACATCACCGCCGACCACCTCGAGCACCACGGCGCCATGGCCGGCTACATCGAGGCCAAGGCCCGGATCTTCCGCGACCAGGGGCCCGACGACTGGTGCGTCTTCAACGCCTCCGACCCGCTGACCATGAAGCTCTCCCGGCGAGCCCCTTGCCGGGTGCTGTATTTCGGGCCGAAGGCCCGCGGCGTGCACGCCTGGGTCGAGGGAGGTCAGATCCGGGCCCGCCTGCCCGGCGGGACCGAGTCGGCATTCCCCCTGCCGCCGATCCCGGGCGAGCACAACCAGCACAACGCCATGGCCTCCGTGCTCCTGGCCCTCTGCCGCGGCATCAAGCCCGCGGCCATCCGGGCCGGCCTCAAGGCCTTCAAGGGCGTGGAGCACCGGCTCGAGGAGTGCGGCGCCGCGGCCGGGATCCGCTGCGTCAACGACTCCAAGGCCACCAACGTGGACTCCACCCTCGTGGCGCTCAAGTCCATGCCGCCCGCCCCCAAGACCATGCTCATCCTGGGCGGCCTCCACAAAGGCAGCCCCTACACCCCCTTGAAGCCCCTCATCGCCGAGCGCGTCAAGTGCGTCCTCACCATCG
>JBAZSR010000026.1:0-5198 GCA_041662295.1 Elusimicrobiota bacterium | reverse complement strand
GGAAGGTGGAGGAGGACCTCGCCGTCGCCGTCCACCTGTTCCCCTGCGGCACGCTCGCCGTGGCCGTGGACACGGCCTTCAAGGTGGGCGAGAAGGGCGACACCCTCCTGCTCTCCCCGGCGTGCGCCTCCTTCGACCAGTTCAAGGATTTCGAGGACAGGGGAAGACAATTCAAGGAATTGATCAAAAAACAGCAGACAAGGGGAGGCAAGTAAAAGATGGCCTTGAGCGACCACCGCCGTCCGCGCCTCGACTACGCCATGCTGGCCCTGGCCCTGGGCCTGACCCTCCTGGGATTCATCATGGTCTATTCCGCCAGCGCCATCTTCGCGGACCAGAAGTACGCGGACCCCTATTATTTCATCAAGAGACAGGGGGTGCCTCGGCGTGTGGGCCATGGCCTTCCTCAGCAGGATCGACTACAACAGGTTCAAGGAATGGATCTGGCCCATCTTCGTGGTCACGATCCTGGGCCTGGGAGCGGCCCTCCTGTGCCACCCCGTGGCCAACACCCACCGCTGGATCATCGTGGGCCCGATCAGGCTCCAGCCCTCGGAGTTCGCCAAGATCGCCTCCGCCATCTTCCTCGCCTACTACCTCGACAGGAAGGCCAGCAAGCTCGACAGCCCGTGGAGGGGCTTCGTCGTTCCCGTGGCCTTCGTGGGCGTCCTCCTCGGGCTCATCGGCTGGGGCCGGGATCTCGGGACCCCGATGATCATGTTCGTCATGATGCTCTTCGTGCTCTTCGTGGCCGGCACCAGGCTCAAGCACATCCTCGCGGCCGCGGCCATGGCCGTGCCGGTCGTGGCCTACGAGATCCTGTCCAGCCCCTATCGGGTCAAGCGCCTGCTCACCTTCGTGACCGGGGGGATCGACACCCAGGGCCAAGGCTACCAGGTGGCCCAAGCCATGCTGGCCGCGGGTTCCGGAGGCTGGGTCGGCAAGGGCTTCGGCGCGTCCAAGATCAAGCTCATGTACCTGCCGGAGCCGCACACGGACTTCATCTTCCCCGTGCTCTGCGAGGAGGCCGGGCTCATCGGCGCGGTCGCGGTCCTGGCCCTCTTCGCCGGGTTCCTCCTGCGGGGGATGCGCGCCGCGCGCCTGGCGCCCAACATGTTCGGCGCCCTGCTCGCCACGGGCCTGACCCTCTCCATCTGCCTCCAGGCCTTCATCAACATGTCCATGTCCATCGGCCTGCTGCCGACCAAGGGGCTGACCCTGCCCTTCATCTCCTACGGCGGCTCGTCGCTGCTGGCCACCCTGGCCGCGGTCGGCATCCTCCTCAACATCTCCCGCCAAGCCCAGCAGGTCCTGCCGGAGCGGGCGAGACCGGACTAACGCACCCCCACCCGCCACCACGTCACGCGCATGGTGGAGGCACGCGCCAAGGCCGACCGCGTCCCCGAGACTTCGGTTCGATTCAACCGCCGCGACATCCGCGAGTTCACCGGTTGGTCGGACAGCCAGATCAAGTCGCACATTGGCCAGCTCGAGGAGCTGGAATACCTGCTGGTGGGTCGCAGCGAGCGGGGCAAGACTTTCAGGTACGAGCTGGCCACCGACGCCGGGATCAAGCGGATATCCGGGCTGACGGACTCGGCCAAGTTGCGCCAACTGGCGGCCAAGTTGGCCGAATCAAACGGCAAAGTCGAAAAGTCTGGCGCGGTCTTGCACGGTCTGGCCGATTCGCCGACCCCGGATTGTGTCGAGGTTTCCAACGCAATCGACGGGAAAAGTCTGAAAGCAGGGCAGTTTCCCGGGAGAGAGGGGGTCATGTGTTGCGGGGAGGACGGCCATGTATAGGGACCACCCCCTGCCGCCCGCCGCAAGGCCTGTCATCGGGGCAAAGCAGCCAAGCTTCGACGAGTTGAAGACTCTCTACCTCCAGCACATGACGCTGCGCAACCTCTCGCTCCTGACCATCAAACAAGTCGAGCAATACCTCCGGCTCTTCATCGCCTGGCTCGAAGGCCAGGGCATCACGTCCGTCGATCTGGTAGACCGCGAGGTCATGGAGTGCTACAAGGCGCATCTCACCGCCTACAGGACGCTCCGGGGGACGCAACTCGCCCTCATGACCATGCGTGCCAAGCTCTTTACCATCGGCCTCTGGTTCAGGTTTCTGAGGCGCAAGGGTCGGATGCGCTACGACCCCATGGTTGGCCTGCGGCCGCCGCACACGGTCAAGCGCCTGCCGCGCGGCGTGATGACCCACGAAGAAATCAAGAAGGTCATGGCCCAGCCGGATCTGCGCAGCGTCATGGGCTACCGCGACCGGACCATCATGGAGGTGCTCTACTCGACGGGCGTTCGCGCCGCGGAGTTGGCCGCCCTGGAGGTCGCGGACATCGACTTCGAGAAGCGCACAGCCCGCATCAGGAACGGCAAGGGGAGCAAGGAGCGCTACGTCCTGCTCTCGCCGCCGTGCGTCCGCTTCTTGGAACGCTACCTCGAGGTCATCCGGCCCGAGCTCGCCCAAGGCATCCGCCCGGCGGGCAACAACTGGCTCAAGAAGTACCAGACCGGCGGCAACCTCTTGTTCCTGTCCGCCTACGGGGGCCCGATGGGCCGGACCTGGCTGACCGCCGCGATCAAGCGCTACATCCAGAAGGCGGGCATCTTCAGGCCCGTCAGCCCGCTCCACGGCTGGAGGCACAGCATCAGTACACACTTGATGGAGGCGGGTATGGACATCCGCTACGTGCAGGCGATGCTCGGCCACGCCACACTGGCAGCTACCCAAATTTACACCCACGTCGAGAAGAAATCGCTCCAGAAGAAGCTCAAACACTGCCACCCCAGCGAGGGGCGCAGGTTCGTGCCCTTCCTGGGCGAGTTGACCCCGCCTGCCGCCGTAGGGGAGAGCCATGCCTAAGGTCCTGACGAAGCCCGCGCCTGCGGCCATTCCTGGCGCGTTTCCAGGCCCCAAGGTGGGGCTCCCCAGCCCCGACATCCTGCCCCAGTCCGCCCGCGCCATGCTCGCCAACCCCCGCACCCGCCGCGGTAAGGGCGAGCTATGGGCCGTCAAGGATCGCTACCTCTGCTGGATGATCGCCACGAACTTCGGCGACTTTACCATCAAGGGACACCATCACGAGCTCCTCCGATTCTTCGCCTACTTGGAGGGCCGCGGCATCGAGCGCATCGCCGACGCCACCCACGAGGTCCTCCAGGGCTACGCCTTCGAGATCAGGAAGCCCAAGAACGGCCTGCCGGCCCCGCTCCTCTACGTCCACACACGGCTGATGATCCTGAGGCAGTTCCTCAAGTGGGTCGTGGGCCAGGGGCTCGTGCTCACGGACCCGGCCGAGGAGCTCGAGCTTCCCAAGCTCCCCCAACGCCTGCCCCACACCGTCCTCTCGCAGAAGGAGGCCAGGCGCATCCTCGACGCCCCCGACCTCAGAAGCCCCGTAGGCTACCGCGACCGCGCCCTCTTGGAACTCCTCTACGGCACCGGCATCCGCTCGCGCGAGCTCATGCGCCTCAAGATCGCCGACGTGGACTTCAAGAACCTCACCATCTTCATCCGCCAGGGCAAGTGCCACAAGGACCGCATCACGCCCATCCCCAAGGTCGCGGCCGACTTCGTGGCCGAGTACGTCGAGAAGGTGCGGCCCCGGTTCGCCAAGAACATCAAGGGCGAGGACGATGGGACACTCTTCCTCAACTGGACGGGCGCGAGGCTCGACATCAACCGGCTCCTCGAGATCATCAAGCGCAACGCCAAGGGCGCGGGCATCCCCAAGCGGGTCACGGCCCTGACTTTTCGTCACAGCCTGGCCACGGCGTTGCTAGAGAACGGATTGCCGCTCCGCTATATTCAGGAGACGCTCGGTCACCAAAACGTGGCCAGCACCGAGACCTACGCCAAATGCACGTTGACCGGACTTCGCCGCGCGTTTAACTCGGCCTTCCCCACCGACCGCCGCTCGTCGAGAACCACAGCCGAGGATTGACCCGCGCTCACCCGGGCCCTTGGCCCCATTGACATCCCGGGCCCGGGGGCCCACTCGCCAGACTGGCTTGCCTCGTCTGAGAATCGCCGCCAAGATCGGGGGCGCATGGCCCCTTCTCGACGAGAAAGGCCATCTGACATACCCGTATTTTGCCGGACAGCCTTCGGTAGTTCTACGTATTGACACCTTGAGGCAGCCATAGTAACATGGCCCTCGGGCCCCATCGAAGACGCACCTGGGGCCGCCGGACCAAGGGCCAGTTGAACACCGAGACAGGGCTTGCCGAGAGCCTCACCCACGGCGTTTCCTATCGCCCTCCCAAAACAGCTTCAACCCCAGATCGCGCCACCCGCCGCCATCCGTCGCACCCGAAGGAGCTCCACATGAGAACCACCACCACGCTCATCATCGCCATCCTCGCAGCCTCGTTCGCGGCCGGCTCGGCCTGGGCGGCGCAGACGCCGGGGGAGGGAGGGAAGGCGAGGCCCAAATTGGCAAATGAACTGAACTTCCCGATTGAAAGCGTTGTTCGGTCAGTAATTCCCTGCGACAAGGAAGCGACACCGAAATGCCTGGCCGGCATTGTCACGTCGGAGAAGGGACGAGAGCCCCGATTCAAGCTGATTGGCAATTCGGGCACCACGATTTGGGAGCGTCCGGCATCGCACTTCCGCGAGGGTTGGGTGCGCGGGAATGATGAAGTCGTCTTGGTGGATCGCGATGACCAAGCCAAGGAATTTGTTGCCCGACGCTTCGACGCTGTCGGCAAGGAACTGGCCAAAACACGGTTCTCCGAAGGACGGCGGGACTCTGAAGAATTCGACTACAACGCAGCTGGAAATGGGGAATTGTTTGCGGTCAACGTTGATACCGTGATCTATCTTGACGGGAGAACGGCCATCCGCCCGGCCGCATGGAAGAAGTCCGTGATGACTCCACTGTACTGGTATCTTTTGCCCGATGCCAGCATTGTTGTTTCTTCCGGCAGATCCCGCGAGGGCGGCAAGGAAGAAACAGCGCGAATAGACATCAACGGTGGGGTGATGTGGCGGCATCCTGCGGTCTTGATGCTGCCTGGCCATATAGAGCGAAGAGCGGCTCGGATGCCAAAGTATCTCTTCGCATGGGGCACCGATAGCCGATCGCTTTCCTTAGTGCAGGCGGACAATGGGGAGACTTACTGGAAGATCGCCGAGTCGAGTGATTCATTTGGAATCAACATGGTCGCCATCTCACCTTCTG
>JBAZSR010000025.1:0-28019 GCA_041662295.1 Elusimicrobiota bacterium | reverse complement strand
TGGCCGGTCTTCTTCATGATCACCATCGCCGCGGCTGTTCCAGGGATGGCCCTTCTGCCCGTGTTCGCGCCGTGGAACAAGCCCCTGCCCTTGGGCGCGGCGGAGCACGAGGGCTCGGACTAAAGGCGGTCGACGGCCGCCAGCAGGGCCCGGAGGATGGACATGGGAGGCGGCGGGCAGCCCTTGATCCTGATGTCCACGGGGATGACGGACTCGACCGGGCCGTAGACCGCGTAGGACCCCGCGAAGACCCCGCAGTCGAGGGCGCAGTCGCCCGAGGCGATGACGATGCGCGGCTCGGGCGCCGCCTCGTAGGTTTTGCGAAGGGCGAGCTCCATCTGCCGGGCTACGGGCCCGGTCACGAGCAGCACGTCCGCGTGCCTGGGGGAGGCCACGAAGTGAATCCCGAAGCGCTCGATGTCGTAGACCGGGGTGGAGAGTCCGGTGATCTCGAGCTCGCAGCCGTTGCAGGATCCCGCGTCGACCTCGCGCACGTGCAGGGAGCGTCCGTTGAGGAGCCGGGAGAGCTTGGCCTTGAGCTCGGCTCCGACGAGCTCGAACTCGGGGTCCCCGCCGGCCGTGACCGGGACCGTTACCTGCCCCGTCTTGAGGTTGCGCCTGATGATGTCGAACATCAGCGGTCGTTCCCCGAATAGGATAGGTTGAAGCTCTTGTTGATGAGGGGGAAGTCCGGCACGATCTCGCCCCGGACGGCCCAGCTCAACAGCGGCCAGTTGGAGAACGACGGGGACTTGATCTTGAGCCTGGCCACGCGGCCCTGGCTGTCGAGCGTGAGCCGGTGGAGGACCTCGCCGCGGGATGATTCCGCCCAGCCCAGGGCTGTGCCGGCCGCCGGGTTCCCGTCGGGGAGGCCGCTGCGGCAGGGGCCCTCGGGGAGCCGGTCGAGGGCCCGGCTGATGAGGGAGACGGATTCGCGCAGCTCCGCCGCCTTGACGGCCATCCTGGCCGCCACGTCCCCATCCTCCTGGAGCTGAACCTGGAAAGGGAGCTCCGCGTAGGCAGCGTAGGGGTGGTCTTGCCGCAGGTCCTCGTCCACGCCGCAGGCCCTGGCCGCCGGTCCCACGGCTCCCAGGTCCTCCGCGACCTTCCGGGGCACGACGCCGGTCCCCTCGACCCGGTCCATGAGGGAGTCGGCCTCGAGGTAGATCCGCTCGACCTCGATGAAGTCTGCCAGCAGGGAGGCCAGGAAGCTCCGCAGGCTCTCTGCGCTGGAGCCCGCGAGGTCCGCCGTGACTCCGCCCGGGACGACGATCCCTCTCAGGAGGCGGTGGCCGGCTAGCTCCCGGTTGCGCTGGAGGACGCGCTCGCGCAGGATCAGCATCTGGGCCGCCCCGAACGCGAAGCCCACGTCCGTGGCGATGCCGGCGATGTCGCCGAGGTGGTTGTAGAGCCGCTCGAGCTCCGCGAAGACCACGCGCAGGAGCAGGGCCCTGGGAGGGGGCTCGGCCCCGGCAAGGCGCTCCACAGCCTGGCAGAAGGCGAGGCCGTGGCTGAACGAGGCGTCGCCCGACACTCGCTCCGCAAGGCTCAGGGCCTCCGCCGGGGTCCGCCCCTCAGCGAGCTTCTCGATGCCCTTGTGGACGAATCCCAGTCGGATCTCCAGGTTGATGATCGGCTCGCCGGCCACGCTGAAGCGGAAGTGCCCGGGCTCGATGATTCCTGCGTGCACGGGACCCACCGGGATCTCGAAGACGCCCTCTCCTTGCACCCGCTGGAAGGGGTAATCCGGGGCTGGCTGGCCCGAACGCGCCGCGGCTGGATCGAAATCCCGGCGCAGGGGGTGGGTCCCCTCAGGCCAGAGCTCGTGCAGGAGGTTGGGCCTCGGGTCGGGGTGGCCCACGGGAGTCAAGCCGAAGAATTCCCGGATCTCCCGCTCGTGGAGGTTCGCGGCGGGAAGCAACGGGGTCAAAGACGCGAAGGACGGCGCGCTCGCTGGGATCGGGGCGCCCACCGATGAGTAGAGGCTGCGCTCCGGCAGGGAGAAAACGTAGTGGACGGCGAAGGCGCCGGGACATCGCGGGTCGTTCTCGGCAGCCGCGCACGCCAGGCGCGCCCGAGGCTGGCGGGAGAGGGCCCGGCAGGTCGAAGCGAGGCGGTCGAGCGGCACGGTGACGCTCTCGGTCCCTGTGGAGCGGTCGTCAGCCATGGCGTCCTCCCTGGACGATCGCGACGCACTGGCGCAGGACTCCATCGAGCGGCGCGGGCATCCACACCCCAAGGCCGATCAGGGCCAGCAGCATGAGCGCCAGGGGAAGCAGGGACGCCGCGTTGGGTTCTCCCGGGGCCAGGGATTTTCGCGGGGTCCCCATAACCACGGAGGTCGCGTGGTGGAGGATGCCGGCGAAGATCACGGCCACGGCCGCGATGAAGAACAGGCCTGAGACGACATGGCCGCTCTGGAAGCCCGCGAGCAGGATCATGAACTCGCTGACGAAGAGGCTGAAAGGGGGGACTCCTGTCAAAGCCAGGGCGCCCGCCAGGAAGAGCAGGCTGGTCACGGGAAGGACGGTCAGGGCGCCTTCGACGTGGTGGAGCCTCTTGGAGCCGTAGCGCAGCGATATGTTGCCCGCGGTGAGGAAGAGCAGGGACTTGGCCAGGGCGTGGTTGAGCATGTGCAGCAGCGCCCCGTAGGTCCCCCAGACGCCGCCGAAGCCTAAGCCCACGGAGATGATGCCGACGTGCTCGATGCTGCTGTAGGCCAGGAGGCGCTTGAAATCCCGCTGGACGAGGATGAAGGGGACTGCGATGGCCAGGGAGAGCAGGCCGAAGCCCAGGAAGAACGTGCTTGAGAACCCCGGCCCAAGGCAGCCCGTTGCCACGATGTGGAAGCGCAGGATCGCGTACAGCGAGCATTTGACGAGCGCCCCGGAAAGGAGCGCGCTCACCGGGTTCGGGGCTTGGCTGTGCGCGTCGGGAAGCCAGGTGTGCATGGGCGCCAAGCCCGCCTTGGTGCCGTAGCCGATGGCCGCGAACAGGAAGGCCAGGCGCACCAGGCCGGGGTCCATCTTCGGGGCCAGGGCCGCGTAGGAGGTCCAATCCAGGCCGTGGCCGTTGCCCGCGGCCAGGCCGGCTTCATGGAGGATGATGGTGCCGAGCAGAGCGAAGGCGATCCCGACCGAGCAGAGGATCACGTATTTCCACGCGGCTTCGACCGAGTGACGGCTGCGGTGGAACCCCACGAGGAAGGCGGACGAGAGCGTCGTGGCCTCGACCGCGATCCACAGGAAGCCCAGGTTGTTCGTCACGGTCACGAAGAGCATGGCGCCGGTGAAGAGCTGGAGCAGGCCGTAGTAGACGCGCCAGGAATTGATCCCGAACCCGGCCTCCCCGGCTTGGCGGGCTTCGTGCTCGACGAAGGCGAAGGAGGAGATGACCGCGCTCGCCGAGAGGAAGGCCACGATGCACGCGAGGTAGGCGCTCAGGGCGTCCATATAGAGCCCCGCGGCCGTCACGGGAGGGCCCTGGAAGGCGCGGGACGCCAGGAGGGCGGCCAGGGCCAGCGTCGCTACGGAGCCGAGGACCGCGACGCGGTGGATGGCGCGGGGGGTCCTGCCGAGGCCGCAGCAGGCTGCCGTCAGCAGGGGCGCGGCAGGAAGGAGCCAGAGGTCCATGGTCAGCCCTTGAGCCTGCTCAGGTTGTCGGTGTTGATGGAGGCGAAGCTGCTCTGGATCCTGAAGATGAGCACGCCGATGACCGTCACGCATACGAGCAGGTCGAAGAGCAGGCCCAGCTCCACGATCATGGGCATGCCGAAGGTCGTGGAGAGCGCGGCCACGAAGATCCCATTGTCCACGATGAGCAGGCCCACGGCCTGGGTCACGGCCTTCTTCCTGCCGACCATGAGCCACAGGCCCAGCAGCATGAGGGTCAGTCCCATGGCAAGGCCCCTGCCCGTGAAGGATTCCGGCATGACGGACCGGACCGCGGCGTAGGAGACCAGGGCCAGCCCCACGCCTCCGAGCAGGGAGGCGGGGTAGCCGATGAACGGGGCGGCTTCGCGGCGGATCTTCACGTCCTCCATGACCTTGAAGAGGAACCAGGGGATGGCTCCGCCCTTGAGGACGATCGTGAGCAGGCCCAAGGCCAGGATGTGCCATCGCACGGGCTCGAGTCCCACGGCCAGGGCGGCCAGGCCGAGCAGGACCGATTGGGCGGCGTAAGCCCGGATCACGAGGTGGAGCGTGCGGCACGACAGGGCCGCGAAGGCGCTTACCAGGGCCAGCGCGGTGAGGAAGGACACCGCCTGATACAGCCAGCCGGGAGCGTTGGTCATAGGCCGAGCCTCAGGATGCCCTCGGAGAGCAGGCCCAGCAGGGCCAGCACGAACGCGATGCCGAGGAAGTCCGGGACGCGGAAGAGCCTGAGCTTCGCGGTCGAGTTCTCCACCACGGATAGCGTCAGGACGAGACCCCCGAGCTTGAGGCCGAAGATCCCGGCCGAGAAGACGGCGGAGGCGGGGTCGGTCCTGGAAGCCAGGCCCCAGGGGATGAAGAGGTTGGCGAGCAGGGTGAGGAACAGGGTCAGCTTGAGCATGGAGGAGAGCTCGATGAGGGCCAAGGACCGGCCCGAGTGCTCCAGGATCATGGCCTCGTGGACCATGGTCAGCTCCAGGTGCGTGGCGGGATTGTCCACGGGAAGGCGGCCGCACTCGGCCAGGGCCACGAGGAAGAGCGCGATGAAGCCGAGCGCCAGTCCCGGTCCCAGGGCCGCCGGCGCGCTTGCGGCGGCCGCGGAGGCCGCTTCCGCCGCCCCGGTGCTCCCGGCGCGCACTGCGGCGGTGAAAAGAGCCGCGATCAGGGCGGGCTCGGCGGCCGAGGAGATCATCATCTCGCGGCTGGAGCCCATGCCGCCGAAGGCGCTGCCCGCGTCGAGCCCGCCCAGGGCCATGAAGAACCGGGGCAGGGCCAGCAGGTAGACGAGCGCGATCATGTCGCCCGCGAATCCCAGGGGAGAGGCGGGGAGGAGGACCGGGACGAGGAAGCAGGCCAGGAAGGTCGCGGAGAACGCGGCGTAGGGGACGAAGCGCATGATCGGGGAGGCGGTCTCGGAGACGACCTCCTCCTTGCGCAGGTTCTTGAGCAGGTCCCAATAGGGCTGCAGGACGCCCGCGCCCTGCCTGTTCTGGAGCACGGCCTTGAGCTTGCGCACGCACCCTTGGACCAGCGGGGCCAGCATGAGGAGGACGAACGGCTGGGCCCAGACCGCGGCCGCGGCAAGACCCGGCTTCACCGCGCCCTCCCGATGAGGAAAAGGAGCAGCAGGGTCAGGGTCGCGCAGAGATAGCCGAGGTAGAGGTTGACGGACCCAGCCTGCAGGCGCCGGATGAGGTGGGCGCCGGCCAGCAGGGTCTTCACAGGCGGCATGTAGAGCCGCTCCCGGATGAGATGGGCGATCTCGGTCGAGTAATGGATCGTGCCCGGGAAATAGGGCTGGTCCTGGCGCTCGATCCGCACTTCCCGCGTCGGCTTATAGAGGAAGGCGAACATCAGCCGGATCGGCTTGGAGAACGCGGTCGCGGTGTATTCCATGCGCGGGGTCAGCCCCGGGAGGCCGCAGGCCCAGGTCGGCCCGCGCCTCACCCGGGCCGGGCCAGCGATGAGGGTCATGGCGAGCCACGCCCCCAGTCCCAGGACTCCCAGGAGCGCGAGCAGGAGGCTTGGCTGGACGGACCCGAAAGGGCCTGAAGCGGCCAGGACCGGAGAGGGCAGCCCTGCCGGGGAAGCGAGCAAGGATCCCAGGCCCTGCTTGAGCACGGTCAGGACCGGTCCCGGCAGGATCCCCAGCAGGAGGCAGGCCCCTGCCAGGGCAGCCATGGCCCAGAGCTCCGGGGCAGGCGCTTCGCGCGCCTCGGCCGCGGCCTGACTGCGGGGCATGGCCAGGAAGGTGATGCCGAAGGCCTTGACGAAGCAGGCCGCGGCGAGACCTCCGGTCAGGGCCAGGCAGGCGGCGGCCGTCAGGGTGGCGAGGCGGGCCGGCGCGCTCTCGAGGCCGAAGCCCGCCAGCAGGGACTGGAAGGTCAGCCACTCGCTCATGAAGCCGTTGAACGGCGGCAGGGCCGATATGGCCATGGAGCCCGCGAGGAAGCCTAGGGCCGTGAAGGGCATGGTTTTGATGAGGCCGCCCATCTTCTCCATGTTCCGCGTGCCCACGGCATGGAGCACGGAGCCGGCCCCGAGGAAGAGGAGGCACTTGAAGACGGCGTGATTGACGGTGTGGTAGAGCCCCGCCGCGAACGCCAGCAGGGCCAGGTCGGGTTTGCCGAAGGATGAGAAGATCATGCCCGCTCCCACGCCCATGAGGATGATGCCGATATTCTCCACGCTGTGGTAGGCGAGCAGTCTCTTGAGGTCGTGCTGCATGAGCGCGTAGAGCACCCCGAGCAGGCTCGACGCGGCCCCCAGGCCCAGGACCAGGGCTCCCCACCAGGCGGGGCCGCCGCCCAGCAGGGAGAGCGCGGTCAGCATGATGCCGTAGACGCCGGTCTTGATCATGACCCCGGACATCAGTCCTGAGACGTGGCTCGGCGCGGCCGGGTGGGCGTAGGGGAGCCAAAGGTGGAGGGGGACGACCCCGGCCTTGAGGCCGAAGCCTCCCAGGGCCAGGAGGAAGACCGCGCTCTTCATCCCCGGGGCCATCAGCCTGCCGGCCTCCCTGAAGGCCGAGAACTCCCAAGAGCCTGACGCCCGCCAGAGGAGGAGGAAGGCGGCGAAGATGAGGGCCGTGCCTCCCTGGGACATCACGAAATAGAAGCGGCCAGCCTTCCGGGCCTCGGGGTCTTCGTGGTCCAGCGTCACGAGGAAGAACGAGGTCAGGGTCATGGCCTCCCAAGCGAAGAGGAAGCAGAAGGCGTTGTCCGCGGCGGGCACCAGGGACATGGAGAGCAGGAAGAGGTTGTAGAACGCGCCAAGGGCCCCGGCCCTGTCGTCGTGTTCCGAGGCGTGGCTGAGGCCGTAGAGGCTCGCGGGCAGGGAGACCGCGCTGATGAGGCCCGTGAAGAGCGCGGAGAACGGGTCGAGCCGGAACGAGAACCCGCCAGGTCCCAGGGGCCCTGCGATCGTCAGGGCTCCGCAGTCCCCGCCGGCCAGGCAGAAGACGGCCGCGGCGAGGGCCCCGACGCTCCCCAGGAGGGCGGCGCCCAGCGAGACCGCCCGGGCCGCGGCCGGGCGCCGGGCCAGAAGCAGGGCCAGCAGGGAGCCCAGGAGGAAGACAGCGGAGGAGAATCCCAGGAGGTTCATCGTCTGGAAGGGGCTAAGGCCTTCCCGAGCGGGCGGGACTCATGCCGTGCGTTTGATGATGCGCCTGAGGTTCCTCAGGAGGCGCCGGAGCTCTTCTCCCGTGTAGCCGAGCCGGCGGGGACGCGAGGGGATGTCCGCGGCGGCCTCCATGCGCGTGAGCAGGCTCTCCTGGACGCCGAGCATCCTCCGGGCCTCGTGTCTCGTGACGACGCAGCGGCGCAGGGGGGGCATGGCGTCTCCTTGTATATGGGAATATGCATATATATTCATATGATGTCCAAAAAAATCAGGCCCGCCCCAGCCGGCTCAGGAGCGCCGAGCTCTCCGAAAGCCGCCGCTTGAGGATCTCCGCGATGGGGCGCAGGACCGAGAAGATCTCCTTGTCCTTGATGGAGTAGAAGACGCTGGCCTTCTCCTGCCGGGGGCTGACGATCCCCGTCAGCCGCAGGATGGCGAGGTGCTTGGAGAGCCCGGACTGCTCGATGCCCAGGTCCGCGACCATCTGCCCCACCGTGGCCTCGCCCTTCTTGAGATACTCGATGATGGCCAGCCGGCCGGGGTGCGCCAGGGATTTCAGGAAGTCGGACTTCAGCTTGAAGACCATCTCGTCCGCGCTCAGTCTGCCTTCTATGGGCATATGCTCAACCAAGCATATTATAGCATATCCGGCCTCCCGGGCCCTCCCTTGCGGCCCGCCGCGGAGGAGTGTTAGGATAGGCCCATGGCACACCCTGACGCCGGCAAGCTCCCGCAGCAGGTCATCAACATCCACCATTTCGAGAAGGAATTCCACGAGCCCTCGGACCCGGTCGCGGCCGTCAAGTTCGGGACCTCCGGCCACCGGGGCCGCCTCGGAGGCGGGTTCTGCCATCTTCACGCCGGGGCCATCGCGCAGGCCGTGGCGCGCTTCCACAAGGAGAAGGGCATCGAGGGCCCCATCCTCGTGGGCGGGGACACCCGGCTCATGTCGGAGCGGACCGCGCGCCTGTGCGCCGAGGTCCTGACGGCCAACGACATCCCGGTCATCCTCGCGGACATCCCCCTGCCGACCCCGGTCTTCTCCTCCGAGATCCTCGCGGGAACGGCGGTCGCGGCCTTGAACGGCACCGCTTCCCATAACCCCCCGGAGGACATGGGCCTCAAGTACAACCCCCCGCATGGCGGTCCCGCCGGCACGGAGACGACCTCGGTCATCGAGAAGTACGCCAATGAGTGCCTCGCGGACCCCAAGCGGGTCAAGAGGGTCTCCCTGCGCAGCCCCAAGGCCCTGGCCCTGCTTAAGACCGCGGACCTCGTCCGCCCCGACGTGGACCGCCTTGCGCGCGTGGTGGACATCGCGGCCATCCGGGACTCGGGCCTGCGCATCGGCATCCACCCCCTGGGCGGCGCCTCGGCCCCCTTCTACCGGTGCATCATGGAGGTCTGCAAGCTCAAGAACCTCGACATCGTGGATAAGACCGTGGACCCGACCTTCGGGTTCATCCCGCTCGACCACGACGGCAGGATCCGCATGGACCCGTCATCGAAGTACCCGATGTCCCCCCTGCTCGGGCTCGTCAAGAAGGGCAAGTACGAGTTCGCGGGCGCCTCGGACCCGGACGCGGACCGCTTCGGGGTCGCCACGGCCGGAGCGGGCCTGGTCTCGCCCAACCACGCCCTGTCCATCCTCCTCGACTACCTCCTGGTCCACCGGCCGGACTGGCCCAAGGACCTCAAGGCGGGCCGCACCATCGGCACCACGCACCTCATCGACCGCATCGCGGCCAGCCGCGGCCGCGGGGTCGACGAGGTCAACGTGGGCTTCAAGTACTACGTGGAGGGCATCCGGAAGGACCGCTACGCCCTGGCCGGCGAGGAGAGCGCCGGGATGTCCATGTACCGCTGGACCACGGAGAAGGACGGCATCCTCGCGGTGCTCCTCCTGGCCGAGGTCATGGCCAAGACCGGCAAGGACCTTTCCGATCTTTACAAGGCCCTCACGGCCAAGCACGGGGACCCGGCGTACCGGCGGCAGGACATCCCGGCTGACGACGCGGTCCGGGCCAAGGTGAAGGCCCTGAAGGCCCCGGCGTTCAAGGCCTTGAAGACCCTGGCGGGCGACGCGGTGACCGGAGTTCGCGACACCGACGGGGTCAAGATCGCGATGAAGGACTCCTGGGTCCTCGCGCGGCCCTCGGGCACGGAGCCCATCGTCAAGCTCTACGGCGAGAGCTTCCGCGGCGAGGCCCACCTCAAGCAGGTCTTCAGCGAGAGCGCGGACCTCTTCGGGCTGAGGCTCTAGCCATGGCCCCGGGACGCTGTCGGGGCCTGGCCCTCGCCGGCGCGCTGTCCATCCTGGCGGCCGCGTCCGCCCGAGCCCAGGCGATCGACCCCAACGAGCTCGAGAAGCAGATCGAGAGCGGCCAGACCGGGACCGAGCAGAACCTGAAGACCGCCGACGCTCTCGAAAAGACGATCCAGCGGCTGGCCGCTCCCGCCGTGGCCGAGGCAGAGGCCCATGCCCGGGCGGTCTCCAAGAGCGCCCCGTCCCGTCCCAGCCCGGCGCCCTGGCTGCGCTGGCTTCCCCTTTATGTGGGCGGCGGCGCCGCCCTCTACTTCCTGTACCTGATCGCGAGGAGGAAGACCGCGCCGCGTCCCGTGGAGGCCGAGCCGCAGGCGGGCTTCCTGTCCCATACTAACTTCGCGATCGTGCGCGTCCTGGGCGAGGGGGGGATGGGCGTGGTCTACGAGGCCGTAGACCGCTCCCTGGACAGGCGGGTCGCGATCAAGAAGATGCGCTCCCACGCGGCTGGCGGCACCGCGGGCGAGGCGCAGTTCCTCCGCGAGGCCAAGACCGTCGCGGCCCTGCACCATCCCAACATCGTGGACATCCACTCCGTGGTGTCCCAGGCCGGCGAGGTCTACCTGGTCTTCGAGTACGTGGCCGGCAAGACCGTGGCCCAGCTCATCGAGGAGAGGCGCCGGCTGGGCCTGGCCGAGGTCAAGGCCGTCCTGGGCCCGGTCTGCCTGGCCCTGGAGTTCGCCCATTCCCGCGGGGTCATCCACCGCGACCTCAAGCCCGCCAACATCATGATCAGCGAACAGGGCGTGGTGAAGGTCATGGATTTCGGCATCTCGCGCCAGGTCGGCGCCCCGCCTCAGGCCGCCGCCCTCGCGGGCGCTCCGGCCCCTGCCCGGGCGGACTTCACCCAGACCGTCATCGGCACCCTGCCCTACATGTCCCCGGAGATGCACTACGGGGTGCTGCGGCGGGAGGCCGACGTCTACGCCCTGGGCGTGACCGCTTACGAGATGCTGTCGGGCGTCCGGCCCTTCCCGGACAAGGCCACGCCGGATGAGAAGACCGAGCGGCGCTACGCCAAGCCGTCCTCGCTGGTCCAGGGCCTCGGCGCCGGGGTCGACTCCCTCATCGACGCCTCCCTCGAGCCTGACCCGGACAAGCGTCTGCGGACTTCGGCCGAGTTCTGGAAGGGGCTGGCGGCCATTCCCTAGAGCATGTCGTAGACGCGCTCGAGACGGAGCTTGTGGCTGGCTTCCTCGCGGGCCAGGGAGAGGAACAGGTCCTTGACCTCAGGGTCGTCGGAGAGGTCGGACAGGTCGATGTAGAGGTTGAAGGCCGATTTCTCCCGGCCCATGGCGAAGAGGATGGAGCCCTTCAGGCTCAAGGGGCCGGAGACGTCGGGGAGGTCGGATTCGTCCTCCAAGCTCACGCGCCTCGCGACGCTGGCGGCGGGCGGAAGGCGCCGCCGGCCGGAGCGGACCCCGTCGAGCAGGATCTTGTGGCGCTTCTCCTCCGCGGCCAGTTCGAGGAACATCTCCTTGACCGCGTTCCTGTGCCCGCCCTTGGCTAGTTCGGTGTAGAGGTCGACGGCCTTCTGCTCGTTCTCCATCGCGGCCTGGAGGATCTCGTCGGTCTTGGTCTGTTTGGGGGCGGGCATCGCTGGTTCCTCTCTTGGGTCCGGGGTCTAGCCCTGCTTGGCCGGCTTGCGGTGCTGGGCCCGGGCGAGGAGGGCGTTGCGCACGGCCACCGCGATCTGGCCCGCGAGGGCTTCGGCCAGGGCCAGGTCGTGGCGGGTGAATCCCCCAGGGTCTTTCTTGTTGACCGCCTCGAGGGCTCCGATGCAGACCGCGTCCACGGTCAGGGGGACGCAAAGGACCGAGCGGGTGACGAAGCCGGACTTGTCGTCCGCCTTCTTGGAGAACCTGGGGTCCCCCGCGGGGTCGTTGACGATGAACGAGAGCTTCTTGGCCACGCAGTCGCCCACGATGCCCTCTCCTTCCGCGAGCCTCAGGCTCGCCAGGCGCGAGGAGTCTCCCTCCGAGGTCACGAACCGGAACACGAGGCCGCCAGACTTGTCCCGGAGCGCGATCGTGGCGCCCTCGGCCCCGAGGGTCTCGGCGGCGATGCGGATGACCATGGTCAGGAGCTTGTCGAGGTCTTGGCTTGAGCCGTGGATGAGCTTGGCGGTGTCGACGAGTCCTCGGAGTTCGGCCTCGAGCAGACGGTCGGACTGGTCCGCCTTCCTCCGGCCGCGGGCCTTGGCCGCCGCGGCCGCGCTCCGGACGAGGAAAAGGCAGCCGCACGAACAGGCGAGCTCCGTGTCCATCCGGAAGCTCGCGAGGTCGTAGTCCCGGTCGCAGGTCGGGCAGGTGACCCGCCCCCTTTCGGAGAAGATCCTCTTGTAGGAGAGCCAGGCTAGGATCTTGACCTTCTCCCCGCACGGGCAGGTCGCCAGGAGGTCGGCGCCCGAGCGAGGCACCTCGTGGCGGCGGGAGCACTTCGGGCACACGATGAGCATGACACCGATGATATCAAACTCATGGTATCATAGCCCATGCCCAGGCCGAGCCCGGTCCCGCCGCAGGCTTCGATCCGCAGGGCCCGTCCCGAGGATGCCAGGGCCATGAGCCGGCTCCTGAGGCTGACCTGGCGCAGGGCCTTCAGCGGCCTGTTGACCCCGAGCGAGCTCGCGGAGGTCTCCAGGCGCTTCCATGCCCCCGCGGGCCTGGCGGAGCAGACCCGGCAGCGGGACTGCTTCTTCTCGGTCGCGGTGTCGAAGGCGGGCCGGCTCCTCGGCCTGGTCACGGCCGCCCGCGACGGGGCCCGGAGGGTCTTCCTCAACAGGCTCTACGTGCGGCCCGGCCGCCAGGGCGGAGGGCTCGGAGACCTGCTCCTGGCCCGGGCTTGGAAGGCCTTCCCGAAGGCCGGGACCATGAGGCTCGAGGTGCTTCGGGACAACCTTCGCGCCCGGGCCTTCTACCGCGGGCACGGCTTCCGGGTCGTGGGGCGGGGGAAGATGACGCTGGAGACGAGAGCCGTTCCCCTGGCGGTCATGGAGGCCGCCAGGCCCGCGAAGCAGTTGGTATAATATCAGCCTTGGAGGAATACCATGAGACCCGATGATTTCATCAAGCTGCTCGACAAAGCGAAGATGTACGACCTCACCCAGCCCCTGAGCGTGCACACACCTCCGTGGCCGAGCTATATCCCTCTTTCGGTCCAGTACTTCAAGAGGATCGCCGGGGCGCATATGGGCCAGGGAGCCAACGGCCAGGTCATCACCACGAGCAACCACGTGGGCACCCACATGGATGGAGAGATCCACTTCCACGCCAGCGGACGCAGCATCGGCCAGGTCCCGATGCGCGAGTGGGTGGGCCCCGGCGTCGTGGTGGACATCTCCAAGGACGTGGGCGATTATGACCTCTACGAGCCCGAGCTCCTGACCAAGCGCGCCGACATCCGCAAGGGCGACATCCTCATCATCAACACGGGCTACCACCGCTACGCCTGGGACCAGAAGCTTTCCGACGAGGTGCGCTACTTCGTCAAGCATCCCGGGCCGGGCCCGAGGTTCCACAAGTGGGCGCTCGCCATGAAGCTCAAGTGGATCGGCGTGGACTGCGGCAGCGCCGACCACCCGATGAACACGATCATCCGCAACTGGCACCCCAAGCTCTTCCTCGAGGCCGAGGCCAAGCTCCGCGCCCGGAGCGGGAAGTCCTGGGACGAGATGTTCCCCCAGGAGGAGTACTACCAGGTCATGCACCTCAAGCTCTTCCCCAAGAGGCTCGTCCATGCCGAGAATCTCGGAGGGGACATCGAGCGTCTCAATAACAAGCGGGCCTGGATCGGGTGCTTCCCGCTCCGGGGCATGGAGCTCGAGAGCGCCATGTGCCGCATCGTGGCCTGGCAGTCGTAGGAGTCCGACATGCCCATCCCGACCGAGTTCGATTACCACCGGCCCAAGGACCTCAAGGAGGCCCTCAAGCTCGTCTGGGAAGCCAAGGGCAAGGCCAAGGTCCTGGCCGGGGGCACGGACCTCCTGCTCTGGCTCAAGGAGGGCTTCGTCTCCCCCGAGGCCGTGATCGACCTCAAGGCCGTTGGCGAGCTCAGGAAGCTCGAGTTCAAGGATGGGATCCTCGCGGTCGGGGCCCTGACGACCTTCACGGAGCTCATCGAATCCGAGGTCGTGCGGACGAAATTCCCGATCCTCTGGGAGTCCGCCAGGACCGTAGCCTCCACGGGAGTGCGCAACCGAGCCACCCTGATGGGGAACATCGCCTCCGCGGTCCCGTCTCTCGACGGAGGCCCCGCGCTCCTCCTGCACGAGGCCCGGGTCACGGCGCACGGCAAGGCCGGGCACCGCGCCATCCCGATGCGCTCCTGGTTCACGGGACCCAAGAGATGCGCCCTGCTCGAAGACGAGATTGCGACCGAGATCTCCATCCCCCTGCCCGAGAAGAAGCACGGCGGCTGCTACGTGAAGCTCGGCCGCTACCGGGGCGAGGACCTGGCGCAAGTCGGGGTCGCGGCCATGGCGCTCGAGGGCTCCCAGTACCGGGTGGCCTTCTGCGCGGTCGGCCCTGTGCCGACCCGCGGCGAGAGCATCGAGTCGCTCCTGAGGGGCAAGAAGCTCAGCAGCGCACTCCTCAAGAAGGCCAAGGCCCTGGTCGCCTCGGAGATCCGTCCGATCACGGACATCCGGGCCTCGAAGGAATATCGGCAGCACATGGCCTGCGTCATGCTCGAGCGGGCGCTGACCGCCGCGGTGTCCCGGCTCGAGGGCAAGGGCCCGGCCTACGGAACGGAGCAGATCTGACATGAGAAAAGCATCCATCAGCCTGAAGGTCAATGGAACGTCCCGCAGGGTCGAGGTGGCGGCCAACGACACCCTCCTTGAGGTCCTGCGCGACAAGCTCGGGGTCAAGAGCGCCAAGGTCGGCTGCGACCGGGGCGACTGCGGGACCTGCACGGTCCTGCTCGACGGCCGGAGCGTGCGCTCCTGCCTCGTGCTCGCCATGGAGGCCGACGGCTGCGAGGTCTCGACCTTGGAGGGGCTTTCGAAGGGTGGGGGCACCGCTCTCCAGAAGGCCTTCGTGAAGCACAACTCCTTCCAGTGCGGCTTCTGCGCCCCGGGCGTCATCCTCTCCGCCACGGAACTCCTGCGCAAGAACCCGAAGCCCTCGCGCCACGAGATCCAGGAGGCCATCGCCGGCAACCTCTGCCGCTGCACCGGCTACACGCCCATCATCGAGGCTATCGAGGATGCCGCCGGGAGGAAGGCGTGAAGACACTGAAGAGCAACGGCAGGAAGACGGCGCGGCAGGGGCCTTCCGTGGGCCAGCAGGGGCTGAACCTGACCTGGCCTGAGGACGCTTCCACGGCCGGTCGTCCGCGCGACGAAAGATCCCTCCGCTCGGTCGGCCGCTCCGCTCAGCGGGTGGACGGCTGGGAGAAGGTCGCGGGCGCGGCCCAGTTCGTCGACGACATCGAGTTCGGCCCCGGCCTGCTCTACGCGGCCTTGGTCGAGAGCCCGCACGCCCACGCGCTCATCAAAAGGATCGACACCAAGGCCGCCGAGTCCGTCAGCGGGGTGGTCAAGGTCCTGACCGGCAAGGACTTCCCCTTCACGTTCGGCCTCTACATGAAGGACCGCTTCGTCTTCGCCCAGGACCGGGTCCGCTTCGTGGGCGAGCAGGTGGCCGCGGTCGTGGCCTGGGACGCGAAGACCGCGCTCCGCGCCGCCCGTCTCGTGAAGGTCGAGTACGAGGAGCTCCCTGCCATCCTCGATCCCATGGCCGCGCTGGCCAAGGACTCGGGGCTCGTGCATCCGGACCTGAAGAACTACCCGCACGTGCCGTGGTTCTTCCCCAAGCCCGACACCAACATCGCGCACTGGCGCAAGACCCGCAAAGGCGACGCCGCGAAGGGCTTCAAGGAAGCCGACGTCATCCTCGAGGACACCTACATCGTGCCGCGCTACGCGCACTGCGCCATCGAGGTGCACGGCGCGGTCGGGCTCTACGACAACTCCGGCCGCCTGACCGTCTGGACCGCCTCGCAGTCTCCCTTCACCCAGCGCAACGTCTTCGCCGAGACCCTCGCGCCTCTGGGGCTGACGCACAAGGACGTCCGCGTGGTGACCCCCTACATCGGCGGCGGGTTCGGCGGCAAGGCCGGGGTCTCCATGGAGATCCTCGGAGCCGCCATCGCCACCAAGGTCCAGGGGCATCCGGTCAAGCTCCTCTGGTCCCGGGCCCAGGAGTTCGTCAACACCTACCAGCGCCAGGGCGTGGTGGCCCAGGTCAAGCTGGGCTGCAGGAAGGACGGGACCATCACCGCGCTCGAGCACAAGCTCTACTGGGACGCGGGAGCGTACGTCGAGTACGGGGCCAACGTGGTCAACGCCGGCGGGCTCTCGGCCAGCGGCCCCTACCGGGTGGACAACCTCCACATCGACTCTGTCTGCGTCTACACCAACCTGCCGCCCGGCGGCCCCTACCGCGGGTTCGGCTACTCCGAGTTCATGTTCGGGCTCGAGTCCCATGTGACGCGCATGGCCCACAAGCTCAAGATGGACCCGGTCGAGTTCCGGCGGAAGAACGCCATCAAGGAGGGGGACATCCTCCCCTACGGCGCCCGCATGAACCCCACGGGCATCCAGGAGGCCATCGACAAGGTCGCCTCCGAGGTGGAGTGGGGCAAGGCCGTCGCTTCCAAGGATCCCAGGAAAGCGGTGGGCAAGAGCGTGGTCCTCTTCTGGAAATCGCCGGCCATGCCGCCCAACGCCTCCTCGTCGGCCTTCCTCAAGTTCAACGAGGACGCCAGCCTCAATATCCTGGTCTCCGGCATGGAGCTCGGGCAGGGCCTCTTGACCGCCATGGCCCAGGTCGCCAGCGAGATCCTCTCGGTCCCGGTCTCGAGGATCCGCGTCGAGACCCCGGACACGGACCGCAACCCGTACGAGTGGCAGACCGTGGGCTCGCACGTGACCTGGGGCTGCGGCAACGCGGTCTTGAAGGCCGCGGTCGACGCAAGGGAGCAGATCTTCGACCTCGTGGAGCGCAGCCTGCACCTCGACCGCTCCTCGCTCTACCTCGAGGACTCGGCCGTGAAATCCCCCAACAAGCCGGGCTGGAGCCTGCCCCTCAAGAGCTTCGTCATCGCGGGCATCCAGGTGGAGGACCACACCTTCAAGGGCGGACCCATCATGGGCCGCGGGGTCTTCATGCCCGAGTTCTCCTCGGCCATCAGCGACCCGGAGACCGGCCAGGGCGGGCACCCCAACGTCCACTACACCACGGGCGCGGCCGGGGTCGTGGTCGAGGTCGACAAGGAGACGGGCAAGGTCCGCATCCTCAAGGCCGCGCTCGCCGTGGACGTGGGCAAGGCCATCAACCCGGGCCTCGTTGAGCACCAGGTGGTCGGCGGCCTCCTGCAGGGCTTCGCGACCGCGCTCTACGAGGACATGCGCTTCGACGCCAAGGGCCGGATCCTCAACCCGAACTTCTCGGACTACAAGATCCCCACGGCGCTCGACATCCCGGACAAGACGGTCCCCATCATCGTCGAGACCGCCCAGCCCGACGGCCCGTTCGGCGCGCGCGGCGTGGGCGAGCATACCATGATCCCGGCCGCCCCGCTCATCGCCAACGCGGTCGAAGACGCGGTCGGCTGCCGGATCAAGTCCATGCCCGTGACCGCGGAGAAGATCGCGCTCGCGCTCAAGAAGGGCGCGTGAGCGCGTGACCTTCCCCGTCCTGCTGGCCGCCGCGCTCGCGGCCGTAGCGTGGCCCGCCGTCTCCGGGAAGGCCGCGTGCGCGCTTGCGGAGGCGGCCGGCTCCGGGGACGCGGCCAGGGTCTCGGCGCTCCTCGACGGCGGCGTGGACCCGGACTGCAAGGCCACAGCCTGTAAGATGGCCCTTTCCCGCTGGATGGCCCTCAAGGGAGAGTCCTATAAGGAAACCGCCAAGGTCCTGCTCGCCGCGGGGGCCAGGCTCGACGACCACGGGCCGGTCTTCGAGCACGCGATGAAGTCCGTGAGCGAGGACATCGTCCCCCTGCTCAAGCCCAAGACCTCTGCGGTGCGGCGCTGGATATTCCGGCTGGCCTACGGCCGCGGGGACGCTGCGATGCGCACCTCGCACTCCCTGCGCCTGATCGGGGCCCTGCTCGACAAAGGGGCGCCGGTCAACGGGACGGACCGCAGGTCCGGCGACACCCTCCTGCACATCGCGGCTCAGTTCCGCGACCTCGAGCTGGCCCGTCTCCTGGTGTCCCGCGGCGCCGATCCCTCGGCGAAGCACCCCAAGAAGGGAGTGACTCCCCGGGCGATGGCCGAAGCTGGCTTGAAGGGACGCAACGCCAAGTCCTACCGGGCCTTGGTCGAGGTCCTCGCCGAGCCCCCCAAGGCCAGGTAGCGTTCCCATGAAGGGCGGTCCGGCAGGGCTCGTGCTCTGGGATTTCAACGGCACGCTCATCGACGACGCGGCTCTTTGCGTCGAGTGCCTCAACGAGAGCCGCCGCAGGAGGGGGATGCCGGAGGTCTCGCTCCAGTACTATCTCGACCATTTCGGGTTCCCGGTCGTCGATTTCTACAAGGAGGCGGGCTTCACCTTCGAGAGGGAGTCCTTCACGGAGGTGGCGCGTGAGTGGAACGGCTTCTACCACGGCCGGGTCTGGACCGAGGTCCGACTCCACGAGGGCGCGCTCCCCGTGCTTGAGGGGCTCGCGGCCGCCGGGGTCCGGCAGGGGATCCTCTCCGCCTACCACCACCCCATGTTGACCAAGGCCCTGGCGCACTTCAAGGTGCGGGTGCCCCTTGACCCCGTGCTCGGGCTCGAAGATTTCCACGCGGACAGCAAGGAGGAGCTGGGTCTGCGGTGGCTGGAGGCCGCCCGGCTCGATCCTGCCGGCGTCATCCTCATCGGCGACACCCTGCACGACCGCGACGTGGCGGCCGCCATGGGCATCCGCTGCGCCCTCATCGGCCGGGGGCATCAGGCGCCGGAGCGCCTCAAGGACGCGGGAGTGCCGGTGCTGGGAGACATCCGCGAGGTCCCGGCCTTCCTCGGGGCCTGATCCGCCCAGGCGGACGCTCTCCATCCGCCGTGCCCGAGGTCCCTTGTTCAGGACAAGCGGGCTTCAGAACCCGTCGAAATCGTTGTTGCCTTGGGCGGAGCCGTGCATGCGGCGCTCCGACAGGTTGATGACCCAGGAGGCGATGTTGGCCTGGGTCACCGGCATCGGCAGGCGGCGCAGGATCGAAGGCAGGCTGTAGAAGCGGCGGTACATCGCCTGGATGCGGCCCTCCAGCTCAGCCGGGGTCCCGCGCTCGGGGACGATGTGGCAGAGCTGGCCGGGCCAGCGGTCGATGATCTCGGGATCGATGATCCGCTTGGCTTTGAGGTAGCGGTCATAGAGGGCGGTGCCCTTGGTCGGGGTCAGGATGTTGAAATACGCCGTCGGCACCTTGTTGCGCTCCAGGAACTCGAGGGTCGCATCGTACACGGTGGAACTCTCGCCGTCCATGCCGAAGATGAAGTTCAGCGAGAAGCTGATGCCGCGCTGGCGCAGGTTGCGCACCATCTCGTCGTAGCGGCCGGCTTTGTTGGCGGTCTTGCGCATGGCCTTCAGGGTGCCGGCGTCGATGCTCTCGATGCCGATGTTGACGTGCAGCACGCCGCTCCGGACCGCGAGGTCGAGGAATTCCTCGTCGAGGCACAGGTGCGACGACCAGAGGGTGGACCAGCGGACCTTGAGCGGGACCAGCGCCTCCATCAGCTCGAGCGCGCGAGGCCTGTTGCCTCCGAAATTGCTCTCGCCGAAGAACACCCTGCGGCCCCCGCAGCGGCGGATGTCCTCGGCCACCTCGGCCGCGGGCCGCCATCGGTACTTGCCGCCGAGGTAGAGCCGCTCGCTGCAGAAGTCGCACTGGAACGGACAGCCGCGCGAGGACTGCAGGGTGAAGGTGCGGAACGGCCCGTAGCGGCGCAGATCGAGCAGGTCGTAGCGCGGGGCGGGCTGGCCGGCCAGGCTTTCGAGCGGCACGGCGCGGTAGACCCGCTGCAGCCGGCCGGCCGCGGCGTCGGCCAGGATCGCGCCCCAGATCGGCTCGGCCTCCCCGACCGCCACCGCGTCGCAATGGCCGAGCGCCTCCTCTGCGTAGAAGAACGCGTGGGGCCCGCCGATCACCACCTTGACCCCGCGGCCGCGGAACCGCTCGGCGATGTCGTAGGCGCGCAGCGAGTGCAGGGTCCAGCAGGTGATCGCGACCAGGTCGACCGGCGCGTCGTAGTCGATCTCCTCCAACTGCTCGTCGAGAAGCCGCACCGTCCACTCGGGCGGGGTCAGCGCGGCCAGATAGGGCAGGGTGAGCGGGACCACGGACCGCTTCCTGGTCTTGAAGACGGTCCGTTCGGTCTGCGAGCGGTAATGGGATGGCTGGATGATGAGAAGACGCATCGGCCCGGACCCTCGGAAGGCCTGGCAATCGTTATGATACAAAAAATGACGGACACGCCATTGATTCCCGGTCAGGGCAGAGCTTTGCAGAGGGAAACGGCGTCCGGATACAGCACCAGGGCTTCCCGGGCCTGGTTGTAGCAGGCCACCGGCGCGTCCGGAGAGGCCGAACCCCGACAGAGCGCGATCGCCTCGAAGTACCCGACGTTGCTCTCCCGCGCGCTCTGGTAGCACTGGGCGGGCGCGGGTCCGGAGCGGCCGCTGGAGCAGAGCTCGACGGCCTCCGGGTACTGCACGTTGAACTCCCTGGCCATGGCGTAGCAGAGCGCGGGAGCGGCGCTGGATGGTTCGTTCCTGCAGAGCTTGATGGCCTCGGGATATTGGACGTTGACATCCCGCGCGTGAACGTAGCACGAGGCAGGTTCCCCGCCCTCAACGGCCATGCCGCAGAGCTTGACCGCGTCGATGTAGGGCACGTTCCTGCTGCGGGCTTCCTTGTAGCAGGCCACGGTCGCGAACAGGGTCGGCGGAGGAGGGGGAAGGGAGCGGCGCGTCTGGAAGCTCCGGACCACGGCCGAGCGCATGGCCTCGACTTGGGCAGGGTCCACCAGGATGGTCTGGCTGGACGCGGGGAAAAGCCCTGCGAAGAGGACCAGGGCGTTGAGGAGATGCATCGGGGATATTCTATCGCGGCTTCCGGGCCTGGAAAAGGGTCCTAGTTCCCAGGAGGCCCGCGGCAAAAGGCCCAGGACCCAGGGCATTTGATACCATGGACCCGGCATGAGCCGCCCCATGGACCTCCGAGAGTTGAGGGCCTCCCTGCTCCGGTGGTACAGGGAGAGGGGACGCGACCTGCCATGGCGGCGCTCCAAGGACCCCTACCGGGTCTGGCTCTCCGAAATCATGCTCCAGCAGACCACGGTCGCGACCGTGATCCCGCGCTTCGAGAGATTCCTGAAGAGGTTCCCGACGATGCGGGCCTTGGCCCGCGTCAGCCGGGATTCCGTGTTCGCGGAGTGGTCAGGCCTGGGCTACTACCGCAGGGCCGCTTCCCTCCACGAGGCCGCGGGGATCATGGTCCGGGACCACGGCGGAATATTCCCAAGGGACCCGGAGGTCCGTCTGCCCGGGGTGGGGGAATACACTCGCGCCGCGGTGCTCTCCATCGCATACGGCGCTCCGCTCGCCGTGGTGGACACCAATGTCAGCCGCGTGCTTTCCAGGTTCTTCGCGCGCGCTTGCGTGGATGCTTCCTTCCTCAAAAAGAAAGCCCAGGAACTCCTGCCCGCTCGCGAGACCGGTGACTGGAACCAGGCCCTGATGGACCTCGGCGCCATGGTCTGCCTTCCACGGAAGCCTCTTTGCGGGTCCTGTCCCTGGGCGCGCCTTTGCCGGGCCAGGATGAAGGGGCTCCAGGATGAGATCCCGGTCCGGCAGGCCCGGAAGAGCCCTGTTCCGGTGCGGATGGACTGCGTCCTCTGCGCCCGGGACAGCAAGGTCCTCGTGGAGAAGAGGCGGGAGGGCCTCCTGGCCGGGCATTGGGGGCTTCCGGAGGGGAAGGGTGGGGCGCTTCTGGCCAGGGTCCGCCACCGGATCACGGACCACGATGTGACTCTCGTGCTCCGGGCCGGCAGGCCTCCCAGGGCCCCTGGCCGCGGTCAGCGTTGGGTCCGCAAGGCGGCCCTCGGCCGCTGCCTGGTCTCGAGCCTCTGGCGCAAGGCGCTCGAAGCCTCGGGCGCTTAACACATGCTATCATAGCGAGAGCGATGAAAGAGGTCGTCTTTCAGGTGCGATTCGGCAAAAAGCAGTTCATCGGGATCCTGGCAGGGCTCGTCCTGGTCGTCGGGGCCACGGACCTGGTGACCGAGACCCTCACCATGACGGCCTACTATCCGGCGCCCGCCGGCATCTATCAGCGCCTGACCACCACGGGGAACACCATCCTCGCGCGCGACGACGGCAAGGTCGGCATCGGGATGACCCAGCCCGCCGCGGACCTCGACGTGGTCGGGGAGACCCGGCTCGACGGCTCCCTGCAGGTCACGGGAGACGCGGCACTGGGAGCGAACCTCAGGGTCGCGGGGAATGCCGTGGTAGGAGGCGACACGCGCACGGAAAGGTTCTTCCTCAAAGGGGTGGAGTTCCCGCCCCCTCCGGTCGGCACGACCCTGATGTGGAAGAAGATGACCTTCCTCGCGGATGAGAACGACGACTCCTATGGGGCTTGGTCCGCGGGCTATCCAGGTGCGGCGCATAGCGACACTTGCGACGGCGGCACTGAGGCGGAATACACCTGTCCAGCCAGCATCAACAAGGCGTGCACGGACGTGCGGGTGTCCGGGACCGCGACCCAATCCGGCACGTACAGCTCTTGGGGCTGGACCGGTTTCTTTATCAGGAACGATACCTGCGACGGCAATAGGAACGCCGCATACACCTGCCCGAATGGGACGAACAAGACCTGCCAGGATATCCTGTGGAACCGCGTGCGCACCGCGACCTGCATCAGCATCCCGGGCCACATGGACCGCAGCGTGGGCTGTACTTCCAGCGACCCGATCGAGGCCTGGGTCCCTGTGGCGCAGTGAGCCGGCCGGCTATCTCAGACCGTAGACCCGGATCCCCGGCCTACCGCTGACTTGCGGTTCGTCTTCCGGCTCGGGTTCGTGGAGGAGCTTGGCCGCGTTGTCGCTGTGGAAGGCGATGGAGATGGGGGTGAACCTCTCCGAGAGCCAGGACAGCCAGGTCCCTGCCTGATCCGAGACCAGCTTGAGGACCGCTCCCTCCTCTGTCCGCGCCGTGACCCGCGCGGGGCCAGTCTCGCCGGGCAGGGGGACGCGGGCGGTCTCCTCGGCGACGAACTCCTCGAGCAGGCTCTGGTCCGCATCCGGTGAGAGGACCCAACCGACGTTCAGGTGGAGTCGGTCTCCGTCGCGCTGGGCCAGGACGTCCTGGGTCGTGAGCACGATCTCCAGGCCAGTGGCTTGAGCGGCCTCAGAGAGCCATGCCAGGACGCCTTCATTCACCGGGGCCCGGAAGAAGGGGTCGTGGGTCAGGCTCGAGAGGAAGCTCATGCCCGCGGCGAGCACGGCGCGGCCCGCTGGGCGGCGGAGCTTGCGCCACCACTGCCGCAGGAGCCCGCCGTTGGCCGAGAAGGAGTCTCCATAGAAGGCCCGGCCCGCCCACCCGATGTTGCCGCCGTAGTGGTAGCCGAGGAAATCCCGGCCTATCAAGCTCGCGGGTTCCAAGCGGCTCGAGCCGACCTCGCCGACCGCGACCTGGGCCATGCTGAGGAAGCCGTGCTCGGCCCAGGACCCCGAGAGCCAGTGGTCCGCCAGAGCGTGCCCGGGCGCCATCCTAAGGTGATAGAGCAGGTAGTTGGCGAACACCACGTCGGTCCGCTGGTCCGTCACGATGGGGTGCTGGTTGAGGTCGTTGAGGTCCGCCCAGACCGGCTTGATCCACCCCGCAAGCGGGCCTTTCAGCTGGAGCAGGCCGCCGGGCCTCTGGTCAAAATAGGGTTCGAGGCCGAGGGCTTTGAAGACCGCGGTGTCGCGTTCCCCCAGCTTGTAGAGCCCGCGTCCCGTCGTGAGCAGGCTCAGGAGACTGACGTCATAGGCCCTGATCGCGACACGCCAGGTTCCGGGGTCCTCCCCGGCCCGGCGCAGGGCCTGCTCCGTCATGATGGCCAGGCTGTAGGCCTCGGAGCCGTAGCCCGCGCCCACGGACTGCAGGCTGATTGTCCTGACTCCCTTGCGTCGGGCGATGAGCGTGTCGAGGTAGCGCTCGAGCGGCGCCTTCCAAAGGGGATAGTCCCGGAAGATGTAGGTCCACTCCTCGGCCCGGTGCTCCGTGTGTCCAACGAGGAGTTTTGCGAGGCCCTCCCGCTCCGAGGCGGCGTGAATCGTGTCGGCCCGGACGAAGCCGAGGTATCTTGCGAGCGTGGGATAGCCGAGTTCGGCCGCCCGCCACGACATCCATGGACGCATGGCAACCGCGAGGTCCGCTTTCCACGCGCTTTCCAGCGCGAGCGAGCCGTAGGCAGAGGAGCGGAAGCGGTCCGCGAGCGCTTCTTCGGCCTCGGGATGCTCCGCGAAGACCGCCTCGAAAGCGTCCGCGAGCCCGGCCTCGGCCGCGAGGCCAGCTTCCACTGCCGCATCGTCTCCGACCGGGGTCGACGCCTGGTCGAAGAGGGCTGAGGATTCGGCCAGAGCTGTCTCGGTCCCGGCCTCTTCGGAGGCGAGGCCGGCCTGGACCTTGGCCAGGGATTCCTCCGCGGGAGCCGCGGCCGTGATGCCGAGCGAGGGCACAGCGGAGTCCTGTCCCGGGGAAGCGGATCCCGGTCCTGGCTGGATGAGGATGGTCCTGGGGACTGGCAGGGACGGGGCGGCTGAGAGGCCCGGCACGGAGCCGGCGTGGAAGAGTCCTGCCGAGCCGCTGAGCGGTACTGCGGCAACGGAGTGGACCAGGAGCGGGGCGGCCGCGGGTCTGACCTCCGTTGTCCGGGCCGCGGGGCCCGCGCTGAGCGGGCCTGCCAGAAGGATGAGGAGGCTCAGGAGGGTCTTCATGTCAGCGCTGGGAGGCTCCCAGGCCCTCGAAGAACCTGCGGCAGAGCGCGTCGTTGTACTGCGGGTTCGGGGTCCACTCCCGCACGATGTTCCTGCCGCCCCAGTCGCTTACCTGGCCCCAGCGCTTGATGCACTCCAAGGGGATCTGGGAGGGGATGGCCTGCTCGACCTCGCCGTACATCAGGTTGCCCCGGTACATGCCTGCGACCGGCACGCGGCCCTCGAGCGATGAATTGACGTCCCAGGTGGGAACCCCGAAGATGTCGTAGACCCAACCGCCTTCGTCCGCCCATTCGGCCGCGCCCATGTGGGGGCTGTCCGGGGGCGCGGACACAAACGGCGTGGCGCCCCTGAACGCGGAATGCGGGGAGCTCTCGGACATGACGTGCTCGAGCAGGCGCCAATCCTCGAACAGGGTCTCCTGGCGGAAGCCCTTTTCCTTGAGGACCTGTTCGGGAGAGGTGCGGGCGCCGTGGAAGCCGCCGCCGTAGGAATCAGGCGGAACCGCGGTGCCGTCCGGCAGGACCGCGACAGGCTCGGAATCGTGGGGCATGTAGCCGGGGTGCGTGGCGCGGAAAGGGTTGACCACGGGCCTGCCGTGCCGGGTCTCAAAGCCCGCTCTCTGGGGAGGCTCCGGAGTGGTCTCAACCGTATCTTCAGCAACAGCCGGAGGTCCCGTGGGTTCCTCTTCATCGAGCCCCAAGAGGTGCTTGAGGGTGGAGCCGTCGAAGAGGGAATTGAGATGGTCGAGGGACCAGAAGCTCCCTTGGGCTGGGCCTTCGTCCGGAGGCTTGCCGTCCTCGTCAAAGTCCTGCATGGCCCGGCCTTGGGTCTCCGGGATTGCCACGGCTTTCGAGTCCGAAGGGGGAATCGCGGCTCTGGAGGCTCCGAGTTCAGGCGTGGGCGAGGCAGAGTGCAGGGCAGGGGAGGGCAGGATGCTTGGGAGCGGGGCCTGGAGCGTGCCTGGCGTCAGGGTCCCGGTCCAGGAGATGGAGGGAGCAGCGGAGCAGCTCAGAGCGGAGGTCGGGGTCTGGAGCTTGGGCACGATCCGGACCTGGCCGAGGACAGGGAAGGCCAGGGTCAGGAGCCCTGACAGGAGCGCGGCGGAGCGGCGGAAAAAGCGCGTGCCCATCTCTCATATGATTATGGAGGATGGCCGGCCTGGGGGTCAGGGCCTTCAGGGCCGGTCCGGGCCGCCAAGAGCCCTAGGTCTTGTTGGGACCCACGGCGGCCAAAGCCTGGGCTGTCTCCGGGGCCTTGAACCTCAGGCCGGCGTAGCTCTTGACCCGCTTGCGCCATCCCGTCACCCAGCGCATCTCGTCGCGCTCCGGGGGGGAGTTGAGGATCCGGTTCCAAAGGACCCTCCGGGCGGACCTGGAGAACTCCCTCAAGGCGGTCCTGCCCTCGGGGTAGCCGCGCATGTCGTCGAGGACCTGGAGGAGGCCCCAGCCGATGTTGTTGTAGCGCTCCTGGGGGTAGAGGCCCTCTCCCTTGAAGTTCACGTAATCGATGAGCGCATAGAGTCCCTCGGGCTGGCTCGCCATGGCAAGGAACCGGCGGCGCACGGCGTCCCTGCGGTGCGGGGGGGCTGCCCGGAGGATACGGGGCAGAGCCTCTTCCAGGCGGTCCGCCATGAACCTGGTCTGCAGGTCGATCGTGTCGTGGAGGAGCTTGCGCAGTTCGATCATCCGGGGGCTGGCCATGTCGGCGCGGAAGGCGTCCCGGTCGGGCCAGGGGCAGTTCGGGGAATCCTTCAACCACTCCGGGAGGGCGACCCCGCGCCCCTCGAAATAGGCCAGCAGACGCGTGAAGCTCTCTCCGAAGGGGCGGTCCACTCCAGCGGGGTACCAGATGAAGTGCCCGATGCCCAGGGACGCGAACCCCTCTCCCTGGCCCCAAAAGGTCAGGCCCTCGACCGTGCCCCCGCTCTCGTTGATCCAGACGCGCCGGGAGATGGCAGAGGCGGTCTCATCGCTGATCCAAGAGGAGCCAGGCAGGCGCACGGGCCGGTCCAGCCGGGCTTGGTCCACGTGGAGCATGAAGGAGAGGTCCTCGGCCCCGGAGAGGAGCTCGATGGAAAGGGGCACCCCCTGGCCGAAGGCCGTTCCAGCGAACAGGCACGCTCCGAGCATCGCGACGAGAATGGCACGGGTCCGCGACAAGGCTGCCTCCCAGCCGCAAATAAAAAGAATCGCCGAGCCCAAGGGCTCGGCGACCCCGTGCCGCGGCGTCGCGGCGACTACTTTATAGCCTGAATCCTATGTTTTGTCAATAGCATATAGGTGCCGGGGATTAAGTTATTTAAGTTGCCCGTCGGGCAACTTAAATAACTTAATCCCCGGCACCAGCAGTTCGGAATCAGTAGATATGGTCCCCGCCGAAGTCGTCTGGCTCGGGGTTGGGGCCCGGCTCGTCGTCGTCCTCGCCCCGGATCGGGACCCTGCGGCCCGGCCGCCGGGCGACGCGGCCCTCGTCCTTGTCCTGGCCGTCGAGGAGTCTCGCCTCTGCCTTGGCTTTGAGAGCCGCGAGGATGGCCTTCCGGTAGCCCTCGAAGCCGTTCCTCAGGTCGTCGGCCGTGATCTCGTAAGGCACGTCCGGGGAGACCCCGAGGTTCTCGATGGGCTGGCCGTTGAGGCGCTCGGCGATGGTCCAGGTGTAGGAGAACCCGGCGATGCCGACCTGGTTGGGGAACTCGACGCTCTTGACCCCGCCGCCCGCGCCCGCAGTCTTGACGCCTACCACCACGGCGCGGCCGTTGTCCTGGAGGATGGCGGGCAGGAAGTCGCCGCCTGAGAAGTCGAGCTCGTTGACGAGCACCACCATGGGCTTGGTGTAGCGCACCTGCGGATGCGGGTCCACCGTGCTCATGCCGAAGAGGCTCGTCGGGCTGGTGAAGCGGCGTCCGGCCTGCAGCTCCGAGAGGATGAACTTCGCGTACTCCACCACGGGGTCCGCGCCCTTGCCGAGCATCATCATGAGGCCCATGCTCTCCATGCCCTCGATCTCGCCTTCCATGGAGTCCTCGCCCTGGGCCGCGGCCTGGTCGAGGATCTGGCCCGCGAGGAAGGCGTCCTCCTCGCTGATGAGCACGCGGTGCTTGGGCACGGCCATGGGCTTGTCCGTCATCATGGAGAGGATGGCGTTGAGATAGAACATGTTGCCGCCCGGGTTGTTGATCTGGTCGAGCACGAGCCCGTCGGTCACCTTCTGGAACTGGTGGAGGACCTGGCCGATGATCTGGAGGTGGGGAGCCTCGCCCATGTAGTCCGGGATGCGCAGGTAGCCGATCCTCCTGCCAGCCTCGTCCTCATAGACCGCGGCGTAGATCGGCGACTCCTCGGGGATCTCCCAGAGGACCTTGCCCAGCTCCGGCACGTAGCTCCGTCGGCTGCCGATGCGGAAGCGGTTCTCCTTGTCCTTGGAGGCGAGCTCCTTGAAGAGCTTGGC
>JBAZSR010000024.1:0-28578 GCA_041662295.1 Elusimicrobiota bacterium | reverse complement strand
GCGATCGTCGCGGCGGCCTTCTCCGGGTCCCAGACGGACTTGCCCTCGATGTTGAGGAGCCAGTCCACGGAAGCGGTCTTGGCCGGCTCCTGGAGGGAGATCGTGCCGATTTGCATGGTGATGGGCACGTTGAACATGGCGCTGCCCATCGCGGGGTAGCCGTAATACTGCACGGCCACGGAGCAGGCCTTGGACCAGCCGAGGACGTCGAGGGACTCTCGGTCGACCTGCGCTCGGGCAGGAGCGGCCGCGGCGGCCAGGGCCATGGCCAGGGCCAGGAGGAGTCTCACGCCAGGTCGATGCAGTTCCATTGTTTCTGATAGAGGCTGAGGATCCTCTCCCTTAAGACGGCGTTCTCGGCCGCGAGCAGGCGCGGGTCGGTCTTGAGGACCTCCTCCGCGTCAACCCTGGCCTGGGCGAGCAGGTCCGCGTGGCGGCGGAGGTCCGCGATCTTGAGGGTGAGCTCCCCATGCTGGGCCGTGCCCATGAACTCGCCCGGCCCGCGGATCTTGAGGTCCTCCTCCCCGATGCGGAAGCCGTCGCAGGTCCCGACCAGGGTCTCGAGGCGTTTGCGGGCCTCGTCGGTCTTGGCGTCCGCGACGAGGAAGCAGGTGGAGGGCAGGCCCCCGCGGCCGATGCGGCCGCGGAGCTGGTGGAGGCTGGCCATGCCGAAGCGGTCGGCGTTCTGCACGACCATGACCGTGGCGTTGGGCACGTCGATGCCGACCTCGATGACCGGGGTGGCGACAAGCACGTCGAAGCGTCCCGCGCCGAACTCGGCCATGACCTTGGCCTTGGCTCGGCCGGGCATGGCGCCGTGGATGAGGGCGGTCCGCACGCCCGAGAGCTCTCCGGCCCGAAGGCGCTCGAACTCGGCTTTGGCGGACTGGAGGTCGAGGTTGGCCGACTCCTCGATGATCGGGTAGACGATGTAGGCCTGGCGGCCCTTGGCGGCCTCGGCCTTCACCGCGGCCAGGGCCTCGGACTCGGGGGCGTGGAAGGTCTGGGCGGCCCTCTTGTTCGGAGGCATCTCGTCGAGGGTGGAGACGTCGAGGTCCCCATAGAGGGCCAGGGCGAGCGTGCGCGGGATGGGCGTGGCGGTCATGACCAAGAGGTCCAGGAGCGCGCTCTTCTGGCGCAGGGTCGTGCGCTGGCGCACGCCGAAGCGGTGCTGCTCGTCGATGACCGCGAGCTTGAGGCGGGGGAACTGGACGTCGCTCTCGAGCAGGGCGTGGGTGCCCACGATGATGTCGACCTCGCCCGCGCGGACTGCCTCCACGGTCTTCTCCCGCTCGCGTTTGCTCAGCCGCGAGGTCAGCATGGCGCAGCGCACCGGCAGGCCCTTGAGGAACTGGGACATGGTGGCCATGTGCTGGTCGGCGAGGATCTCGGTGGGCACCATGAGGGCGCCCTGATAGCCGTTCTCCACCGCCAGGAGCAGGGCTGAGAGGGCCACCACGGTCTTGCCGGAGCCGACGTCGCCCTGGAGGAGGCGCGTCATGGGATAGGGCCGCCGCAGGTCCTCGAAGATCTCGTTGATGACCCGTTTCTGGGCGCGCGTCAGCTCGAAGCCCATCCCCTCGCGGAACGGGGTGAGGAGGTTCCGCTTGATCTCGTAGGAGAAGTTCTTGGCCAGGCCCCGGGTCTGGCGCCGCTTGAAGATCCACGCGAACTCGAGCAGGAGGAGCTCCTCGTAGGCCAGCCGCGTGCGGGCGGCCTCGAGCTCCGCGAAGGAGCGCGGGAAGTGGACCGCTGCGAGTGCCTGCCTCAAAGACAGGAGGCTCCGCTTGTGGAGGAGGGCCGGGGGCAGGGGGTCGGCGGGGACGGCCCCGGGGTCGCCCACGGCTTGATGGGCGAGCTCGCGCATGAGCCGCTGGGTGATCCCCTCGGTCAGGCCGTAGACCGGAACGATGCGCCCGACGTGGAGGCCGCGCTTCGGGTCCGAGAGGGGGTAGTACTCGTCGACCCGGACCTCCCGCACCCCGAGCAGGTCTCCCTCGGCCCGGCCCACGACCCAGAGGTCGGCGCCGGTCGTGACGTCCTTCTTGAGCCCAGCGAAGGCGTCATAGCGGAAGCTGAGATGCTTGAACCAGACCAGTTCGATCTTGCGGTCCCCGGTGGCGACCCTGGCCTTGTAGATGCCCAGCCTCGGGGTGGCCCGGATGAGCCGGCCGCTGATGATCCTTCCCTGGAACACGACCGGGCCCTCGGGGACCTTGGAGAGATCCGTGCCCGCGCTGCGGTCCTGCCAGTCCCGCGGGAAGTAGTAGAGCATGTCCTGGGGGGAGGCGATGCCCAGGAGCGCGAGCTGGCGGCCGCGCTTGGGGCCGACCCCGTGAAAGACATGGCTCAATGTCCGGGGCGCGCGCTCCGCATCCCCCGATTGAGGAGGAGGGCCGCTTTTAGTATACTCTCCGGAAGGCACCATCATGGCATTCAAATGCGCAATCTGCGGTAAAGGCCCGGTTTCGGGCAAAAGTTACAGCCACTCCCATCGCGCGACCAAGCGCATCTTCCGGCCCAACCTCCAGCGGCAGAAGTTCGTCCTGGCTGGTCGGACCGTGACGGCGTACGCCTGTTCCGTCTGCATCAAGTCCGGGCGCGCGGTCCGTCCCTCCAGATAATACTCAATGTGAGGAACCCTCTCAACGAGGGGAAAGAGCTTTGGCTTTGGGCAGCGGCCGCGCTATCGGCTTGCCTGCCGTTTTTCCTTCCGCTCTATAATCCGGACCTCTTCTGGCACCTCTCCGCCGGCCGGTGGATGCTCGAGCACGGCCGCGTCGTGGCCGAGGACTTCCTTTCGTACACGATGCAGGGCGCGCCCTGGGCGGACTTCGAGTGGCTTTCCCAGGTCGTCTACTACGGCGTTTACAGCCTGGCCGGGATGGCCGGGCTCTGGCTCCTCAAGATCGGGCTCATGGCCGCCTCCTGCGCGGTCCTTGTCGCGACCCTGCGGCTCTACAACGTGCCGGCCCTGTTCGTCGCGGCCGGGGTCGTGGCCTGGTCCGCAGGGAGCCTCCCTCGCGCGGACCTTCGGCCGGAGCAGTTCTCGGTCCTGGGGTTCGGCATCCTCTTCCTTTATCTAGAGAGGATGCGGCTCAACGGCCGCAGGCCAGGGCCCAAGGCCCTGACAGCGGTCTTCGCGGGGTTCAGCCTGTGGACCAACTTCCATGCCGGCGGCGTGTTCGGCCTGTTCCTCCTGGCCTGCTGCGGCTTGGCCGCAGCGAGCGAGCGGCGCTGGTCCGACGCTGTCAGCCACGCGGGCCTGACCTCGGCCGCGTTCCTGGGCACCCTGGTCAACCCCGGGGGCGTGGGTCCCTACCTTGCCATGGCGGAGCACTGGGGAAGCCGCACGGACCTCTCCCGGCACATCCAGGAGTGGTCCGCCACGACTTTCAGCAACATGTTCCACCAGCCGTTCTGGGCCATCCTGGTCCTCTTCCTCGCCGCCGTGCTCCTGCGGCTGCGGGTGCGCTGGGGCTGGGCGCGCGCTGCCGCGTTCCCGGCCCGGTTCCCGGCCGGTCCGGTCCTCGCCGCCGCGATCCTCGGCCTGATCGCGGTGCGCCACGCCCGAATCGCCGCCTTCTTCATCCCCCTGGCCGTGCCCCTGACCTTGGGCATGGCCTCGAGCGCCGGATGGCTGTCCCGGCCATGGGCGGGCCGGGGTCTGGCGCTGGCGGGCGCTGGCTACGCGGCCTTCCTCGGGCTCATCGTGCCCAGGCTCGACTGGCCCGGCTTCTTCGACGGCCGGTATGTCCCGGTCCAGGCGGCCGAGTTCGCGGCCGAGGAGCGGTTCGTTTTCGAAGGCAAGCGGCTCTACAACCCCTGGGAGTGGGGCGGCTACCTGGGTTGGCGGCTCGGCCCGTGGCACAAGGTCTTCGACGACGGCCGCTATCTCTTCCACGGCCACCTGCCCGCCATCGGCGAGGCGGTCAAGTCCGTGGAGAAGACCAAGGTGTTCGTGGACAAGCAGGGCTTCGACGGCCTCTTCCTGCGCAACATCAAGTCGTGGTTTCCCACGCGCAGGGCCTACCCGGACGGCTCGGTCAAGAAGTTCCTGCGTCCGTGGTACCTGTTCACCTTCCCCAAGGAGCGCTGGGCCCTGGTCTATTGGGACGAGCAGGCCCTTGTCTTCATGGACCGCCGCAAGGCCCCCGCGTCCTGGCTGGCCGAGCACGAGTACCGCTGGATCAGGCCCTTCGACGATGCCGCTTTCCAGGACGCGATGTCCCGCAAGGAGATCCCAGTGGACAAGGCCGAGGCCGAGCGGGAGCGCCACGAACGTGAGGTCCGCCGCCTGCGGAAGACGCGCCTGTGAGGACCTATCTTATCGACGGCACCAACGCGGTCCGGCGCCACGACTACGACCCGCGCTACCCGGCCGTGGAGGAAGCCCGAACCGAGGACTACCTCGAGCGCCTCGACGGCCTCGTGTCCCGCGCCGGAGGTTGCATCAGCGTGGAGGTCTTCTTCGACGGCCCCATGCGGCCCGTGGGCGGGCCCTACGCCAGCCTTCGGGTGCGCTTCTCCCCCGGCGTCACGGCCGATGACATGATCCTGGGCGCGGTGCGGTTGATGGGCTTCTCCGGCAAGGGCGCGGTCGTGGTGACCGAGGACGGGGGCCTCGCGGAGGACGCCTCCTCCGAAGGCGCCCGCGTGCTCCGCTTCTCCGAGTTCGAGGCGCGGCTCAGGGCGAAGAAGGTCTAGACGCCGATATCCTCGTTCCAGAGTCCGGGTTTGGCTTTGATGAAGGCCGACATCATGTCCCGGCACTCCTTGAGGTCGAGGTTGATGAGCTTGACCTTCTTTCTCGAGTAGCTCTCCGGCCCTTTGAAGGTGCGGTTCTCCCCCATGACCACCACGGGGATCTTGTAGAGGAGGATGGCGCCCGTGCACATGTCGCAGGGCGACAGGGTGGAGTAGATGATGCAGCGCGAGTAATCCGCGGCGGTCAAGCGCCCCGCGTTCTCAAGGCAGTCCATCTCCGCGTGCAGGATGGCGGACTTCTTCTGGACCCGGCGGTTGTGGCCGCGGCCGACGATCCTGTTGTCCTTGACGAGCACGGAGCCGATGGGGATGCCGCCTTCCCGGAGGCCCTTTCGGGCCTCCTTGATCGCTTCTTTCATAAACCGGAGAGGGTCGGCCTTCATGGGAAAATCTTAGCATTCCACCGGGGAGGGGGAGCATGTCGCAGGTAAGAAAGTGCGGTTTTTCAAAGTCTCCTCGAGGGTTTTGTCGCGATGCCGTTTGAGAGTCAAAAACAGGGGGATCGATGGGTTATATCGCTCAGAATCGGATCGATCGCGACATAACCTTCCGTCGGGGAATTGAAATTCCTTCGGGACACCCACGACTGCAGGGGATGGAAAGGGTTCCCCCTGAAGGATCGTCGCGGGCGCGGAGACTTCAGGCCGAGACGCCGTGCTCGCGCAGCCAGTGGCGGATCTTGGAGCGGGCGCGGGCGGACTTGACGACCTTGAGCCAATCCTTCTTGGGGACGGAGTTCTTGCGGGTGAGGATCTCCACGATGTCACCGGATTTCAGCTCGGTGTCGAGCTTGGACATCTTGTTGTTGACGCGCGCGCCGATGCAGGTGTAGCCGATGTCGGTGTGCACGGCGAAGGCGAAGTCGATGGGGGTCGCCCCCTGGACCAGGGCCTTGACGTCGCCCAAAGGGGTGAAGACGAAGACCTGGTAGAGGTCGAGGTCGGTCTTCAGGCTGTCGAGGAACTCCCGGGGGCTGTCGAGGTCCTGGAGCCACTCGATCCACTGGCGCAGCCAGTTGAGCTTCTCCTCGAGGTGGGTGTCCTTGGAGGTCTCGCCGGTCTTGTAGCGCCAGTGGGCGGCGATGCCGTACTCGGCGGTGCGGTGCATCTCCTCGGTCCGGATCTGCACCTCGATGAGCTCTCCCTTGGGCCCGCTGACCGTGGTGTGGAGGCTCTTGTAGAGGTTGAGCTTGGGGTTGGAGATGTAGTCCGTGAAGGTGTCGGGCACGGGCTGGAAGAGGGTGTGCAGGTTGCCCAGCAGGGCGTAGCAGTTGGCCACCGTGTCGGTGATGAGGCGCACGCCCAGCGCGTCCTGGATCTCCTCGAAGGGCTTCTTCTGGCGCAGCATCTTCCGGTAGATGGAGTAGAGGTTCTTGGAGCGCGCGAGGATGCGGTGGGGGATCTCGGACTTGGAGAGGCCGTGCTCGAGCATCTTGCGGAACTCCGCCAGCATGGCCTCGCGGGCGGGCAGGAGCGCGCGCACCTTCTCCTCGAGGTCGAGGTATTCCTCGGGGTGGAGGACGGCGAAGGAGAGGTCCTCGAGCTCGCCTTTGAGCTCGAACATGCCGAGGCGGTGGGCCAGGGGGGCGTAGAGGGAGATCGTCTCGTGCGCGATGCGCTCCTGCTTCTCCTGGGGCAGGAAGCCGATGGTCTGCATGTTGTGCAGGCGGTCGGCGAGCTTGACGATGATGACGCGGATGTCCTGGGCCGTGGCGAGGATCATGCGCCGCCAGTTCTCGGCCTGGGCGTCGTCCCGGGAGGAGAACTGGACCTTGTCGAGCTTGGTGAGGGAGACCACCAGGCGCATGATCTCCTCGCCGAAGGTCAGGCGGAGCTTCTCCGGGGTGACGGAGGTGTCCTCGATGACGTCGTGGAGCAGCCCCGCGCAGACCGTGGGCAGGTCCATCTTCCACTCGAGCAGGGAGGCGGCCACGGCGAGGCAGTGGGAGAAATAGTCCTCGCCGGAGGCCCGGGCCTGCTCCGCGTGGGCCTTCTGGGAGTACTCGTAGGCTTTCTCCAGCAGTTGGGTGTCCAGGTGCGGGGCGTAGGAGGCGAACTTCTGGAGCAGGACGCGCTTATCCATGGCCGTGGAGGAGGTGCAGGAGGCTCACGCCGCCGAGGGCCAGGACGAAGGCCGCGATGGAGGCGCGGTCCTCCCGCCGGTGGACGAGGGGGAGCACGTCGGTCGCGCCGATGTGGATGAAGCTCCCGGCCGCGAACCCCATCAGGGAGGCGGTGACGGGCCGGGGGAGGTCGGCCATGCCCAGGGAGCTCAAGGCGCAGCCCAGGGGCGTGGCGGAGGCCACGAAGGCGAGGATGCCCCAGGTCCGGCCGCTGGAGAGGCCGGATTGGCGCAGGAGGCTGGTGAGGGTGAAGCCGTCGGCGATCTTGTGCAGGACCACCGCCGTCCCCACGGCCAGCCCGGCCGCCTGGCCGGCGCCGAAGGAGACGGCGAGGTTGAAGCCGTCGAGGAAGGAGTGGAGCGACAGCGCCAGCAAAGCCGCGGCGCCGAGATAGTGCACCCGGCACTCCTGGAGGTACTCCGGGCAGGAGTCGAGCATGGCGAGGGAGCCCAGGGCGTAGAGGAGGCCGAAGGCGGCCAGGGCCGTCCAGCCGGCCAGGCTCCGGTGGAGCGCCAGGCCCTCGGGCAGGAGCTCGGTGAAGGCCACGGCCAGGAGGATCCCTGCCCGCACCGCGAAGAGGCGCCGCATCCCGACGCGTGTGACGACCCCGGCCGGGATGAGCCCGCCCGCGAAGGTCATGGCGAAGGCGAGTGAGACGAGCAGGACGAGCATCACGGGGCGGCCCTGGGGCGGAGGATCTCGGTGACGATCTCGCGGGCGGCCCGGTAAGCCGTGCCCGGCTTGCCGAGGCTGGGCCTCAGGGCCAGGAGGTCCCGGCGCAGGGCGGCGTAGCGCTTGGGGCTCTCAAGGAGCTCCAGGGCCCGGCGCGCGACGGCCGAAGGCGTGGCGTCGTGCTGGATGAGCTCGGGGACCAGTCCCCGGCCGGCGAGGATGTTGACCATGGCGATGTGGCGGACCTTGATGAGCGCCCGGGCGATGAGGTAGGTCGGCCAGGAGAGCTTGTAGACCACGACCATGGGGACCCCGAGCAGGGCGTTCTCGAGGGTCGCGGTGCCCGAGGAGCTGATGGCCAGGTCGAGGCCGCGGCGCTCGGCGTAGGAGGTCTCGCGGACCACGGGGACCCCGGCGGCCGCCGCCGAGGCGTAGCGGTCGTCCGGGAGCGACTCGGAGGCGAAGACCCGGACCTCGAGGTCGGGGAAATGGCGGCGCAGGAGCGTTGCGGCCTCGAGGAAGACCGGGAGGTGCCGGTCGACCTCGGAAGCGCGGCTCCCGGGCAGCAGGCCCAGCCGCAGCGGGGAGCCCAGGCCGTTGCGGGCCGGAGGCTGAGGAAGGACGTCGATGAGGGGGTGGCCCACGAAGAGGCAGGGGACCCCGGCCTTGAGGTAGATCTTCTCCTCGAAGGGGAAGATGACGAACATCTTGCGCACGAGCTTCTTGAGGGCCGCGACGCGGCCCGGCCGGGAAGCCCAGACCTGGGGGCTGATGTAGTAGAACGCGGGCACGCCCAGGCGGCGGGCGATCCCCAGGACCTGGCGGTTGAAGCCGTAGTAGTCGACGCACACGAGGGCCGCGGGCTTGCGCTCGATCATGAAGCGGCGCAGGCGCAGGGCCAGACGGCCGAAGAACCCCAGGGCCCGCAGGGGCTCCCAGAAGCCGGTCATGCCCCGGGAGGATAGGTCCTCGAGGAACTCGTCGGCGGCTCGGCGCATGGCGGGTCCGCCCACCGCGGCGATCGTCAGGGACGGCTCCGCGGCCTTCAGGGCGCGGATGAGGGCCGCCCCGTGCTGGTCGCCGGAGGGATCTCCCGCCACGACGAGGCACGTCCCCGAGAGGTTCGCCCGCCAAGGCATGATGGGAATCTCCCCTAAGGGAGGAGGTCCTTGCCCACGTCTTTGGCGATTGTCTTGAGGTCCGAGATCCAGGAAGGGACCAGCGGCCGCACGGCGTCATGGCCGCTGACCTCGTAGCGTTCGAGCTCGTCCGAGATCTGGAGAGCGAGCTTGAGGGCCGCCATGCCGTGCTCGCCGCTCGGCCAGGGCTTGCGGTTGTGCCGGATGCAGTCGATGAAGTGGACGAGCTCGTTCATGAGGGGCTCGGACTTCGTGAGCTTGGGCCGGATGACCTCGACGTCCTTGAGGCTCTTGATCACAGGCACCTTGCGCCGGTAGATCTTGAGCGCGGTGTTGGCGTAGTCCAGGGAGATGTAGGAGTCCTTCTGGAAGACCCGCAGCTTGCGGCACTTCTCGAACGTGACCCGGCTGGCGGTCAGGTCCGCGATGCAGCCGCTGCGGAAGCGCACCCGGACGTTGGCGATGTCCTCGTGGGCCGACATGAGGTGGGCGCCCACGGCCTCGATGCTCTCGACCTCGGACCCGACGAGGGTCAGGAGGATGTCGAGGTCGTGGATCATGAGGTCGAGGACCACGCCGATGTGGCTCATGCGCGGGTCGTAGGGGCCGAGCAGCTCGACCGTGATGAAGCGGGGGCTCTTGATGTAGGGGATGGCCTCGAGCACGGCGGGGTTGAAGCGCTCGACGTGTCCTACCTGGAGGACCACCTTCTTGGCCTGGGAGAGGGAGAGGAGCTCCTTGGCCTCGTCGATGGAGGAGGCCAGGGGCTTCTCGATGAGGCAGTGGGCCCCGGCCTCGAGGAAGGCCGCGCCCGTCTCCCGGTGCAGGGGGGTGGGCACGGCGATGACCACGGCGTCGACCTTGCCGAGCAGGTCGCGGTAGTCGCGCACGGCCACGGAGTCCGCCTTCCAGGCCGCGAGCTGGGCGCGCCAGAGGTTGGTGTCGCAGACCCCGACGAGCTCGGCGTCAGGGAGCTTGCTCAGGATGCGGGCGTGGTGCCCTCCGATCTTGCCGGCGCCGATGACCGCGAATCTGATCTTGTGGCTATGGCTATGGTGGTGCATGGGGGACCTCAGAAAGTTCCGTCGTCGCGCAGGGCGGCGAGCGTCAGCCCCTGCCCGTCCGCCTCTCGGATGAACGCGTCCTTGTCGAAGATGAGGGTCGCGCCGGCCTCGATGGCCGCGGCCCCGACGTTGGCCTCGGCGAAGACCTTGAGCGACTCCATGCCGAGGACCGGCAGGTCGAAGCGCAGGTCCTGCCGGGGCTTGGCGACCTTGACCACGACCAGGGGGCGCTTCGTGCCCTGGACGGCGAGCAGGCTCCTGGCCCGCCGCACGCACGCGTCGGTGCCCTCCATCGCCTCCACCGCGATGACGGCGCCGTCGAGCACGGCCACGGTCTGGCCGATGTCGAAGCCCGCCACGGCCTTGGCGGCCTTCCAGCCCAGGGCGAAGTCCGCCTTCTGCGCCGCGTCCGGGGCGCGCCGGGTGAGGACGCCGGGCCCGGGGATGAGATGTGAGAGGAAGGTGGCGGAGGAGAGGAGCTCGATCCCGTCCTTGGCGAACTCGTCGGCCACGGCCTTGAGGATGGTGTCGGTCCGCCGGTCCTGGAGGCGCGCGAGGAGCTTGACCGCCCGCCAGTCGGGCAGGAAGCCGGAGAAGAGGCTCGAGTGCTGGACCTTGCCGGCCATGACGGCTTGGGTGATGCCGGCTTCCTTGAAGGCCTTGATGGGGGCGTCGATCTGCCCGAGCTTGAAGAAGCGCACCGAATCGACCATCGACTCCAGGGACGCGTCCGTCACGCCGTCGAGCGCCAGGGCCACGACCGAGACGTTCTGCCGCCGTGCCTCCTTGGCGAAGAGGAGCGGGAAGTCCCCGGACCCCGCGATGAGCCCGAGCTTGCGGTCGGGGTTCAGAGCGTCACCTCTTCCTCGACCTGGGCGCCCTTGGGGGCGGGGCGGGTGACGCCGCGCTTGGAGGTCTCGAGCTGGGCGACCATCTCGAGGACCTCGGGCGCGGGGGAGCCGGCGCGCAGCTTCGCCGCCGCCTCCTCCACCCTCAGCCCGGAGAGGAAGAAGGTCCGGTAGGCTTCCTTGATGGCCGAGACGGTGTCCCGGTGGAGCCCCGCGCGCCGCATCCCGACGAGGTTCAAGCCCCGCAGGGTGGCGCGGTCGCCCTGGCACATGCAGAACGAGGGCATGTCCTTGCCGATCTTGGAGCCCGCGCCCAGCATGCAGTAGCGGCCGATGTTGACGAACTGGTGGACGGCGACGAACCCTCCGAAGACGCAGGAGTCCCCGACGTGGACGTGCCCGGCCAGGGTCGCCAGGTTGGCCATGATGATGCCGCTGCCGAGCCGGCAGTCGTGCGCGATGTGGGTGCCGGTCATGAAGAGGCAGTTGCTGCCGACGCGGGTCTCCTTGGTGGAGGTGCCGCGGTTCAAGGTCGCGCCCTCGCGCACTGTGTTGTTGTCCCCCATGACCAGCCAGGTCTCCTCGCCGGCGTACTTGAGGTCCTGCGGGGGCGTGCCGATGAAGGCGTGCGGGTGGATCTTGTTGCCTTTCCCCAGGCGGGCGAACTCCACCACGGCCCCGCTGCCGACCCAGCAGTCCGGGCCGAGCTCGGCCTTTGGCCCGATGATGGCGTATGCGTCGACGGATGCCGTCGGGTCGATCTTGGCCGTCGGGTGGATGATCGCCGTCGGATGGATATGGGTGCTCATGGGGTCTCCTTACGCGGCCTTGTCGACCAGCGCGAACATCATCTCGCCCTCGGCGGCGAGCTTGCCGTCCACGAACGCCTCCCCGCGGAACTTGCCGACCCGGCCCAGGCGGAGGATCTCGATGTGGAGCTTCAGCACCGCGCCCGGGAGCACGGGAGACCGGAACTTGGCGCCGTCGATGCCCATGAAGACGGCGAGCTTGCCCCGGAGCTCGGGGGCGTCCTTGGAGAGGAGCATCGCGGCGGCCGTCTGGGCCAGGGCCTCGATGATGAGCACGCCCGGCATGATGGGGTGCTCCGGGAAGTGGCCCTGGAAGAAGGGCTCGTTGATCGTGACGCACTTGGTCCCCACGGCCCTCTTGTCCTCCTCCAGGACCTCGACCCTGTCGATGAGGAGGAAGGGGTAGCGGTGGGGGATGGCCTTGCGGATGGCCTGGACGTCAAGGACGCGGACCGGCAGGTCTCGAGCCCCTCCCGCGGGGGGGCTCGAACCTGGGGGGGTGGATGGCGTTGCTTCGGCTGTCATCTCAGACCACCACCTGCGTCCGGTCCTTGGGCTTGCGCATGGCCTTGGCCGCCTCGACGAGGCGCTTGGCGAACTCCACGTTGTGGCCGTGCCCGAGGCACTCGGCCTCGACGCGCATGTTGAAGAGGGGCCGGCCGGTGAGGGTCAGGTCGCCGACGAGGTCCATGACCTTGTGCCGGACGAACTCGTCCTTGTAGCGCAGCCCCTCGGCGTTCGTCATGAAGCGGTCCTTGGCGATGACGATTGCGTTGTCGAGGGACCCGCCCTGGGCGAGGCCCTGGCTCCGCAGGTAGGCCACCTCATGCTCGAAGCAGAAGGTCCGGCTGCGGGCGAGCTCGGCGACGTAGCTGTCGCGCGCGATCCGGACCGTGACCTCGGAGCGCGGGAGCATGGGGTGGTCGTGGACGAGCACCGCCTTGACCTCGAAGCCCTGGGCCGGAAAGGCCCGGTACCTGGCCTTGCCGTCCTCGTAGGAGACCTCGCGGTCGATGCGCAGGACTCGCTTGGGCACGCCGAGGTCGGCCAAGCCCGCCTCGAGCAGGACCTTGACGTAGGGCATGGCGGACCCGTCCATGATGGGCGGCTCGTTGGCCGTGACGAGGATGTCGAGGTTGTCGATGCCCAGGCCCGTGAGGGCCGAGAGCACGTGCTCGACGGTGTGGACCTTGGCCTCGTGGAGGCCCAGGTTGGTGCCCCGCACGGTGGTGATCACGAAATTGAGCCTGGCCGGGATCATCGGGGTGCCGACAAGGTCGGTACGGAAGAAGCGGATGCCCACGTTGGCCGGGGCCGGCCTGAAGGTGATGGCGGAGGCGTTGCCCGTGTGCAGTCCGATGCCGCGCAGGGTCGCTTCGCGCTTGATGGTGGTCTGTGTGTCCATGGTCACTCCCGAGCCCTGACGGGCTCATCCGCCGGTCCGAACTTCTTCTTGACGGCTTTGACGGCGTCGTAGATCTCCGGGAGCTTGCCGAACAGGACCTGGAGCTTCATGGCCTCCCGGTGGGGCCGGGAGGGGATGCCGAAGTGAGTCTCGCCCTTGGGGATGTCGTGCATGACCCCGGTCTTGGCCGTGACGATGGCCCCGTCGCCGATCGTGATGTGCCCGACGATCCCCGCCTGGCCCGCCAGGATGACCCGGTCGCCGAGGGTCGTGGAGCCCGAGACGCCCGTCTGGGCCACGATGAGGCAGTCCTGGCCGGTCTTGACGTTGTGGCCGAGCTGGACGAGATTGTCGATGCGGGTGCCGGCGCCGATGACGGTCGAGCCCACGGTGGCGCGGTCGATGGTGGTGTTGGCCCCGATCTCCACGTCGTCTCCCACCACGACGTTGCCGATCTGGGGGATCTTGCTGTGGCGGCCGGTCTTCTTGTCCGTGCAGAACCCGTAGCCGTCCCCGCCGATGACGGCGCCGGGCTGGATGACGACCCGCTCGCCGAGGACGCAGTCCTCCCGGACGACCACGCGGGGGTGGAGGAGGCAGTGGCGGCCGATGCGGACGTTCTCCCCGATGAAGCAGCCTGCGCCGATGGCGGTCCCTTCAGCCACGAGCACGCCCCGTTCGATGACGGAGAAGGGGCCCACGCTCACGCCCGGCCCGAGCTTGGACTGATAGTGGACGCAGGCCTTGGGGTCGATGACGGGCGGCGCCTTGACGCGCTCGTTCTGGATGATCCAGAGGACCTGGGAGAAGGCGTACTGGGGGTCTTCGACGTAGATGCGGTTTTTGGCCTTGTACGGGGAGCCCGCGCCAGCCCCCTCCGGCGAGCGGAGGACGGCCTGCGCCCCCGGGGACGGCGGCCCCTTGCCGCCAGAAACGCCGGGCGCGGGCAGGAAGATGCAGCCCGCGTTGGAGGTCTGGGCTCGGGCCGCGTACTTCAGGTTGCCCAAGAAGGAGATGTCCTCGGGGCCGGCGGTCTGGAGCTCGGCCGCGCCGGTGACGGCGAAGGAGGCGTCGCCCTCGAGGGCGCCGTTGGTCAGTTCCGCGATCTCGGCAAGGGTCTTTCGCATATTCTGTGGGCCGCGGGGCAGGGGGTCACCCTCCCCGCAGGGCCTGGATCACCTTCTCCGTGAGATCCACGGCCTCGTGGCCGTAGAGGATGTTGTTCTTGTCCACCACCACGCTGATGCCCTCTTTCCGGGCGGTCTCCATGATGGCCCGATGGATCTTGCCCAGGAGGACCTCGGTCTTGCGGGCCTCAAGGTCCAGGAGGTTCCTCTCCGCCGCGGCCTGGAGGGTCCGATGCGCGTCCTCCTTGAGGGAGATCTCGGCCGTCTTCTTCTCGATGCGGCTGTCGAGGTCCGCCAGGGCCGCGGAGGCTGGGGAAGGCGCCGGAGGCTTTTCGGGCGCCGGGGCGAGGGCGGTCGCGGCGGCCGTGGACCCTGCAAGGGCCAAGGCCGTGGACCCTGCGAGGGCCGGGGCCGTGGACCCAGCCAGAACCGGCGCCGTGGCCGTCGTGGTCGAAGGCGACGGAATCGCCGGGGCGGAAGCCTCCGGCAGGGTCATGGCGAGAGTCGCGCGCTCCGCCTTGAGGCCCGAGAGCTCGGCGCGCAGCCTGATGAGGTCGGCCTTGCGGAGGTTGACCCCTTCTTCGGCTTGGCGGACAGCGTCCGCGAAGGACTCCTTGGCCCGGGAGGTCTCGGGATAGAGCTTGAAGATCCGGACCATGTCGACGTAGCCCGCGGAGCCCCGCTGGGCGCGGTTCTCCTCCAAGGAGAGCTCCATGGCGGACAAAGGCGGCGTGGTCGGCAGCAGCAGGCCGAGGCACGCCAGGACAACGCGAAAGATGCGCGTCATCGGAAGACGTCTATTCTACAAAATCCGAGGGGGGTCCGGGGGGCCTGTCAGGGCCTATATATAGAAAATATTAATCTAATCGCTGTTCTGGCCGGTTTCAGCATTGGAAACCGTGCAAAGGTGGAACGGTGCGCCTTTCGGAATCGGAAACCTCTAGAAGAGGTTTCCGATTCCGAAATTGATCTGGTACTTCTTCTCGCCAGGCTTGTGGTTGAAGCCGTATCCGTAGTCGAGCCTGATGGGGAAGGCCGGGGTCACGAACCGGATGCCGACGCCGACGTTCGTCTTGATCTCGTCGATGCCGCTGCCCACGCGCAAGCGGACGTCCTCGGCGTTGTACCAGGTGTTGCCCGCGTCGAAGAAGAACACGAGCTTCACGATGGATTTGCGCCGTTCCCGGGCCAGGGGGAAGCCGAACTCGGCGTTGAAGACCTCGCGCACCCGGCCGCCGAAGGGGGCCCCGGCCTCGCCGTCCGGGGAGTAGCCGCGCAGGGAGTCCTGGCCGCCGATGAAGAAGCGCTCGTCGATGGGCACGTACTTGGTGTTCCCGAACTGGGAGACGTACTGCGCCCGGTTGTAGAAGCTCATGACGAAGGGCCACTCGCCGACGGAGAAGAGGTGGTAGTGGATCTGGTTGTTGAGCACCGGCGAGAAGAGGTTGATGTCTCCGCCGAAGGGCCCGCCGGTCATGTTGAGGGCGATGGAGTGCCGGCTCCCCCGCGTGGCGTCCCAATAGTTGTCCCGGGTCTCCCGGGCGAAGGCGACCCCGGCGCCGGAGTTCTTGTAGCTGCCCTCGCTGATGAGGCCGCGGAAGGTGTCCTTGATGTTGCTGTAGGAGACCTCCTTGAAGCCGTAGTTGAGGGTGATCTGGTAGCGGCCGTCCCGCAGGCGCGGTCCCAGGTTGATCCCTCCGCCGGTCTGCTTGCGCACGTAGGCGTTGGAGTCCGCGCCGTACGACATGGTGCGCCGGGTGTTGAAGATGTCCAGCCCCAGGCTCGTGGGCTTGTTGAGGATCCAGGGGGTCCACCAGGAGATGGAGTAGTCGTTGACCCTTCCTCCGAACTGCCACTGGACGCTCGTGCGCTGCGCCCGGCCGAAGAGGTTCATGTGGGAGAGGGAGAGGGTCCCCATCATGCCGTCGGTGGACGAATAGGCCATGCCCGCGGTGAGCAGGCCGGGCTTGCCTTCCACGACGTCGAAGATGACGCCGACCTTCTCGGGGTCGGTGGGGCTCTCCTGGAAGTCCACCCCGACGTCGTCGATGAAGCCGAGGTTGAGGATGCGGTCGCGGCTCCCGAGCACCTTGGAGCGGGAGAAGGCCTCGCCGGGCTTCAGGAGGACCTCGCGGGCGATGACGTAGCGCTTGGTGGACTTGTAGCCCTCGATGTCCACGTAGTCGATGTAGACGATGTTCCCCTCGGTGATGCGGTACTCGACGTCCATGAGCCCGGTCTGCGCGTTGAGGCTCCGCTTGGGGTTGACCCGCATCTTGAGCCGGCCTCGCTCGGCGTAGGCCTCCTGGATGTTCTTGACGGTCTCCTCGTAGCGCTCATGGTCGAAGACCTTGCCCTTCTTGTAGTCGAGGCCGCGGGCGAGCTGGGTCGAGGTGTAGATGATGTTGCCCGAGAAGGTCGAGTCGCCGAACTTGTAGGAGCGGCCCTCGGAGACGGAGATGTCGATGAAGATCTTGGTCTTGTCGTCCGAGAAGTGGACCAGCGGCGTGCTGATCGCGACGTCGAGGTAGCCCCGCTTGAGGTAGTGCTGCTCGATCTTCTTGACGTCCTCCGGGAGTTCGCTCTCGGCCAGGGTCTTCTTGCGCTTGTTGCGCATGAGCTTGAGGAGCTTCTTGGGCTTGAGGGCCTTGACCCCGTCGAGGGTCACGAGGGTGATGCGCGAGCGCGGGCCTTCTTCGACGGTGTAGACGACCTCCTCGTGCCAGGTGCCCGTGTCCAGGGAGCGCCGGTAGGACGCCTGCGCCGCGAGGAAGCCCTTCTCCCGGTACTTCTCGACGATCTTGTCGGAGCCCTCCCGGAGCTTGACCTCGTCCATAGGGTCGCGGGACTTGAGCGGCACGGCGTCCTCGAGCGCGCCCCGGGAGACCTTTTTGTTGCCTTCGAACCGGATCTTCCTGACGAGGGGGCGCTCCTCCACGATGAAGGTCAGCTTGACCGCGGTCGAGGAGCCCGCGACGGAGGCGAAGTTGGCGGGCACGGGTTTGCTCGTGGGGGTGATGTCGACGGCGACCCGGTCGAAGCCCCCGAGCCCGTAGAGGCTCTGGCGGTCGCGCTCCATGTCGGGCCGGTCGTAGAGGTCGCCCTTGCGGACCTTCACCGTGGTGCGCACCGTGGCGGGCTTGAGGTTGCGGGTGCCGGAGACGTCGATCTCGTCGATGACCCAGGGCGGCGGGATGTCGTCGGCCGGCGAGGCCGCCTTGGGGCTCACTCCCGGCAGGGAGGCTGGAAGCACGGCCGCCGTGGAGATGGGCAGGCCCGGCGCCGCGGCCGAGGACACGGGGACGGTCCCTTCCTGCTCGGGATGGGAAGGGGACGAGGCCTGGGGCGGCTCGGCCGCGGACGCGGCCGCCGCCAGCAGAAGGGCGAGCGCGCCGGCGAGCATCGGTCTTGGACTCCGCGGCGACAGGGTAGGTTCCAAGAGGGCTAGCGTCCCGCCCGCGGACGGCGCGCGGAGGCGTTGGCGGGCCGGCCGCTTTCCCGTCTGGATCGAGGCGGCACGCCCGCGCCAGGGACGCCGGGCGCGGGCAGGGGCGCGGGGACGGCCTTGGGCGTCCCGCGCACGGGGTCGTAGTAATCCAGGCCCGAGTGGTCGATGACCTCCTCGCCCATGAGCAGCCTCAGGGTGTTCTTGAGCTTGAGGTGCTGGATGAAGATGTCGTTCTCGGGCTTCAAGTCCGGCCGGCACTGGGGGGACTTGAAGTAGAAGGACAGCCACTCCTGGACGCCCTTGAGGCCCGCGCGCTTGGCCAGGTCGAGGAAGAGCACGAGGTCGAGCACGATGGGCGCAGCGAGGATCGAGTCGCGGCAGAGGAAGTTGATCTTGATCTGCATCGGCATGTCGAGCCAGCCCGCGATGTCGATGTTGTCCCAGCCCTCCTTGGCGTCGCCCCGCGGCGGGTAATAGTCGATGCGGACCTTGTGGTGGTACCGGCCGTAGAGCAGGGGGTAGAGCTCGGGCTCGAGGATGGTGTCCAAGACCGAGGTCTTGCTGATCTCCTTGGTCTTGAAGGACCCCGGGTCGTCGAGGACTTCCCCGTCCCGGTTGCCCAGGATGTTCGTGGAGTACCAGCCTTTCAGGGCGAGCATCCGGGCCTTGAGCATGGGGGCGATCGTGGTTTTCATGAGGGTCTGCCCGGTCTTGAAGTCCTTGCCCATGACGGGGGAGCCCGAGCGTTCGGCGAGCTCCACCATGGCCGGGACGTCGACGGAAAGGTTGGGCGCGCCGTTGCCGTAGGGGATGCCCTGGCTGATCGCGGCGTAGGCGTAGATCATGGACGGCGGGATGGCGGGGTCGTTCTCCTTGAGGCCCTTCTCCAGGGCCTTGAGGCTCCGGTGGCAGGGGCTCGGGTGGGGAAGGATCTCGGTGGAGCCGCACCAGAGCATCACGAGCCGGTCGACGCGGCTGCGGCGCTTGAAGTCGGCGATGTCCTCCTTGAGGAGTTCCGCCGCCTCCCACTTGGTGCGGTACTTCTTGAGGTGCGTGGGCTTGAGGTTGCGCAGGTAGGTGGGGTCGAAGACGGCCTTCATGGGACGGATCGCCGCGAGCTCCTTGGCGACGGGCCGGAACTGCTCCGGGGAGAGCACGCCGCACTTGACGGCCGCCTCGTGCACCGAGTCGGGGAAGAGGTCCCAGCCGCCGAAGACGAGGTCCTCGATGGGCGCCAGGGGCACGAAGTCCTTGATGAGGGGGGCGCGGTTCTCGTAGCGCTTGCCGAGCCGGATGGTCTGCATCTGGGTCAGCGAGCCGATGGGCCGGCCGAGGCGCTTCTTGCAGAGCTCGATGCCGGCGATGACGGTGCTCGAGATGGCGCCCATCCCGGGCAGGAGGACGCCCAGGCGCCCTTTGGCTGGGGGCACGCGGCCGGAGGATTTCGTGGCTTGGTGGTGGTGTCTGCTCGTCATGGGCTTCTCCTAGGAGGCCTTGGCTTGGGCCGGCGCGGAGGCGGACGCTTTTCCCGCGACCAGCATCATCGCGAGGAAAACGGGGGCGCCGACCGCTCCGGCCCAGAGGAATGGGTATGTCAGATCGAGGATCGTCATCACGAAGAGGAGATAGATGAAGTCGCGCTGGGCGAGGAAGGTCTCGACGCGGGCCAGGAGCGCGGGCTCTGCGGCCGCGTCCGCGGGCGCGCGGGCGGTCCGCCTGGCCTTGAGGCGGTTCGCGAAGGCCAGGCTCGCCGAGCCGAGGATGCCGGCGATCGCCGCCCCGCCCAAGGCGGGGGCGAGGGAGTGCCCCGCGCGGGCCATGCCGGCCGCGAGGCAGCCGAAGAGGGCGACGTGGACGAGGTTGTCGGCCCAGAAGTCGATGTCCGCGCCGAGCTGGGTCTCCTGGAAGCGCACGCGCGCCATCTCCCCGTCGCAGCCGTCGAGCACCGAATGCAGCCAGATCAGCGCCGCTGCCGCGACGTCGCAGGCCGGGGAGAGCAGGAACAGGGCCGAGCCCGCCAGGCCCACGAGGCAGCTGACGACGGTCGCCATGTTGGGGGTCAGGCGCGACTCGATGACGGCCCGCGTGATGGCCAGGGAAAGGTGCCGGTCGAAGTGGCGCGCCATGAAGCCGTCCTGGCTCTTGAACCCCATGGAGAGCAGCCAGTCCATGACGCGGCCTTGGCGGAGGGTCGCGGCGTCGAGGAACACGGTCGAGCCCGGGGGCAGGGGCACCTTGCGCGGCGACACCATGTCCTCGGTCCGGAAGGGCACGATCTGGGCGACCGAGAGGTCAAGGCCGTCCGTGAAGGCGGTGTGGCGGGCGTAGGGGGCCGTCACCAGGTAGCGGAGCGTCTCGGGGCGGATGAAGTGGTAGCCGGAGATGGAGATGTACGGCGGGCAGACGCCTTTCATCTCGCCGCCCGCCTCGCGGCCCTGCTGCCAGGAGACCTCGAGCCCCTCCGGGACGCGCAGGGCGGAGGTCCCGGGCGGGGGCTTGGGCGCCGCGACCGACACGCTCGCGATCCCGGCGGCCTTCAGGGTCTGGAGCTGGCGCTCGAGGACCGTGATGCCCCCGATCTGCTCGAACAGCAGCTTCGGATGGGAGGACCAGAGCCCCGCGGTGGTGATCATGCCTGGCGGATGTGCGGGGCGCCCTCTCCTTCCAGGGCCGGGGTCGAGCGCGACTTGTACGCGAGGCTGATGGCGGAGACGCAGAAGGCGGCCTCCTCGAGGTTCTGACGGGCCGTCTCGGGGTGGCGGAGGGCGCGGCTGAAGTCGCCGAGCATGGCCTCGAACCACTCGGGGTGGGCGGAGCCCTTGGAGAGCTTCTCCTCGAACGACGTCCGGGCCACGTTGGGGCCCCGGGAGATCACCAGCTCGTCGTCAAGGAGCTCGGCCGCGCCGCCGCTGCCGTAGACCACGACGCGGTTGGAGCGGCTGGAGGCCCTCCAGGTCAGGTAGACCAGGGCCGTGGCCGTGGAGGTCCGGAGGAAGACCGTGGCTTCCTCGTCGACCGCCCCGCTGTCGGGCTCCAGCTTGACGGCCAGGACCTTGGGCCGCTCGCCCAGGAGCCGCCGGAGGATGTAGAGGCAGTGCCAGCCGTGGTCCACGAGGATGCCCCCGCCGGAGAGGTCCGCCGAGGTCCGCCAGGAGCCCGGCACGGCCTGTCCCGCCGGCTTGTCCCGCAGGGTGTGGAACTCGACGTGGCTGATCTTGCCCAGCACGCCGGAGGTGACGTTCTCCACGAGCTTCGCGATGATGGGCGCGTAGAGCCAGTTGTGGGCGGTGTAGACGACCTTCCCGGAGCGGGCGGCCTGGTCCATGATCATGCCGAAGTCGCCGACGAAGCGGGCCAGGGGCTTTTCGCAGAGGACATGGAAGCCCTTCTCGAGGGCCGCGATCGCCTGCGCGACGTGCATGGCGGGCGGGGTCGCGATGTCCACGAAGTCGAGGCCGCTCTCCCGCTCAAGCAGGGTCTCGTAGCTCGAGTAGGTCCGCACGCCGGGCCAGGCCGCGGCCGCGGCCTCGAGCCTCGCGGGCGAGGCGTCGGCCACGGCCGCGATCTGCCAGCCGCGGCGCATGAAGGCGGGCGTGTGCGCGGCATGGGCGACCTGCCCGTAGCCGATGATCGCGCCCGTCAGGCCGCTTTCCCGCTCCGATCGGAGCGGCACGCCCGCGCCAGACGCGCCGGGCGCGTTCAGTCCTTCAGCCGCCATGGCGCTTGGCCACCGCGGCCAGGGACTCCTCGAAGATGTCGGCCCCGCGCATGGCTTCCGCCATGGTGATGACCAGCGGAGGGTTGATGCGGATGTTGGGGTTGTAGCACATGCTCAGGAGACCGCGCTTCAAGGCCTCGTCGAAGAGCTCCCGGGTGATGTTCCCGGCCAGGGGCTTCTTGGTCTTGCGGTCGCTGACGAGCTCGACTCCGATCATGAGCCCGCGGCCCCGGATATGGCCGATCCACGGGAACCGGTCCTGCATCTTCGTGAGGCGCTCCAGGAGGGCCTTGCCGACCGAGGCTGAGCTCTCGACGAGCTTCTCCTTGATGATGATGTCGAGGGCCGCGTCGCAGGCGGCCGAGGCGAAGGGGTTGCCGCCGTAGCTCGAGGATGAGCCGCTGGGGTTGGCCCAGGGCTTGGAGGAGGCGATCTCGGTCGTGGAGATGACGCCCGAGACCGGGAAGCCTCCGGCCATGCCCTTGCCGATGGTCATGATGTCGGGGACCACGCCCTCGTGCTCGGAGCCGAACATCCTGCCGGTGCGGCCGAAGCCCGTGATCATCTCGTCGAAGATGAGCATGGCGCCGAGCTCCTTGGTGAGCTCCCGCAGGCCCTTGAGGAAGCCCGGGGCAGGGATGACGTTGCCCGCCGTGCCCTGGATGGGCTCGACGAGGACCGCGCAGACGGAGTTCGCCGTGGTCTTCTTGATGAGGTCGCGCAGGTACTCGAGGCAGTGGGCCGCGCAGTCGTGCTCGCCCTGGGTCTTGAGCGGGCAGCGGTAGCCGTCCGGGTAGGGGGAGGAGTAGAGGCCCGGCATCAAGGGGCCGATGTCGTGCTTGAAGGAGCCGTCGAGCAGGGGCAGCACGCCTCCCGTCTTGCCGTGGAAGCCGCCGGAGAACCCGATGACCTCGTGCTTCTTGGTGCGGCTCTTGGCCAGGCGCAAAGCGGACTCAACGGCCTCTGCGCCGGAGGAGTAGAGCATGACGCGGTCGAGGCCCTTGGGCGTGACCGAGGCGAGCCGGTTGACCCAGGAGGCGCGGCGGGCCGAGGTGAAGCTGCCGACCGTGATGCGGTTGAGCTGCTCGGTGAGGACCCGGATGTACTCGGGATGGGAGTAGCCGAGCGACGCCACGCCGATGCCGGCGAGGAAGTCGAGGTAGGTCTTGTCATCCTCGTCCGTCAGGGTGACGCCCTTGCCGCTCTTGATCGCGATCTGGGAGAACAGGGCGAAGGACTGCAGGCCCGGCGCCAGGTGCTTCTGCTCCTCCTGGAACACGGCCCTGCACTTGGGGCCGGCCTCGAAGATGGGGGCGGAGGCTGGGGGATTCTTGACGGGCGTCGTCGTTTTCATGGATGGAGCTCCTTGGCCGTCTCGCCCCGCTTCCTCGCGGGGGCGGCGGCGTGATCGGTCTTTCGGTGGACCTTGCGGTTCGGCGGCAGCCGGAGGTGCTTGAGCCGGTTGCTCAGGTGCCAGGCGATCTGCCGGGCCGCCTCTTCGCGCACCTTGGCGAAGCTCGGCCAGGAATTGATGTCGATGATGTGGACGGTGCTGTCGGCCGTGATGATGGCGTCGCCGCCGAAGACCTCCAGGCGCACGGCGTGGGCGGCGTCCTTGGCCGCGGCGGCGAGTTCGTCGATGGCGAAGGGGAAGCGCCGCGCGGTGGCGGGGTCGTGGTAGAACCAGGTGAACCACTGGCCGGGGCCGACCCCGTAGAACTTGATGAGGTCCCCGTCGATGTGGCGCTGGAGGAGCATGTCCTGGATGCCGCGGCGCTCGAAGTCGCGGCGCCAGGCCTCGGCTTCGGCCAGGTCGCGGGCGTAGACCACGTCGTGGGTGGTCGTGTTGTGGACGTCGCCGCGCTTGATCCAGAGGCCCTGCGGCCAGTCGAAGGACGGCGGCCGGAAGGCCCCGCGGCTCTGGACGGGGCGCATCTCCGACGAGGGGAAGTTCAGCTGAGGGAGGGACTCGAATGTCCGGGTCAGCGCGGTGCGGTAACAGGCCAGGACCGAGGTCGGGGGATTGATCATGACGAACGATGTACCCTCGAGCTCCTTGAGGCGCATGAGCCGCGGGTAGGCCTCGCACATCGGCAGGATCATCTGGTAGCCGGCGAGGTCCTCCCGGTCGGCCTCCTCCGGGGTCATGAAGCGCGTGCCGATGCGCAGGCCGTCGACCTGCTCGAGCACGGCCTTGAGGATGAGGGCGTCGTCGCTCTCGCGGCCCGGGGAGTTGGTGAGCTCCCGCGCGATACCTAGGCAGGTGATCATGCTTTCTCTCTCCTCCCCGTGGGGGAGGAGAGAAGCTGTGGGGGTTGATGTCGTTTCATCAGGTTCTCCTTGATGAATTCTTCGGCCGGTCCGATGTCCTCCGGCCGGTCCACGTCCACCGTCTTGCCCAGGTCCGCGCCGGCCACGCCGCCGCGGGCGGTCTCGGCGGTGAGGAACCATCGCAGGCTCGGGTGGGCGCCCGCCTCGGGCAGGGACTGGGCCCGGAGGCCCGTCATGTAGTAGAGCCCCGCGGTGGCCCAGCGCCGCTCGGCGCAGTCCTTGCCGAGGGCGCGGACGTTGCCGTCGGGGCCGAAGTCCGCCCAGAGCGGCTTCTCGTCGTCGATGAAATCGGTCAGGCCCAAACCGCAGGCGGTGCCGAGGCGCCGCATCTCGTGGACGAAGAGGGCGATCCGGTCCGGGGGGACGAGGGCGTCGGCCGTGGAGATGACGAAGTCGGCTTCGCCGGCGAGGGACAGGGCCACGAGACGGAAGCTCTCCCAGGAGGACGCCGTGTCCTCGACGATGAACTTCCACGGGGCGCCGGGGAAGGATGCCGTCAGGAATTCCCTGGCCGGGCCGCACCGGCTGTTGGAGATCACCGTGACCGAAGCCGCGCCGGCGGAGAGCAGGCCTTCGGCGATCCACCCGCAGAGCGGCCGGCCGGAGAGGGGCACCATGGGCTTGACCATCCCCGGGAAGGCGGACTGGAGCCGCGTGCCGTCTCCGGCCGCGATGATGCCGCCCGCGAAGGAGAGGTCAGGCCTGCTCAAGCCGGGCCTCCAGGCGTGTGATGTCGGCGAGGACCCAGGCCGCGGGACAGCAGGCGGCGGCCGGGTCGCTGGCGATGAGGGCGTGGGGCATGCCGAGGCCCTCGGCGCCGCGCATGTCGCGGCGGACGGAGTCGCCGACCATCAGGCAGTCGGCCGCCTCCACGCCGAGGCTCTTGGCGGCGTGGAGGAAGATCGCGGGGGAGGGCTTCTCGGCGCCGACGACGCCGGAGTCGGCGAGGACGTCGAAGTATTCGAGCAGGCCCTCGGCGTCGAGGACGGCGTCGAGGTTCCCGTAGAAGTTGGAGACGATCCCGAGCCGGTAGCGCCGCCGGAGGCGCTCGAGGACCGGCCGGTTGCGGCGGAAGTGCTTCCGGCAGTCCGCGAGGAAGCGCTGGACCACGCGCTCGCCGGGTCCGTCGGGGATCGCGCCGGCTTCGTCCTGGGAAGAAGCGTCCGTTTCCGGCCGCCTGGCGGCCTTGCGGTCCGCGAGGGTCTCGAGCACGCAGCGGACCTGGAGCCGCAGGGTCTCCTCGAGACCCAGCCCCGCGAGTGGGAACCGCTTGGCGAGATTGTCGTCGGAGGCGTAGAAGGCCTTGTCGAACGCTTCCCGGGGCGGCGTCAGGCCTTCATCCTTATAAAGGGGGAAGAACCGGTCGATCCAGGTCGTGCCGTCGGCGTCGAGCGTTCCGCCGAAATCGAACAGGATGGCGCGCATAGCTCGCGTATTCTATCAAAATGGCGTCTGGGCACGCGCGCGCTTCCGGCTTCCGCGGCCCTGTTCGTAAAATTCCCCCTTGACAAAACCATCTAGTCCTGCTACTAATGTTAGGGCTGTCGCGGCCGGGGGTGCGTTTCCGGCCGGAGTCGTTGAACAAGAATCGCCGAGTCGACCTGTCCGAATGCGGGCCGGCCAGCAGGGATGTCGCCTGCTGACGGTCCGGGCGGGGTCGGCTCGATTTTTTTAGCGGAGAGGCATGGGACTCCAAACGGTGATATCGAGACTCGCGGGGCTGCCGGGGTTCAAGCAGCTGCGTGACCGGTTCGTCGGCCCCGTCGACGTCCTCGGCGTCGACGTGGGCAACCACGCGGTCAAGTGCGCCTGGATCAAGGGCGCCGCGGGCGACCTGTCCCTCAAGGCGTGGGGACACATGCCGCTCGACGTCAAGCCCGACGCGACCCCGGAGCAGAAGAAGGCGCAGACGGTCAACCTCCTCAAGGCCTTCCTGATCGAGAAGGGGGTGCCCCTCCGCGAGGCGGCGACTTCCGTCTCGGGCAACTCCGTCATCGTGCGCTACGTCAAGTTCCCGAAGCTCACCCGGACGGAGCTCCAGTCCACCCTGGCGACCGAGGCCGAGCCGTTCATCCCCTTCGACATCAACGAGGTCCAGCTCGGCTTCCACATCCTCGCCGACATCGTCGAGGAGGGGCAGAAGAAGATGGAGACGGTCCTCGTCGCGGCGAAGAAGGACATCGTCAACGCCCGGCTCGATGTCCTCCAGGGGGCCGGGCTCGTGCCCACCATCATCGACGTGGACTCCTTCGCGGTGGAGAACGCGCTCGAGCCTCTGCGCAACGCCAAGGAGAACGGCGCGGTGCTCAGCCTCAACATCGGGCACATGGTGACCAACCTCTCCATCATCGACAAGGGCGTCTCCCGCGTCGTGCGCGACATCTTCATCTCGGGCAACAGCATGACGAAGGCCGTCATGAAGCAGCTGCAGCTCGACTACTCCCAGGCGGAGGAGGCGAAGAAGAAGAACGCCATCATCATCGACGCGGCGGAGAAGGAGAAGCTCCTGGCGGCCGGCAATAAGGAAGCGCTGGGCGTCTCCCAGGCCCTCACGACGGTGGTCAAGGACCTCGTGGCCGAGGTCCACCGGTCCGTGGACTTCTACCTGTCGCAAGGGCCCGAGCGCTCCATCGCCCGCATCATCCTCTCGGGCGGGACCGCCAGGGTCAAGAACCTCGACAAGCACCTGGCGGCGGAGGTGAAGGTGCCGGTGCAGGTGCTCGATCCGTTCGCCATCTTCAAGAACCCGCCCAAGGACGTGCCGGAGGAGGTCAGGAGCTCCTTCGGGGTCGTCCTCGGCCTGGCGCTGAGGCGCAACAGGGACTGGTTATGATCAAAGTAAACCTCGTCCCTGCGGACATCCTCGCCAAGGCCCAGCAGAAGCAGCAGCTGTTCCAGCTAAGCGTCGTCGGCGCCGGGGTCCTGGTCGTGGTCGCCCTCGTCTCCGCCGCGCACCTTATGAAGGCCGTCAACCTCGAGGCGGAGCAGAAGGTCCAGGAGAAGGAGTACGCCCGCTGGCAGGAAGAGGTCAAGCTCATCGAGACCCTCGAGAAGCAGGTGGCCGAGCTCAAGAAGCGGCTCGACGTGGTCCGCGGCCTGCTCAAGGGCCGGCCCCTCTACGCCCGCTTCCTGGCGGAGGTCGTCAAGTCGATGCCCGGGGGGGTCTGGGTGAAGACGGTCAACACCACCAGCGCGGCCAACACGGTCAAGATGTCGGCGGGCGCCGAGGCCGTGAGCCCGGAGGCGATCCGCGAGTGGGTCCGCAAGCTCGAGGGCTCCGGGCGGTTCAGCGCCATCGAGATCGGGGCCGTGACGTCGGCGGATGCCCTTCCCAAGACGTTCTCGTTCACCCTGACGGCCAGCTTCACGGTGGAGCTCTGACATGAACCTGCCCAAGCTGACGAAACAGCAGCAGCAGATTCTCGTGGGAGTGGTGGTCGGCCTCGGCGGCCTCGGCTTCGTCTACGTCAAGTTCTTCTGGCTGCCCACCTCCGCGCGCATCACGGCGGCCGAGACCGTCATCGAGGACCTCTCGAAGAAGATCGCGGTCGCCAAGGCCACCGCGGCGCGCAAGCCCAAGATCCTCGAAGAGCTCGCCATGCTCAACGAGGCCGCGCTCGACGCGGAGAAGCGCCTCCCGAAGACCAAATCCTTCCCCGACATCCTGGTCACCGTCCAGGCGCTGGCGAGGAAGTACGACGTGTCCCTCTTGAACCTCGGCCCGCAGGGGCAGAAGGCGCAGATGTACTACGTCGAACTGCCCTATGCCGCCCAGGTCCGCGGCGCCTACCACAACATCGGGAAGTTCCTGGCGAGCCTCGCTCTGGAGGAAAGGATCTACAACGTCTCGGGCGTGACGCTCTCGGCGCCCAATGAACAGGGCGTGATGCAGGTCTCCTTCATCTTGACCTCTTACCAATATAAGGGATGAGCATGAACATGGCACGAGCGGCGTGGATGCTGGCGCTGGTCGTCTCCGTCCCGGCGGGGCCCTGCTTCGCCCAGGCCCCCGCGGCTCCGGCCAAAGCCGCGGAGGTTCAGGCTTCCACCGCGACCGCGCCCGCGACCGTGGCCGACCTCTATCCCGTGGAGAAGATGCGCGACCCCTTCGCGAAGTCTTCGGGCGGCGGAGGCGGCGGAGGCGGCGGCGCGGACAAGTGCAAGGCCGAGGATTTCTCCATCCACCAGCTGACCCTCAAGGCGATGCTCAAGGACCCCCGGGCCGACTTCGCGCTCCTGTCCGACGCCTGCGGCGCCAGCTACGTGTTCAGCGGCGGACGGCTTTATCGGGATTCGGTCGCCAAGAAGAACGTCGTCTCCGGGGTCTCCGGCAAGATGACGATCGCGCAGAAGACGCTCGTGCTCCAGACCACGGAGAAGGACGTCCAGGTCCTGCGGCTTGGAGAGGTTGAGGAAGAGGAGAAGGAGTGACCATGAGAATATTGAAGAAAGCGGCCGCGGCCCTCCTGACCCTATGCCTGGTGTGGCCCCAGGGGGCGGTGTTCGCGGCCGCGGCGCCGGATGGCCAGGGCGAGATCGACGCGCTGCTCAAGGCCTCCAAGCCCAAGGCGGTCGTGTTCGACGGCGTCGAGGTCTACGAGGACCGCGTGCTCCTGAAGCTCAGCGGCAAGGCCAAGCACCAGACCCAGCTCCTGGACGACCCCCCAAGGCTCCTCGTCGACCTATACGGCACGGATTACCAAGTCGGGGTCAAGAGCATCCCGGGCAAGGGCCCCCGCATCAAGGGCGTCCGCGGCGCCCAGTACAAGGGCGCGCCGGACATGGTGTCGCGGATCGTGGTCGAATTGAACGAGAAGATCCCCTACCGGGTGGCGCTGGAAGGCGACAACCTGGTCCTCTCGCTGCTGACGGATGGCGACATCCCGGCCGAGACCGTGCAGGCCGCGGCCCCGGTCCTGGCCCCGGCCCCGGCCCCGGTCGAGAAGAAGGCCGAGCCCGCCAAGACCGTGCAGGCCGCGGCCCCTGTCGAGAAGAAGGCCGAGCCCGCCAGGACCGCGGTCGTCGCGGTTGCCCCCGCTCCTGTCCCCGTTTCCGTCCCCGTCCCTGTCTCCGTCGCCGCCCCTGCCCCCAGCCGCCCCGTGGTGGCGGTCCCCAAGGCCCAGCCGAA
>JBAZSR010000023.1:0-29091 GCA_041662295.1 Elusimicrobiota bacterium | reverse complement strand
GGAGCGCCGCGGCCCCGCAGGTGTAGGGCGTGGCTTGGCGCGTGAGAGGCAGGAGGAGGGCGCCTTTGGGCAGGGGCGGGAAAGGCCCAGGGCTCGCGCAGGCCGTCAGGAGCAGGGCGGGTGCGAGAAGCAGGAGGTTTCTGGCGCCAGGCATGATCATCCTAGGATGAGTCCCATGGCGTGGAGGCGGCTTGAGGGGGAGATCGCGACGCTGGCGAGCTCGACGAAGCCGAGGCCCCTGTAGAACCCGGCCGGGCCGTCGCCGCAGACCAGGTGGAGGCCCGGGACGCCATCCTGGCGCAGGCGCAGGGCGAAGAGCTCCATGAGCCGCTTGCCGAGCCCCTTGCCCTGGTGGTCAGGATCCACGTTCACGTGCAGGTGGCCGGGGTAAAGGGTGAGGATGCCTGCCAGGAACTTCAGGGCGAGCCGCCGTCCCAGGTCCTTGCGCAGTCCCGCGAATCTCAGCGCGAAGGCCGATGCGTCGGGGCTGTCTGGATAGGCGCCGAAGCACGTTCGGAGGAAGAGCGGCCACCGGATGAGGAAGTGCCTGGCCAGGACGAATCGGGTCGTGGCCGGGCACCCGCAGAGATAGCCAGCCACCCTGCCCTCATGGAGCGCGACCATGGTCCAGTCCGGGACGAGCCTCTCGTAGGGCTGGACCCAATACTCGGAGAAGAACGGGGCGCGCTCCAGCCCGACCCCCTTGCCGGACTCGGCCGTCCTGCAGCAGATGTCCCGGATGGCCGCCCAGTCCTCGGGGCCGCGTGGATGGTCGAAGATGTACCCGTCCAGGGCTTGTTCGCAGGCCTTGCCCTGCTTTTCAGACATAGTCCTATCCTACCAAAGGGCGGCCTCCATTTCCCATGCGGGCACGGCTCAGTGGGTCCGGGGGGGATCGGGGGCTGGCGGGGAGGTCCTGCTGAATTGCTTGACACCATGAGTGATGGAGAATAAACTACTCCGGGATCCATGGGGAAGAAGAGGAGGAAGGACGATCGGGCTGGTGCATCCGCGGCCGATTCTTCGGCAGCAGCGTCTCCCGTTGTCTCCTCCTCCGGGTTCGACTGGGCCTTGCTCCTTGTCATGGTCCTGCTCGGAGCTTGGGCTTGGTTCGGTTGGCGGAAGATGGCCCTTCCTTTCGTGCCTGCGGCGTGGAAGGCCTTGTGGCGCGGGCTCCTTGGATTCCTGACGGATGGCGATCCCATGGGGCTGCTCGGGATCAGGGTGCTTTGGGTCGCCGGCCTCTGGTTCGTCGCGGCAGGGCTGGGCGGTCCCATCGCTCGGGCCTTGGGCCTGGGCGCGGCCAAGGCGGAGCTCTTCCTCCTGACCGCCGGCTTGGGTTTCGGCGCAATCTCTCTGGCACTGCTGGGCCTTGGCCTGGTTGACTTGTTCAGCCCCACGGCCCTGGCCGTTGCCTTCGGGGTCCTGGCCGCGGCGTCCCTGGTCTCCTGGTTCCGGTGGTATCCCGCTCCGGAGCCGTCCGCGGAGGGTCCGGCGCGAACGGCCCTATGGGAGCGCCTCTGGGCCTGGCCGGTCCTGGCCCTGCTCGCGCTCGCGGGCGTCATCGATCTGCTCTGCGCCGCGTGCCCGGAGATCTACTACGACTCGCTGAACTATCATCTCGCCCTGCCGAGCCTGTATCTCATGCTGGGCCGCGTCGAGGCCGTGCCGCATCACATCTTCTCGAGCCTTCCGTTCGGCGGGCAGATGCTCTACGGCCTGTGCCTGGCGCTCAAGGACGAGAAACTGGCCTCGCTCCTCCACGTCTCCTTCAGCGCGGGCGCGGCGGCCTTCATCTTCCTCATTGGGAGGAGGTGGATCTCCCGGTTCGCCGGACTTCTGGCCGCCCTCCTTTATTATACGGTCCCCTTGGGCATGTATTCCTCCTGGTCCTGCGGGGTGGACCACATCGGCGTCTTCTATTGCTGCGCGGGCCTCTACGCACTGCTCCGGGGCCTGGAGACTCCTGGCCTGGGATGGCCGGTCGGGGCGGGCCTGCTGCTGGGGTACGCTGCCGGGACGAAATACAACATCCTGACCATGCCCGTGGTCGCGGCCTGCGTCCAGGCTTGGGCGGACAGAGGGGCTGGCCGGGGGGGGCGGTCCGCCATCGAGCGCGCCGGCGTCCTGCTGGCTGCGTCCGCCGCGGTCTTCCTCCCGTGGATGGCCCGGAACCTCGCGGTCTTCCAGAATCCTCTGTACCCCTTCCTCACTTCGGTCCTGCCTGGAGCTGAGCGGATCGCCGACCCCGTGGGGTTCTTCAGCGCCTCCAGGGCCATGGACCCGGCCGCGGTCCTTTCGAGCCTTGAGGGGCTCAGGTCCTGGGGCTCCCAGCTCTGGCAGGTGTTCCTTGGCGACTGGCCCACGGGCGATTGGCCGGGTCCGCTCCTGCCTCTATTCGCGCCCTGGCTGCTCTTCGTCCCGTGGAAGCGGCCGGCGGAGCGGGCTCTCCTGGCCTGCGGTCTTCTGGGCTTTCTCGCGTGGGCGGCCACGAGCGGGCTCGGCAGGTTCCTCCTGCCCGCTTATCCCGCCCTGGTCCTGGTCCTGGCCTTCGCGGTCTGCCATCCCCGCTGGCCCGGGCTCTGGCGCGGCGCGGGCCTGCTGGCGATCCTGTACGGATGCCTCTTCCAGGTGCAGGTCGCCTTCAAGCAGAGCTGGAACATGGACTTCTGGGGCTACCTCGCGGGCAGGATATCGAGGGAGGACTTCATCCTCAAGCCCCACGAGACCTACGCCCTGCCGTACTATTCCGCGGCGCGGGTCATCAACAAGGAACTGCCTCCCGACGCCACGGTGCTCGTCCTCGGCGAGTCGCGCACCTTCTACATCGGGCGCCCGACCGTGGCGGCCTCCATCTTCGACCACAATCCGTTCTGGGAGGCGGTCCGGCGCTCTCGCTCGCCGGCGGAACTCCGGGCCCGACTCGCGGACATGGGCGTGACCCACATCCTGGTCAACGCCTACCAGTACATGTACCGCGCGAGTTCCTCCGCGGTCCTGCCCCGGGACCTGGCCAGCAGCGAGGTCTACCGGCGGTTCTGGCAGGAGTACCTCGAGGTCCTCTACGAGGATCGACACGATCCCAATCCCCAGCCCGGCTGGCTGGTCCTTTACAGGGTGCTTCCGGAGCCCAGGACGCCGCCGGGGACGCACACCAACCCGGCCTTTGCCGCGGTGAACGCCCTGCGGAAGGTGGAAGCCGGGGCGAAGCGCTGAGGAGGGGCGGGCCTACTTCTTCGGGCGGGGCTTGCGGATGCTCACGTTCCCGGTGCCGGACATGGCCGACACGCGCCACTCCGCTCCCGGCGTCTCGCCCAGCTCGTTGAGGGCCGAGCCCGTGCCCGTGCGGACGCTCGAGGCGAGCTTCGTCCCCGCCGGGAAGACCAGGTCGACGCTGCCGCTGCCGGATCGGACCTCGGCTGAGCCGGACTTCGGCGGCCGGGCCCATTCCAGCAGGATGCCGCCGCTGCCGGTCATGACGTGCGCCGAGCCTAGGAGCCTGCGGAGCTCGATTTTGCCGCTGCCGGTCTGTGCCCGGACGCTGGCGGTCGCGGCCTCGGCCTTGATGTCTCCGCTGCCGGAGCGCAGGACCAGGTCCCCGATCGCGTCCCGGACGAGGATGCTCCCCGAGCCCGTGTCCGCTTCCACCGCGGATTTGCGGGACGAGATCTCGATATCCCCGGAGCCGGAGTACGCGCGCACCGGCATGTCCGGGTCGGCCTCGACCGCGAAGCCCGCGAGACAGGTCTTCATGAACGGGTGCTTCGCCTCGATCACGAGCTCCGATCCCTGGACTTCGGCGGTGATGGCGCAGTTCTCGAGGCTGCCCACGGTCATCACGCGGGCGGCGCCTTTCCTGCCTGTCCGGACGAGGATGCCGCCGGAATCGGCGCTGATCTTCACGAGGCTGACGCCCTTGAGGGCGAAGTCCTTGGGGTCGGAGAGTGCGGGCTTGCCCGGGGTCCTCGGGGCCGCGGCAGCCGCTCCACAACAGCAGGCCGTTAGGGCCGTCATCCATACGCTTGCGGTCTTCATGGTCTCCCCCTGGGCCGCGCACCCGGAGCGGCCAGCATCATGAAAGCCAAACAGGGCCTCGGGAGTCAAGCCTTGAGCCGATTTTGTAGCATGAGAGGGATGCCCCTGGCTTCCCGCAAGGCGTGGGTGTTCGCCGCTGTCCTGGCCGCGGCAGCCTTTGGCGCGTGGTCCCTCCTCCGTGCTCCGCGGGACCGCCGGCAGCCCATGGGAGCATCCTTGGCTCCTGCGATGGCTCCCGTCCCCGCTCCCGCCCCTGCCCCGGCTTCGGCCCCGTCATGGATCGCCCGCGGTTCCGGGGTCGTCAACGAGGATGGGGTCATCCGGATCATCGGGGTGGGGGCGGCCCAGGGCATCCCGACCCTGGAGGCCGAGCAGTACGCGGCCGACGCCATGGGGAGCTCCGAGATCGCGAGGATCCTGGGCGGCTTGGTGGCGGACCTGACCGACGAGTATCAGGCGTCCCTGCAGGAGGGGGCGGAGCCGTTGAATGTGCCGGACAGGGTCCAGATCGTGGTCGAGGGAGCGTCGGTGACCGACCATTGGCGAAATCCTTCGGACAAGACCTATTTCGCCCTCGCCTCGCTCGGCGAGCAGGGCGTCCGGGAGAGCGTCGAGGGGTCGTTCCAGGACCTGGATCCGGGATTGCGCGCCTATCTCCTGGAGCATGCGGCCTCGGGACTGCGGAAGCTCGCCGATTCTTCCGGCCCGAAGAGGGCGCTCCACATCCTCGGCCGCCCGCTGGCGGGATCGGCGCCCGCGTCCGGAATCCCTGCGGCTGGGGCGGCGGAGCCCGCCGGCGATCCGGCCCTCAGGGACTTCGCGGGTTCGTGGCTCGTCGGCGGCGGGGAGGACGGGGTGGCCGTCTTCGAGGAGCGGAAAGGGCGGCTCGCGGGCTGGGGCTGTCTCCTTGTCCCCGGCGCTGACCGCATGCTTGTCGGTCGCTGCAGGACCGCGGGGATGGAGAAGGCCGCGGAGGCCGAGGCCCAGCTCGTAGACGGCGGGGGGACCTTCCTGCTCGTGCTCACCATGCCCTCGAGCGGGAGCTTGGTCGAGATCCGCTTGAAGCGGGCTCCACGACGGCCTTGACACCAGGGGCGGCGGAGCCAGCCGGCGATCCGGCCCTCAGGGACTTCACGGGCTCGTGGCTCGTCGGAGGCGGGGAGGACGGGGTGGCCATCTTCGAGGAAAGGGGCGAGTCCAGGGGAAGCCAAAGGCCTGGCATCGGCCTTGAGCTTCCCCTGTTTGTTTGGGAGGAGCGATGAAGCGATGGGTCTGGCTCATGATGCTGGCCTTGGCCTTGGCCGGCTGCGGCAAGAAGAAGGCTCCGCCTGCGGCACCTGGCCTCTCGGTACCTGAGAAACCGTCTGCCTCTGGCACCGTGCCGGGGACTTCCGCGCAGTTGTCCGCCGCGGCAGAGGTCACGGCCTCAAGCGGTCCCGCCCAACTGACCCTGCGGGTCTATAAGACCAAGATCGCGCCGGAAGATCGTGATGCGGACACGTGGAAGAAGGGAGCATTCCTATCCCTATGGGTTCAAGCTGAGCTCAAGAACGTCGGGACGAAGAGACTGGCCATCACCCCCGAGAGATTCTACGAGCCCGGGCCGATCACTGACAGGAAGGAAGGCGACCTCATGGATCCGCTGGGGATATTCTTGGAAGTGACTGATGCCGCAGGAAACCGGATGCCTGGTCCCCATCCGGTGATGTCTCTCCATGCTCCCGATTGCCGGCCCGATCCAGTGGAACTTAAGCCGGGAGACCTTGAATACGCGGAAACCTCGGCCTTCGTCGAGAAGCTGCGCAAGAAAGGGCTGGACTGGCGCGAGATCAATCTTAAGCTGCGCGCCTTCGTGCCTAAGGAAAAGAGAAGGGAACCGGAGTCCCATGTCGTCTTGCTCGAACCCGGAGCCTCAACGCGGACAGCAGGCTGGGTCGGGTTTGATCCATGCGCTGTTTACGTCTACCACATGCCTCGGCCAAAACCAATCGGGGAATTCGCCCGCGCGCTGTATTATTTCCCCAAGCCAGGCAAGTACTTCGTCCGCGCTGTCTACGATACCATGCTATTTGACAGCGTGAAGGAGTATACGCGAAGGAGCGGTCATCCTCCACGAGAAGATGAGTTTGTTTTTAGGACGCCAGCCATAGAGTTCGAGGCGCTTCCATGAGGGCTCCACGGCGGCCTGTTGCAAGAGAATAGAAATGTCCGGTAATCCGTAATTTAGAAGTGTCCGGTCATGAGGAAGAGAGATCTCTCTCTGCAGCCTGGCATCTCTTCCCTTGATTCGTGAATCGGCGTGCATGTTAAATGGCGTCTCCCCTCATGACTGGATGCTGTCCGCGGTTCGACCCCGGGAGATAGAATCGTCTCCAAGGATGGTCCTTGGCTGGTGTTGAGCCCACCCCTTTTGCCTCCGGATGTTCCCGCTGCTTGGCCCGTGACGGCCGGGCTTGCAAGTAGGGCTGATATGGGCGCTTTTCGATCGGCTTGAAGTTCAGGTAGGCATCCTTGAACCGCAGATGGGTCGTGCCGTCGAGGCGGACTTCGACCTGGACCCGGTCACCAGGCCTGATGCGGACCGGTTGGTGCTCCAGCACCTGGAAGAACTTGTTGACATAACGCAGGGTGTAGTCGTTGTTCATGGTCCGCTCGCTGCGCAGGGAGAGGATCTGGTCCAAGCGATGGGCCGCCAAGAGCTTCCGGTGGGCATCCGTGGCGTTGGCTGCTTCGACGGCAAACCGGACGTTGTGGCCGCCGAGGTAATCCTGATCGAGGAATCGATTGCCTTCCTCCATGCTGGAAACGCCGGCCAGGCGCAGTTCCCGGACCAGGCGGTGCTGGTGGGTCTTGAACCCGCGTTCCACCCGGCCTTTGGCCTGTGGGCTGTGCGCGCAGATGACCCCGATGCCCAGTTCGTCCATCGCCCTGGTAAACTGGGTCATGGGTTGCTCGTCGCGCAACTGCTCGTCCAGGTCGGCCTGTCGGTTCACCTTGTAGATCGAATCCTTGTCCACATAGAAGGCTTGGGGGCGCCCATAGCGGCGGAAGTATTCCTTGGCCAGGCGCATGAGCGTCAGGGTGTCCTCCGCCTTTGCAAAGCGTCCCAACAGGACCCCGGACGTCGCGTCGTCGACGAAGGTGATCAAGGCGCAGCGAGGCCCACGGCCCTCGAACCAATCGTGGTCCGAGCCATCCACTTGCGTCAGCTCCCCCACGCAGGCCCTGCGTGGCCGCCAGGCCCGATGGAAGGGCTTATGGCGCTTGGGACGCCACAACCCCTCCGCCACCATGCCCTTGCGCAGGGTAGGCGTCGACAAATGCAGGCCATGGCGCTCGAGCAGCTTTTCGTTGGCAAAGGAGGGCCCAAAGTCGTGGTAATGGGCCGCCACGAGCTTCAGGGCTCGCTCCAGCAGGCCAGAGGCCAGTTGGTGGTTCCCAGGCCTGCCTCGTAGTCCATGCCGTATCCCGCGGGCACCCTGGGCTTTCACACGGCGGCACAGCCGCCGTACTTGCCGGGCGCCCAGCTTGAGCTGTTCGGCTGCTTGTTGCTGCGGGACGCGACCGTCTAGAAAATCACGAATGACCCGTAGCCTGTCTATTTCACGCATGCTGAGATTGATCCTTTCGGTGTCGTCCATCCCTCGATGCTACCCTAAAAGCGGACATTTCTATTTTTCTGGAAGCGGACATTTTAAATTTTCTATTACAGGCTCCACGGCGGCCTTGACACCAGGGGCGGCGGGAAGGCATCATCTTCCCTGCCATGTTCTTCGAGGGTCCTGAGAAGAAGGTCGAGCTGGCCCTGGCGCCCGGCCAGCCTTCCCTGCGCGCCAGGGGCCGCGCCTATTGGGAGAGCGTGGCGGGTTCTGCCCGGGCCAAGATCCTCTCCGAGATGCGGGGCGAACGCATGGACGCCTACCTTCTCTCGGAGTCGAGCCTCTTCGTGACGGACGGCTGGCTCACCATGATCACCTGCGGCCGCACGGACCTGGTGGCCGCGGTGCTCCGGATGTGCTCGGACCTGGGCGTCGGGAATTTCCAATACCTCATCTACGAGCGCAAGAATGCCCTGTTCCAGGAGTACCAGCCCTCGAACTTCTTCGACGACGTGAAAAGGCTCTCGAGGCGGATGGAGGGCAAGGCCTTTCGCTTCGGCGACGGCGACGACCACCACGTCTTCCTCTTCCACCTCGACCGGGCCTCGGCGCCGGACCCCGACGACCTGACCCTCGAGATCCTCTTGCACGGCATCGACCCTGCAGCCGGACGCGTCTTCATGGCCGGGCCCCAGCACCGGCGGAGGTACATCAAAGAGGAGTCCGGCGTCTGGTCGCTCCTGCCCGGCTTCGAAGTGGACGACCACCTCTTCGAGCCCATGGGCTATTCGCTCAACGCGGTCCGCGGCACGAGGTACTACACCCTCCACGTCACGCCGCAGAGGATCGGCTCCTACGTCAGCTTCGAGACCAATCAGGTCGGGCCGGACGCCAACCGCCTGATGAAGCGCCTGCTGGGCATCTTCAAGCCCCGCTCGTGCGACGTGCTCCTGTTCCAGCCCATGGGCTCGCGCCGGGACATCCGGGTCCCGTACCCCGTCAAGCGCTCCGTGCGGCAGAACCTGGCGGCCGGCTACCGGGTCAGCTTCGACCACCACTTCCGGCCGGTCAAGAGCGCGACCGCGGCTTTTCCCATCACATGACCGAGAAATGGGTCGATGAGGTCTACCAGGGCGTTCTGAGGACCGGGTTCCGGGTGCGCCGCCGGCTCTTCAGCGGCCGCAGTCCTTTCCAGAAGGTGGAGGTCGTGGAGACCGCCGGCCACGGCCGGCTCCTGCTCATCGACGGCATGACCATGGTCTCGGACCGCGATGAGTTCGTCTACCACGAGACCATCGCCCACGTCCCCCTCTGCGTCCACCCGCGGCCGCGCCGCGTCCTGGTCATCGGCGGGGGAGACGGGGGTTCGGTCCGCGAGGTCCTCAGGCACCGGTGCGTGGAGTCCTGCGCCCTCGTCGAGATAGACGGCCTCGTGGTGGAGGCGTCCCGGCGCTTCCTGCCCGGCACGGCCGTCGCCCTCGGCGACCCGCGCTGCCGGATCCTTATCGAGGACGGCGTCAAATTCGTCCGGCGGACACAAGAGCGCTTCGACGTGGTCATCGTGGACTCGACCGAGCCGTTCGGACCGGCCAAGGCGCTCTTCGGCCCTTCCTTCTACAAGGACGTGCGCAGGGTGCTGACGCCGGAGGGCATCGTCGTCAGCCAGGCCGGCTCGCCCTTCTACGAGATCGGCACCATCAAGAACCTCATGTCCATCCTGAAGCCGGTGTTCCGGGTGGCGCGGCCCTTCCTCCTGACGAACATGACCTATCCGGGCGGGCTCTGGGCGTTCACCTTCGCTTCCAAGGGCCCCCATCCGCTCCGCGGCCTCAAAGCCGGCCGGGCCAGGGGGCTCAAGGGCCTGCGCTGGTACTCGCCGGACATGCACCGGTCAGCCTTCAGCCTGCCGCCCTTCCTCGAAGCCGCCATCCGGTGATTCCCGCCCTATCACATGGGTATGTTATGATACCCGGTGTCGTCATGGAGGTGACATGAAAGCGGCCATCCGGACGTCCTTGATCTCCGTCACCGCGCTTCTTGCGCCCTGCTGGGCTTTCGGGGGATCGGTCATCCCGGGCTTCGAGCTGGTCTACACCTTGCCCGTCGAGACGACGCTCGGTCAGCCGGACCTGCGGCAGGCCGCGGACGTCTGGCGGGAGATGGTCGCCGGGGCGAAGAAGAGGGTGGACTTCTGCCAGTTCTACATCACTCCCAAGGATGGCGAGCCCCTGGATCCGGTGCTGGCCGAGATGGAGGCCGCGGCCAAGCGCGGGGTCAAGATCCGGTTCCTCGCCGAGTCCAAGATGGCCAAGGCCTCGGCCGAGGGGTTCGAGAGGCTCAGGAAGATCCCCAACCTCGAGCTTCGGGTCGTGGACTTCGGGGCGGTCAAGAAGGACGGGATCATCCACGCCAAGTACTTCGTGGTGGACGGCCGGGAGGCCTACCTGGGCAGCCAGAACTTCGACTGGCGCTCGCTCAAGCACATCCATGAGCTGGGATTGAGGATCAGCAAGGCCAGAATCGTCAGGGACATGGCCGCGGTCTTTGAGGCCGACTGGGCCGGCGCGGCCCGGGCCGCGGCCGGCAAGGCCGCCAAGCCTCTCCGGAAGGTCAGGCCCGCCGCGGACTTCAAGAAGAGGGCCTACCTCGTGGCCAGTCCCTGGGCCTTCAACCCCTTGGGCGTCGGGGACTCCGAGTCCGAGCTCGTGCGCTTGATCGATTCGGCCAAGAAGGAACTCCTCATCCAGGTCTTGGACTACGCTCCGCTGACCCGGACCAAGCGCTTCTATCCTCCGCTCGACAACGCCCTGCGTTCCGCGGCGGCCCGCGGCGTCCAGGTCAGGCTCCTGGTCTCGAACTGGAACGCGGAGCATCCGGAGGTGGACCATCTCAAGAGCCTCTCGCTCGTGCCGGGCGTCGAGGTGCGGATGGCGACCCTGCCCCAGGCGGCCGAGGGCCACATTCCCTTCAGCCGGGTCATCCATTCCAAGTACATGGTCCTCGACGGCGAGCTCCTCTGGCTCGGGACGAGCAACTGGAGCGGCGGGTACCTCGATAATTCCCGGAACCTGGAGGTCGTAATCAAGGATGAGTCCCTGGCGGGCAAGGCCGCCGCGGTCCACCGGCAGCTCTGGGAGTCGGCCTACGCAGAGAAGCTCGATCCCGTGAAGGAGTATCCGAAGCCGAGGAGATAGATGTCCCGGGGCAACCTCCTGCTGGTCGGCTCGGACCGCGGCCTCCTCGACGCCATCGTCGGCGGGGACAAGAGCGGGGAGTTCGACGTCCAGGCGGTCCCAACCCTGGCCGAGGCCAGGACCGCGGTCGACCGGGTCTTCGACCGCCGGCGCGTCAACATCCTGGCCTTCGACCTCGGGCTCGTCCCCGAAGCCGAGTGCCTCAAGCTCGTTGAGGCCTCCGGCGCGGGCCAGCGCGCCGCGGTGTTCTTCATCCAGCCCGATTCCGACCCGTCGCCCGGCCGCGAGAGTTCCCTGCGGGACCTGAGCTGGCCCCTGCCGGCCAAGTTCGTCGATGAGGTGGCGGCCGCCGGACGCCCCGTGATCTTCCTGGTGGACCGGCCCGTGTTCCTGGCGCGGGCGGTGGAGCTGTCCTTCAAGCCGACGGGTGTGCAGCCCGTGGTCCTCCAGACGGTCGAGGGCATCGTGGAGCTGCTCGGCCAGGCGCCCATCCCCGCCCTCAAGGAGAAGGGCTTCTACGGCCGCCTCTTCGACGGCTTTCTCGGCAGGGGGGGGACCCCGCAGGCCGCCGCTCCGGCAGGAGGGCCGCCCGGGCCTGCGGGGCTGCTCGGCCACGTGGCCGCGGTCCTCTTCGAGGGGGGGCGCGACGAGGCGGCGAGGCTCGACGCCGATTTGCGGGCGAAGATCCCCGGGGCGGTGTGCTACCGGCTGAGCAACGCCGACCCGGTCGTCGAGGCCGGGAAGGCCCTCGCGAAGGGGGGGCCCGTGCGGCTCGAGCGGGCCCAGGCCCGGCACATCGTGCCGATGCTGGTCTGCTCCAACGTCGGCGCCTTCGCGCCCGTGAAGTTCCCGATCCTCCTTGTCGACGGCGACCTCGGAAAGCTCGCGGACCTGGCCCGCGCCCTGCTCGCCGACGGCTACCATGTCGAGATGGTCAAGACGGGCGACGAGGCGCTGGCGCTGGCGGCGTCGAAGGGCCGCTTCCACGTCGCCGTGGTCGGGGTCTCCTTCTCCATGTCTTTCTCCTACGCCGTGGACGCGGCGCCGGAGCTCGCCCGGAAGCTCCACGCCGCGGACCCGGACCTGCGCTTCGTCTTCATGCTGGACCTTTACCCGCTCGAGCGGTCCGTTCGGGAGATGAGCCGGCTCGTCGAACTCGGAGCCGACGACGTTATCATCAAGCCCGTGGAGGCGACGCGCCTGGTCACCGCCGTCGACCGCGCGGTCAAGCGCCGGGCCCTCGTCCTCGAGCAGGCTCGGCTCGGGATGGCCAGCGTCGCCCAGGCGGCGTTCGGGCAGGCGGGTCCGACGGTCAGCCTCATCGGGGGACGCTACGAGCTGGTCTTCCAGATCGGGGAAGGGGGCATGGGGGTGGTCTTCCTCGCCACGGACCGGCAGCTCGGGCGCAAGGTGGCGCTCAAGAGGATGCGGGCCGACCTCCAGGCCAACGCCGGGCACCGCGAAAAATTCATCGAGGAGGCCCGGCTCGTCTCGCGCCTGACCCATCCGTACATCGTCGGGGTGCACGACATCGTGGACCACCGGGGCGAGCTCTACCTCGTGTTGGATTACGTGGACGGCAAGCCGCTCTCCGAGGTCCTGCACCTCAAGGGCAGGCTCAAGCTCGAGGACTGCCGGCGGATCATGGAGCAGGTCTGCCAGGGGGTGGACTACGCGCACCGCTCGAACATCCTCCACCGGGACCTCAAGCCCGCCAACATCATGATCGACTCGAACGGCTACGCCAAGGTCATGGACTTCGGGCTCGCCAGGGAGTTCGAGGAGGCGATGACCATCCTCACCCAGCGCGAGGGCGGGGGACGCTGGCCTACATGGCGCCGGAGCAGCACCTCGGCAAGTGCGGCAAGGCTTCCGACGTCTACGCCCTCGGGGTCTGCCTCTACGAGATGCTGGCCGGGGAACGGCCCTTCAAGGGGCCGGACTTCCTCGCCCAGAAGGAGAGGATGGTCTTCATGCCGCTCTCCCAGTCGGCCGGGCTGCCCAAGAGCGTCGACGGGATGCTCGCCCGCGTCCTCGATCCCGACCCCCGTCGCCGGGTCGCGGACGCCATGGCCCTGCTCAAGGAGATCAAGGATCTGTGACGGACGGGCCGCGGCGTCGTGGCCCCATTGTTGCGAGGTGCATTCAGTGAAAGAGGACCCCGCATAGGAGGAGTATGGATATCATCAATGAGCTAAGAGCGAAAGCGAAGGCGAAGCGCCGCAAGATCGTCCTGCCCGAGGGCGACGAGCCCCGGACCGTGCAGGCTGCCGCGATCCTGACGAAGGAGGCGATCGTCGAGCCTATCCTGGTGGGCGACCCGGACCGCATTTTGAGGGTGGCGAAGGACAAGTCGGTCGACATCTCCAAGGTCCAGATCATCCATCCCGCCAAGGACCCCAAGCAGGCGGAATACATCCAAACCTATTTCAACGCCCGCAAGGAGAAGGGCTGCACCGAGGCGGACGCCGCCAAGCAGATGCAGGACCCCCTCACCTACGGGATCATGATGGTCAACGCCGGGGCGGCCGACGGCTACCTGAGCGGCGCGGACCACGCCACCGGCGACACGGTGCGGCCCGCGCTCCAGATCATCAAGGCCGACAAGAAGGCCGGGGTGGTCTCGAGCTTCTTCATCATGGTCTTCCAGAACAAGGCGATCGGCGAGAACGGCATCCTTATCTTCGGCGACTGCGCCATCATCCCCGACCCGTCCGCCCCGAACCTCGCGGGCATCGCCATCGCCTCCGCCCGGGCCGCGAAGATCCTCTGCGGCTTCGAGCCCAAGATCGCGATGCTTTCCTTCTCCACCGCCGGCTCGGCCAAGCACGAGCTGGTCGACAAGGTCAAGGAAGCCACCCGCATCGCCAAGGAGAAGGCGCCGGACCTCATGATCGACGGCGAGATGCAGGGCGACGCCGCCCTGGTCCCGGCCATCGGGCAGAAGAAGTTCCCGGGCAGCAAAGTGGCCGGCCAGGCCAATGTGCTGATCTTCCCGGACTTGAACGCCGGGAATATCGGCTACAAGCTGGCCCAGCGCCTGACCGGCGCCGAGGCCATCGGCCCCATCCTGACCGGGTTCAACAAGCCGGTCAACGACCTGTCCCGGGGCTGCAGTGTCGATGACATCGTGACCATGGCCGCCATCACCTCGATGCAGGGCGACATCAAGCTGTAGATCCAGACCCGGAAAGGTGCGGGGGCGCTGCTCGGCGCCCCCGCTCTTTTCTATAATCGCCTCATGGCTTCCCTGAAGGAGATCCGCCGCGGCATCGACGCTCTGGACAGGAGGATCGCCGACCTCCTGCTCGCCCGGCTGAGACTTGTCGAGGTCCTGGCGCCCCTGAAGTCCCCTCCGAGGGACCGCCGCCGCGAGGCCGAGGTGCTCTCCCGCGTGTCCGGCCGGGCCCGCGGTCAGGACGCCCGCTTTCTCAGGTCCGTGTACCGGGAGATCATCCGGCTCAGTCTCGCCCGCCAGAAGTCTGATAGCGTCATGACCTCTCCCTTGCGCAGGGGAAACCGCGTTTTTTAAAGTCATCGTCAGGGGTTTTGACGCATTCGCTGTCAAGGTGCCAAAACCGGTGTTTTGACTTGTTTTATTGCTTGGATCCGGTCTGGATGCGACAAAACCCTCTCCGGGAATTCCAATATTTCAATGATACCCCTACCGCTCCCGCCGATCAAACGGACCTTCTGGAAAGGGTTCTTTCCCTAGGACCGATCGGCCCTTTTGGATGGGTCCATAGGCCTTTGCGCGAAATCGGTTCCTAAAGCACACTTATGACATGCGGTCTTGGACCGGATTGGCGGCCTTACAGCTCCTCGCTCTGGGGCTGATCCCGAGTCCCAGCCTGGCGCAGCTGCGCGCTCCGGTCCGGATACCCTCCAATGTCGGGACGCCTGCCGCGGTCAGTGCTTTTCCCAATCTCCTGACCGGCAATATCTTCGGTCTTCAGAACAGCGGCGTTCCTGCCCTCGCTCCCCTTGGCTCCATCCAAGCCGCGCCTTCCGTGCCGTCCCTTCCTTCCCTGGCCGCTTACGAAGGGCTCCTCCAGCGGCAGGGTGCCGGCGAAACCCTCGACCTCTCCGCGGTCGTCAGGCCCGGCATCGGTTTCGTCCAGGACGGGAGGCTGGCCGTGGGCCAGGGCTCGGGCCGCTACGAGAAGCTGGCGGCCGGGGAATGGATGGACCTGTTCGTGCCCGAGGGCTCGGCCCTGCCCCAGGGCGCGGTCGTTGTCGAGCGCGGCGTCCCCGCCGAGGTCGTGCTCAAGGCGAACATGCTCTCCTCGCGCGGGGAATCCGGCAGCAAGCCGGACTTGATCGGGTTCATGACCGAGGGCCGGGTCTTCAACCGCGTGCTCGCCCCCCGGGAGCTCGTCGACGCGCCCATGTCGAGGGCCGCTCATGAGGTTCGCAAGCTGACGGCTTTCCTGGAAGACCAGGCCGCGGGTTGGGGCTCCTCGGACAAGCTCAAGGACTACCTCGAAGGACCCGATTTTCAGGCGATGTCGCTGCAGGGACAATGGGAGGCCTTGGCGCGGCTCTCCGCCGTGTCTTCCCTCCCGGACAGCATCCCGGAGTGGCCCGGAAATCAAGGCGACACGGTCCGCGTCAACGGCCGCTCCTACGTCCTCGGCGAGAAGTTGGGGGAGGGGACGGGTGCGTGGGTCTACGCCGTCGAGGGCGAGCCTCTGGTCGTCAAACTCGTTTATCCGGGGTTCGCCGACGTCCCGGTCTTCGGCTCCGAGGTCGCGGCCTTGGAGGAGATGGCGCGGACGGACATCCCCCACGCCCGGATGCGCGGCCACAGCAAGGACGGCCTGGTCATCGTCAAGGACCTCGTCTCCGGGGAACGGATCTGCGACATCGCAAAGCGCGGGGGCCTGGGGCCGGAGCATGTCGCGGCCCTGGTGGACTTCGCGGCTGGACTTCTGCGGCTCGGCCGCACCGCGGACCTCAACCTGGGCAACCTCATCTGGGACGCCGGGAAGAGATCCTGGATCCTCATCGACGCGGGCGGGTTCGACTCAGGTCCGGCGTGGGGCGTCTTGGGCCAGCTCCTCAGCCGGAGCAGGAGCACGGCTTCCGCCCTGGACCCGAAGGCTTTTCTGACTGCCCTGGCCGCGAAGCTGGGGAGGGATTCAGCGGCGTGGAAGAGCGTGGTCGAGACGGCCAGGACGCAGGAACACCGGGACATGGTCCGGAGCGTGGAGCCGTGAGCCCCGTGGTCCATATTCCCGTCGGAAGGAGGGTCCTTTTCTGGTATAATATCCATCACCCCTTGGTTTCCAAGAAACTCCAGCCTGTCCTCATCTGGGTCGCGATCCTGGCCTCAGTCTCCACGGTCTACGGCCAGACCTCGTTCCTGTCCCCGGCCGCTTTCCATATGCGCGCCGTGGTGGCCGCGGCCTCGCACATTGCCCGTAACGCCCTGCCCGGCCCGGCCTTCGCCCGCATGGTGGGCATCAGCGTCCCCGCCCGGACCCGGAGCCGCATTCCCTCGGGACGGGTCCGCAAGCCCGCGCCGGCCTCGCCCGTGGTGCCGGCCCCGGCCGCGACTCCGGCCTACCGGCTGACCTTCAACATCCTCGCGTCCCGTCCGGACGTGACCGACCGCTACGACGGCCTCATCCTCAAGCACTCCAAGCGGCACGGCCTTGATCCCCGCCTCGTCAAGTCCATTATCGCCGCGGAATCCGAGTTCAGGCCCCGCGTGATGTCCCCGAAGGGCGCGGCCGGTCTCATGCAGGTCATGCCCCTCACCGCGGAGGAGGTCGGCGTGTCCCGCCGGGACCTGTCCGACCCCGAGGAGAACATCCGCGCCGGCACCGCCTACCTCGCCCTGCTCTTCCGCGCCGCGTGGATCCAGTACAAGCTCAAGGGCGTGCCCTATCCCGAAGGGCCGTCCTGGCTGAGGCAGCGGGTCATCGCCTCCTACAACGCAGGCCCCCGCTCCCTGACGAACCGGCAGTGGCGGGGGCAGACGCGCGGCTACGTCCGCAAGGTCCTGCTGTTCTACGGGTCGCCGGTCGCGGATTTTCGCGCCCCGCGCCCGTCTTTCCTTTCCACCCTCTTCGGCGTCTAGCCGGTCCGCGTCACTCGGGGGTGAAGTCCATGATCGGCAGGAACATGGCGGCCACGATGGTTCCCACGATGAGGCCCATGAGCACGATGACGATGGGCTCGATCATGGAGGCCAGGCCCTTGATGTCCGTGTCCACTTCGGCCTCGTAGAAGTCCGCGACCTTGGCCAGCATGGTGTCGAGGCTGCCCGTCTCCTCGCCCGTGGCCACCATGGAGACGACCATGTCTGGGAAAAGACCTGACTTCTCCAGCGGGCTGGAGAGGCTGCCCCCGTCCTTGACCGAGTCCCGCGCCTGGCGGACCGCGTCCGCGATGACGGTGTTGTCCGCCGTGTCCGCCGATGTGTCGAGAGCCTGGAGGGCCGGGACCCCTGACTTGACAAGGGTGGCCAAGGTGCGCGTCCAGCGCGCGATCACGGCCTTCTGGATGATGGGGCCGAACAACGGGACCTTCAGGAGCTTGGCGTCGACGAAGCGCTGGCCGTCGGGCGTTGCGTAGAACCTCTTGAAGGCGTACCATGCGGCGGCGGGGGCGAGCAGGATGAGGATGAAGAAGCGCTTCACCAAGGCGGAGAGGTCGATGAGGGCCTGGGTGAGGAGCGGGAGCTCCTTGCCGAAGCCCTGGAAGATGATCTGGAACTTCGGGATGACGAAGACCATGAGGAAGACCGTGACCCCGGCGCAGATGGCCAGCACCACGATTGGGTACATCATCGCGGACTTGACCTTGGCCTTGATGGCCTCCGAGCTCTCCAGGAACAAGGAGAGCCGGTCAAGGATGGTGTCGAGGATGCCCCCGACCTCGCCGGCCCGGACCATGGCCACGTAGAGCTTCGGGAAGGCGGCCGGGTGCTTGGCGAGGGCCTCTGTGATGGAGAGTCCGGCCTCGATGTCCTCGCGGACCCTCCCCAGGACCGCCTTGAAGCCCGGCGTCGGCGCCTGCTTCTGGAGCACGGTCAGGCCCCGGATGATCGGGACGCCCGCGCTGATGAGGGTCGCGAACTGACGGGTGAACTGGGTCAGGTGCTTCGGAGCCACGGCGTCGGGGTCTTTGAATAGGCGGGCCAGTCTGTCTTTGATCATTCCCGCGCTCCCGAGCTTCGGTCCGGCCTTCCCAGCCAGCCCAGGGTCTCGATGTTCCCTTCCTTTGAGACGAGGAATCGGAACGGGAGGAGGCGTTTCGGGCCCAGGGTCAGGCTGATGGATTTGAGATCGTAGACGCTCGCCAGCGCGCTTCCGTCGGGATAGATCCGGACGTTCCAGATCGGCGCGGCATAGAACGCGTCGAGGCGCAGACCCATCCCGGTGTTCCGGGCCAGGAACGCGGCTGGCGCGTCCTCCTGCGTCGCAATGATGTCCGGTTCCCCTGTCCTGCCGGCGAGGGAGCGGATGTCGTAGCGCTCGTACTCGGAGAAGGACCGCGCGATCCCCTGCCAGCGCAGGGGCCCCAGGGGCTCGGGCAGGACCCGGGAGAAGGACGGCCGGAGGGACTCGGTCCGCTCCGCCAGGAGAGCCGAGGCCCGCCCATGCTGCGACCAGGCGAACAGGACATAGACCGCCGCGCAGGCGAGCGACGCCCGGCAGAGGGTCTGCAGACGGGGTCGGAGACTCGGGGCGACGGCGAGCAGGAAGGGGGCCAGGAGGACGGCCAGGAGGAAGACGTCGATCCCGAAGAGGACGTCGAGGGCCGGTCGGAAGGATGAGACGGGCCAGAGGAGGAAGGTCCCATAGGAGTCGAAGAGGTCGAGGAAGAGGTGAAGCCCGACGCCCAAGGTCGAGAGCCCGAGGAAGCCCCAGAGCCCGCGCTCGCGGTAGCGCCATTTAAAGAAGAGCGCCAGGGCGAGGACCCAAAGGGGCATGAGGAGCAGGGAGTGGCCGAAGGTCCTACGAAAAAGGACCGCGGCTGGGGCGCCCGTGAGCAGGGGCGCGCTGTCGATGTTGGGCAGGACCGAGGCCCACGCCAGGACCGTGACCGCCTCCGGCCCGTAGCGCCTCCTCAGGCACGCCTGGCCGACCGCGACCCCCGCGAGGGTGTGGGTCACCAGATCCACGGAAGATCCTCCTCTAGCGCTTCTTGCCTGGGTGGCGGTCCTTTATGATCTGCTGCCAGCTCTGGCCATGAGGCTTGTCGGATTTGCCGGCGGCCTCGGGCGCGGGAGCGGGCGGCGGAGTCGGTTTTTCAGTTTGTTGGGCGCGGTCTTTCTCCCAGCAGCACGCCTTGTACTTCTTCCCGCTGCCGCACCGGCAGGGGTCGTTGCGTCCAGGGGCTTCCATGAGTCCTCCTAGCGCGCCTTGAGCGCGCTGCGCTTGAATCCGTAGGCGAAGTAGATGACCAGCCCGATGACCAGCCAGGCGCCGAACCTCAGCCAGGTGATCGTGTCGAGCCCGTTCATCAGGAGCAGGCAGAACAGGATGCCGAGGATGGGCGTGACCACGCCGCCCGGAACCTTGAAGGGCCGCGGCCGGTCCGGGTCCTTGCGGCGCAGGATGATGACTCCCGCGCAGACCAGGACGAAGGCGAAGAGCGTGCCGATGTTGCACAGGTTGGCCATCTCATCGATGTTGCAGAAGGCCGAGAGGGCCGCGACCACGATGCCGGTCCAGATCGTGGTGACGTGCGGGGTCCTGAACCTGGGGTGGACCCTGGCGAAGTAGGGCGGGAGCAGGCCGTCGCGGCTCATGGAGAAGAAGATCCTGGGTTGGCCCATCTGGAAGACCAGGAGCACCGCGGTGTTGGCCACCACCGCGCCTAAGGAGACCAAGCCGACGATCCAGGGACTGACGTGGTTGTACTCCAGGCCCGCGACCAGGGGTTCGGCGAGCTTGTTTTTGAGCTCCATGAAGGGCATCATGCCCGTGAGGGCCACGGTCACGAGGATGTAGAGCACCGTGCAGATGGCCAGGGAGCCCATGATCCCCAGGGGCATGTCGCGCTTGGGGTTCCTGGTCTCCTCGGCCACGGTCGAGACCGCGTCGAACCCGATGTAGGCGAAGAAGACGGTGGCGGCGCCGACCTGGATGCCCTTCCACCCGCCCGGCGCGAACGGGGTCCAGTTCTCCCACCGGAAGTAGTAGAAGCCCACGCCGATGAAGAGGGCGAGCACGAGGAGCTTGAACACCACCATGACGTCGTTGAAGCGCGTGGACTCCCTGATCCCGATGACGAGCAGGACCGTCAGGGCCAGCACGATGGCCACGGCCGGGAGGTTGAGGACTATCGGGATACTGAGGATGTGGGGGACCGCGGAGAGGTCGAAGCCGCCCTGCACAAAGGTCCGGTAGTCGATCCGGGCCCATAGGGGGATGTCCCACCCTAAGGCGGTCTTGATGAAGTCGTTGAAATACCCGGACCAGGAGATGGCCACGGCCACGTTGCCGATGGCGTACTCGATGATGAGGTCCCAGCCGATGATCCAGGCCACGAGCTCGCCCATGGTGGCGTAGGCGTAGGTGTAGGCCGAGCCCGAGATGGGCACCATGGCCGCAAGCTCCGCGTAGCAGAGGGCCGTGAACCCGCAGGCGATCGCGGTGAGCATGAAGGAGATGATGAGCGCTGGCCCGGCCGGGGGGATGCCGTCGCTGCCTACCGCGGCCCTGCCCACCATGGCGAAGATGCCGGCCCCGATGATGGCGCCGATGCCGATCATGGTGACGTCGAAGGCGCCCAGGACCTTCTTGAGCTGGTGGCCCGAGGCCTCGGACTCCCTCAGCAGTCTGTCGACGGACTTTGTGCGGAAGATGGAGAGCGCCGCCATGGTCCAGAGGCTAACATTTCTCGCCCGGCTAGGCTAGAGGGCGGAAGGTCGCCAGAAATCGCTCCCAAGCCGGCAGGCCGTCCGGCTTGGGCTCGTACATGGGGCCGGCGTGGGAGAACTTGAGGACCCAGAATCCCCTGGCGGCGCGGACCAGGGCGTATTCCTCGTAATGGTACTCCCAAAAGTCGCGGCCTTCCTCGTTGCGCCGCATCTCGCGGCGGCGCTGGAACCGGGGGCATGTCCGGCTTGCGACCTTGACCGTGCCGGTCTTCTTGAGGGCGCCGCCAAGGTTCTCCATCTGCTTGAGGAACTCGGGGACGGAAGGATAGCGGCTGGTCTTCTCCCCGTGGAGCTCGGCGCTGATGCGCGAGAGTCCGTCCGTGAAGGCCCTGCCGGGTTCCTGGACGTAGATGAATTCCTTGGTCGTCCAGTCCGCCGGGACCGAGGCGGAGAAGAGCCCCTTGACGGTCTCCTTCCTCCACGGGCTCTTCACGGCAGCTGCGGCCATGCCCTGGGAGGCCAGGAGCATGGACCCGAGGAGGATAGGGGCGAGGCTGCTCATCTGTTGATGTCCTTCGCCATTTATATCAAAATAGGCTTGGATGAGCCTCGAGACTGTCATCGGCCTGGCCGTTGTCATGGGATTGGTGCTCGTGCTGCCCTTCTCCGTCAAGAAGGTGGAGGAGGAGCTCGAGGCCTTCCTGCTCGTCATGGGCGTCCTGGCCGTCACCATCTCGAAGAAATGGTCCGGCCACCTGGTCGCGGAAGGGTTCATGGAGCCGGTCAAGATCACGGCCGCGGTGCTGGTGGTGGGCTTCCTGTTCCGTTCTTTCAGGTCCAGGGTGCGCGGTGCCGTGGACGGCCTCATCGGCTTGATGGGCCGCCCTGCGGCCATCATGCTCCTCGTCTTCGGCCTGGGGCTCTTGTCGAGCGTCATCACCGCGATCATCGCCGCCCTGCTGCTGGCCGAGGTCGTGACAGCCCTGCGTCTTGACCGGAAATACGAGGTCCGGCTCGTCATCTGCGCTTGCTACGCCATCGGCCTGGGAGCGGCCCTGACCCCCATCGGCGAGCCCTTGTCGACCATCGCTGTCTCCAAGCTCAAGGGCGCGCCGCACCACGCGGACTTCTTCTTCCTCTTCAAGCTTCTCGCGGTCTGGATCGTGCCCGGTGTGGCGGTGGTCTCGTTCCTGGCCGGGGCCAAGACCGGGCACGCGGTTTCGGCCGCGGCCTCCCTGTCCGAGGACCGGCCCGAGCGGGTGGGAGACATCGTGCTCCGGGCCGGCAAGGTCTACCTTTTCGTCATGGCGCTCGTGTTCCTGGGCGCGGGCCTCGCGCCTCTGGCGGAGCAGACCGTGGCCAAGGTGCCCAACTGGGGGCTCTACTGGATCAACTCGATCTCGGCCGTGCTCGACAACGCGACCCTGACCGCGGCTGAGATCGTGCCCTCCATGAGCGCGGACAAGATCACCTACCTGCTCATGGGCCTCTTGATCTCGGGCGGGATGCTCATCCCGGGGAACATCCCGAACATCATCTGCGCCTCCAAGCTCGGCATCAAGAGCAGGGAGTGGGCGGCGTTCGCCGCGCCGTTGGGAGGGGTTCTGATGCTGGCCTACTTCGTGGCCCTGGAACTCGTCCTGCCGGGGTAGGGCTCAGCTCGTCTTCGACTGGCTGCGGTGGCCGAGCCGGTAGACCCGGACCTGCTTCTGGTACTGGAGCTGGGTGTAGAGCTCGGAGAGGAGCTGCTTGAGGCCGTTCCAGCGCTCCTGCTCCACCTCGGGCGCTTTGCCGGAAGTGCGGTCCACCATCCTGAGCTGGTCCTGAAGGTTCGGCAGGCCGACGGTGATGCGGGTGTGGGCTTGGGAGGACTTCGTCTTGGTGGGCATGCCTGCTCTCCTGGGCGTCCGCTTCGTCCGTTTGTCGCGGGGCCTCATGATACCATGATACCATAAAGATATTTTCATGTTCACCGGGAAAGTGGCTGGAGAAGGTATAATCACCTCATGAAAAAAAGGTTGGCGTGCCTGTTGGGAAGTCCCCAGCAGGACGGCAACAGCAGCGCCATCGCAGGCAGGCTCTGCGCCGCGGCCGCGGCCCGCGGCTTCGAGGTCCGAAGATTCCATCTCAACGCGCTGAGCTACCGCGGGTGCCAGGCCTGCATGGCGTGCAAGGGCCGTTCCGAGGTCTGCGTCCTTCAGGACGACCTCGGCGAGGTCCTGGAGGCGGCGTCCTCGGCCGACGTCCTGATCCTGGCTTCGCCCGTGTACTACGGGGACGTGAGCTCACAGCTCAAGGGCTTCATCGACCGCACCTACTCATGGCTCGTGCCGGACTGGTACGGCAAGAAGCATCCCAGCCGCCTGCGTTCTGGCCGGGCCGCGGTGTGGGTGCTCTGCCAGGGCTTCCGCGGGGAGAAGTCCTTCGACGATATCTACCCCAGGTATCGCCGCTTCTTCAAGTCCTACGGCTTCGATGCGTCGCATCTCATCCGCCAGTGCGGCTCGGACGAGAAGGGCTCCACCTTGCTGAGGGACGATGCCTTGGCTAGGGCCGACACCCTCGCCAAGGTCCTGTTCGGCTGAGGAGAGCGGCATGACCCACGCCGGGCTCTGGCTGGCGTGCCTCCTCTGGGGGATCTCCTTCATCGCGAGCAAGGTCGCTCTGGAGTCCTGTCCGCCCCTGACCGTGGCCATGCTGAGGCTCGTCGTCTCCGCGGCGTGCTTCGGCGCGTGGTTCTGCGCCCGGGGCTGGCCGAGGCGCGCATGGGAGCCCGCGAGGCTGGGGAGCATCCTCATCCTGAGCCTCTTCGGGACCAGTCTGCACTACGGCACCCAGACCGCCGGGCTCCAGTACACCTCGGCCTCCAACGCCTCGCTCTACGCCGTCACCTGCCCCATCGCCATCGCGCTCATCGCGGCTTCCTTCCTGAGGGAGCGCCTGAGCAACCGCCGGATCCTCGGGATCCTCATCGCCCTGGCCGGGGTCCTCACGGCCATGGGCTGGCAGACCCTGGCCTCCGTGGACCTGAGGAGCCATCTCTGGGGGGACTCCCTTGTCTTCGTCAGCATCGTGCTTTGGGCCCTGTTCACGGTCTACGGCAGGAAGCTCACGGCCGAGTTGGGCAGTCTCGAGCTCACCGGGGTCGTGACCATGGTGGGCGCCGCGACCATGGTCCCGGTGGGCTGGGTGGAGCTGTCCCTGCTGGGAAGGGGCCTGGGGGCCGTCACCCTCAGGTCGTGGCTGGCCGTGGGCTTTCTCGGCGTGACCTGTTCGTTCCTCGCGACCCTCCTCTATTTTCGGGCCCTGGAGAAGACCGAGTCCCAGAAGGTGGGCGTCTACCTCTACACCATCCCCCTGATCACCTATGCCGCGGCCTGGCTGCTCCTCAACGAGACCGTCGGGTGGAACCTGGCGGCAGGGTCGGTCCTGGTGCTGGCCGGGGTCCATCTCACGGAGAGGAATTGATATCATAGCGCCATGAGGATCCTCGGGATCATCCCGGCCCGCGGCGGTTCCAAAGGCATTCCAGGCAAGAACATCAAGCTCTTGGGAGGCGTGCCTCTCATCGGCCACACTATCCGGGCTGCTCGGGAGTCCGGGTGCGTGGACCGGCTCTGGGTCAGCACGGACGACTCGAAGATCGCTCGGGCCGCGGAGTCCCTGGGCGTGCCCGTGCCTTGGCTGAGGCCGGCCCGCCTGGCCACGGACAAGGCCAGGACCGAGGACTGCGTCGTCCACCTGCTGGGCAAGCTCAAGGAGGACGAGGGGTATGTCCCGGACGCGGTCATCCTCCTCCAGCCGACCTCGCCGTTCCGGTCTGCGGAGACCATCCGCAGGGCGGTCAGGCTCTTCGAGAAGGGCGGAGGCAGGGGGGTGGTCTCTGTGGCCCTGGCCCCGATGCACCCTTACTGGTGCTTCCGGGTGGAGAAGGGCCGCCTCGTCCCGTTCTGCCCAGCGAAGTCCGCTTCTCGGCGCCAGGACCTTCCTCCCGCCTACTGCTACGACGGGTCGGTCTACCTCGTCGCGACCGGCTCGTTCCTGAGGACGAGGTCCTTCTCGGGTAAGGGTGCCTTGGCCCTGATCGTGCCGGAGCATGAAGTCCTGGACATCGACGAGCCCTCCGATTGGGTCGCTGCCGAGGCCCGCTGGGCCCGGCTCAGCCGGCGTTGATCGCCCAGCCACGCGCTCCGCGAACCTGCCGTCCACGACAGCGTTGCGCTCGAGGGCTGCCTCCGGGATTGCGTCGAGCTTCAGGCTGAGGAGCCCGAGGACCTTGCTCTCGAATCGCCCATAATCAGCCGCGTCGTCTTCAAGCTGGAACCGCTCGTCTTCGCACATGGTCTCGGCCGGATCCCCTGAATAGTTCACGAACAGCGCTTTCACGCCCAGCCTCAGGGCCTCGAAGCCGAGCCCGGATTCGAAGGTCATGACGAGCTCAGACCGGAGGATGTTCCGATAGGCGGCTCCCTTCCCATCGTTCTCAAGGACGGCGATGTCATTCCCGAAGGTCTTTTTCAGGAGGCTCAGCACCGCCTCCTTGGCGGCCCGCTCTCCAGGGCCGGCGTAAGGCTTGAGCTGGCAGGCGACCCGAAGCTCCGGCCGCGCACTCTTGAGGCGGGCGAGGTTGCACAGGATCGCCTCGATGGAGCGGCTGGAGCGCTCGCTGAGGCCGATGAACGGGTACAAACACTGGTCGATGAAGAGGATGTCGTGAAGCTTGGGCCCCGCTGTCCCTGAAAGGTCCTGCCAGCGGGCGTCGAGGAGGAAGGCGCCCACGTGCGAGAAGGAGGCTGCGGACACTCCGATGGCCCGGAGCAGGCGCTCGTGGGCCTTGCCGAAGACGAAGTAGCGGTCCATCCGGCCGAACGCGAACTGGGGGTGGAGGTTCCTCTCCCCGTTCTGGATCACGATGAGCTCCCGGCCTCCCGACTGCTTGAAGGCGATGTCGCGGCATGGGTGGTTCGTGTCGTCATGGACCGTGATGAAGCGGCGACAGGGGTGGCGGCTGAAGAACCCGCGGTACACCGCGTAGATCGAGAGGGCCTGGCGGAAGGCTTGGAAGGCGCTCACGCCGCTCAAGAGGCGCAACGCCCATAGGCTGGGCAGGAGCAGCGGCGCCATGAGGATGAGCCTGAGGCAGTCCCGGAGCCGCACCGAGGACTGGACCGGTTCCGTGCTCTCGATGCCTGGGACCGGCCCTCCGGTCATGGGAGCGGCGAGTCCCCTGCCTGAGAGCCTTTCGAACAACCCTTTGAGGTGGGCCTCGAAGTAGGCGGAGTCAGGGACCTCGAGGCAAAAGTCCGCGGGAGGGGCCGGCTTCCAAAGGAGGGCCTTGCGCCCAAGCCAGCCCAAGGGGAGGAGGAGCGCGCCCAGATGGGTCTTGAGAAGGCTCTCGGGGACGGCGTAGGTGTTCTCTGGGATGCTTCCGCAGTAGATCTTCTTGACGACCTTTTCGAGCTCCGGGCCGTCAGAGCGGATGAAGAGCCCCAGCAGGCGGAAGGCCAGACAGCGGCCGTGCTCAACCGCGAAGCGTTCCGCTGCCCCGATGAAGGGCGGCGTTTCGCTCATCGCTGAGGGAGAGGACGGGCCGGGGTCCCTGCGGCGATGGTCCCGGCCGGCAGGTCCCTCGTCACCACGGCGCCCGCTGCCACCAGGCAGCCGGCGCCGATCGAGACCTTCGGGACGATCACGGCTCCGGCGCAGATGAAGCTGCCTTCTCCCACCGTGACCTTGCCGCAGAGGATGGCGCCCGGGCCGAGGAAGCAGTGGGCTCCCACCACGCAGTCGTGCTCCACAATGGCCCCGGTGTTGACGACCGCGTTCTCGCCGATGGAGGCGCAGGGGTGCAGGACCGCGCGGGTCAGGATCTCGGAACCTTCGGCCATTGTCGCGTCCGCAGCGATGTGCGCGTCCGGGGCCGTGACCTTGGCGAAGGAGTAGCCCAGCTTCTTGAAGCGCTCGTAGAGCAGGCGCCGCGGGTCGGTCGAGGCATGCAGACCTACGCCGTTGGCGAGGAGTACGCTGCCCGGCGGGTGGAGCTTGAGCGCGGCGTCCTCGAAGAGGACCGGGACCCCTGCCACGCTCCCGCCGCAACGGGACCGGTCGTTGTCCGTGAGGGCGAGGACTTCGACCCCGGCTGCTGCCAAGGTATGGAGCACCACTTTGGCGTGGCCTCCGGCTCCGATGATGATAGTCTTCAATGCCGTCCTCCATGCCAATCGTGGAAGGGTTTGCATATCCCGCCCGCGGGCAGGGGAAAGGTCTTGAGGATCCGCAGGATCCTTGCTGACACCGGGCCTCCGCCGTAGGGGTTCACGCCTCTGCAATGCCGTTGCCGGAAGGCGAAAGAGAGCGCCTGCCGCAGGGCCTTGAGGATGGCGGTCCGGGAGGCAGGGGTGTCGATGACGGAAGGAGCCCTGAGCCTGCCTGCTTGGCGTTCGCCGATGTTGACGGTCGGGATGCGGAGGGTCGGGGCCTCGAGGATGCCGCTCGAGGAGTTGCCGACCACGGCTTGGGCTCGGCGCATGAGGCTGAGATAGCCGTCCTGGCCCAGGGAGGGCACGGCCCGACAGCGGGGATGGGTCCGGCAGAAGCGCTCGAGGCTCTCGTTGACGGCGCGGCCCTCTGCGTCCGCATTGGCGTAGGTGAATGTCGTGGGAAGGTTGAGGCTGGAGAGCGCGGCGAGGAGCTCTTGCAGGGAGGCCATGGTCGCTCCCCCGCCCTCGGGATGGAAGGTCGCGAGGAGGAAGGGGCCCGTGAGGTCCATGCCCACGAGACGCTCGAGGTCGGCCTGCGCTAGGGGCCTCATGCGGCTGATGTATTCGAGACCTGGAGCGCCGACATTGAAGACCCTCTTGGGGTCCTCTCCCAGCTGGAGCACGCGGCGGCGATAGGGCTCGGCAGCGGTGAAGTGGAGGTAGGAGAGTTTGGTGACCGCGTGGCGGATCTGCTCGTCGATGACGCCTTCGCTGGCTTCTCCGCCGTGCAGATGGCCGATGGGGATGCGCAGGGTCGTGGCAGCGGAGGCCGCGGCGAGGGTCTCGAAGCGGTCGCCAAGAAGGACCACAAGGTCGGGACGGATGCAGGAGAATGATTCCGCTAGCCGAGTCACCCCTGCTCCCAAGGAGCGCGCTGTGTCGAGGTCCGTTCCTCCTCCGCGTCCCAGGCTCACGCTGGCCGCGATGCGGTGCCCGTCGGCCCGGATGAGGCGTGCGGTCCTGCCGAACGCTGAGGAGAGGTGCGAGCCGGTGACGACCAGGCGCAGGTCAACCGCCGGGTCGTCTTCCCCGGCCTTGATGAGCCAGTGGAGCAAGCCGTAGTCCGCGCGGCTCGATGTGACGACCGCGATCCTCCTGCGTTTTCTCATGCCTTGGCCTTTCTGCCTACGAGTGCATCCCAGGTGAGGGTCTCGTCCTCTGCCACGGCCCTGGCCAGGGTCCTGCCTACGACCGTGCGGAGCATGGCAGGAGGGATGCCGGTGCCGGGGCGCTTCACGGCCAGGTCCGAGGCCTTGAGCACGCGCCCCTTCGGGAGCGCTGTGGTCGAGGTGAGGCTTCGACGCGCGACTGTCCGGTTGGGCCGCTCGCAAGGCGCGGGTCGTTTGACGCCATCACCCAGGGCGGCGACAGCTGTCCGCACCTCGGCCGCGAAAGCGGCGAAGGCCGAGGGCTCGAGGGATGCGGCATGGTCCGGGCCAGGCAGGCGCCGGTCAAGGGTCAGGTGCTTCTCGATGATCGGCGCGCCCAGGGCAGCGGCCGCAACCGAGACCGCGGACCCTTCGGTGTGGTCTGACCAGCCCACGGGGAGGCGCAGGGCTCGTGCCATGGTCAGCATGGCGCGGAGATTCGCCTGTCCGGCAGGCGCCGGGTACTCGGTCACGCAGTGCAGGAGCATCAGGGGGGCCCTCGAGACGGCCCTGACCCAGCGGACCGCGGCCGCGACCTCGGCCAAGGTGCTCATGCCCGTGGAGAGGATGAGCGGCTTGCCCTTGGCCGCGACATGCTCCAGGAGGGGGCGGTTGGTCACTTCGCCTGAGCCCAGCTTGAAGAGGGGGACGCCGATCTCTTCGAGGAGATCGGCGCTCTCTTCGTCGAAGGGCGTGGAGAGAAACAGGATGCCGGTCCGGTCGCAGAGATCTTTGAGCCTCTCATGGGCGGCCCGGTCGAGCTCCAAGGCCCGGAGCATGGACGCCTGCGAGTCTGGTCCGCGGGTCCGAGCTTTCTGGTAGGCCGCTTTCGGGGCAGAGCGGGACACGAGGCTCCCTGTCCTGAAGGTCTGGAACTTGACCGCGTCCGCGCCGGCCTCCTTGGCGGCCTTGACCAGCCGGGCCGCCAGGCGCGGGTCTCCGTTGTGGTTGACCCCGGCCTCGGCGATGATGAAGCAGGGTGCCTCACCGCCCACCTGGCGCTTGCCGATGGCGAAG
>JBAZSR010000022.1:0-29311 GCA_041662295.1 Elusimicrobiota bacterium | reverse complement strand
GCGTCTGAAAGAAGCGCTCGCCGTCATCCGAGAGGTCCTGGCCGTGGCCGAATCTCCGCGTCAGATCACGGGACTGGCGCCTGTCCTGGTGAATCATGCTGCGAGCCTCAATCTCGCCAAGCTCCGCGCAGAGGTGTGGGAGATCGGCCTGAGCGGCCGGCTTGGGTGGCTCGTGGAGAACACCTATCAAGCGCTCGATGCGGAGATCCGGACAAAGAAGCTCTCTGCGCGGTGGGTCGCCCGGTATCACCGCGCGCAGGCGGCGCTCAATCTGTTCCTTTCGATCTCCAATAAGCAGAGGACCGCTGTTTCCGGCAGTTCTGAGGAGGACATCCTCGATCCAGGCATCGCCAGCGAGGACACACTCAAGGAGGTCAAGGCAGGGCGCTCGGAGGTGTCGAAGACCTGGCGCATCGTGACGCGCATACGGCCCGAAGATTTTCAGCGGGCATTGGAGGATGCTCGTGGCGCTGATTGAGGCTCTATTCGAAGAGCTTGATCTCCGATGGAAGCCGATCGGCGGAGGGAGACTGCGGCTCAAAGTCATCGGGTCGGCGGCGCTGATGCTTCAGACGGAGTATGACCGCGGCACGAAGGATGGCGATGTCCTGGAAACCGAGGCAATCACGCCCGAGGTCAAGGCGCGGCTCCTTGCCTTTGCAGGTAAGGGAACCGAGCTCCACAAGCGCTTCAGGATGTATCTGGATATAGTGATCGGCGGACTGCCGTTCCTGCCCCAGCGGCCGATCTTTCATCCGGTGGCGAAGCTCGACCGGCTGAAGCATCTCAGCGTCGAGGCGCTCGATGTGGTGGACGTGGTCGTCAGTAAGTTCAAGCGGTTCAGTCTCAACGACGAGGCGGACGTGCGCGGAATGGCCGAACTCGGCCTGTTGGATCATCGAGCGCTGGTCCGGCGCTTCAAGAGTGCAGTTGACAGGTTCCAGCTTGACGCTCGGGCGGCAGAGCTCCCGAGGATCATCAAGAACTTCAATAAGGCGGAGCGGGACTACCTGGGGGCGGTCCCTACGACCATCGACCTTCCGGACTTGCCGGAATGAGAAGGAAATGAAAAGGAGAGATTGGCGTGCGGTCGAGGATGCCATCGTGTCCCAATGGGACGAATGTGTCGGCAGACTTCTGAGTGAATCCAATCCAGGCGCCCAGGCCTGCCCTGGCTGCCATGGCGCGCCGCTCCGCTACTTCTTCTCTCGTAACAAGGACTATCCAGCGAGGGGCGGATCCTGGATATGGTGCCCGGAATGTCATAGGTTTGACCATTCCACGGTGCGTCCGCCGGGCTGGTGGGTCGATGATGACCGCGTTCCGCTCGACGCGTTGACGCCCCAGCCCGATTGGCTGGATGACCATTGGGACCAACTAGGGGAGCGGCCTACCTCGAAATGAGTTGTGGCGGCCAGTTCGGTTGCTGGCCTCTACCGTGGCGCGGCCCATGAGCGATTCGAGCGGAGAGGCTTCCCTGGGCACGCATATCTCAGGGGTAAAGGTCGAAATTGACTTCGATTCCCAATTCGTGGAGGCGGCTGAGCGTTTCTGCCGAAAGGGTGAATCCCAGGTTCGCGTCGTTCGCGAACGATCCAATGAAGATGTCTTGGCGGCAACCCTTCCGCTTTAAAGCCGCCAGGTCCTTCTTGTGCACTGCGATTCTCGTTAACAGGGCCTCAAGGTGTTCCTCTAACGGACGGTCCTCGCTCAACTCGGAGTTCAAGCACCATAGCCCCTCACTGAAGGGTGCATAGTCTCTGCCGGCCGAAGCGGGACGCGCATCGCCTTTCCGATGCGCCTCACTGGGCTCGATTCTCAGGATGCGGGATAGGGCATCTGGGTCTAGTACGCGCCCCATGATTCTGAAGCTCACCGCAAACCTGGGCATAATCCTCTCTAGTCCAATAGATTGCCGATAACCTCGCCCGTTTCGGGAGAGGTGATTCCCAGTGCTCTGTCTAGCCGACGAAGACAACGGTTCGTGCGTACTCAGGGGAGTCCATGGACTTGAATTCCATGAAATAGCACGCCTTTACCGGCTCAGCGAATCCGAATCGCACCGGGTCCAACCGCTTCGATACCATATCAACCGGTGTCGGAGACTGCTCCAGCGCCCTATGAGAATACGGCTCCTTGCCCGGCTTGAGCAGGTAAAGCGAAGGCGGCGACCAATCGAGTTCGGCTTGAAAGGTCACGGAATCCCGGAAGTCCACGCCGCGCGGCCTCTCACCAGAACGAAGTGAGAACGTCAGCGCGATGTCAACTCCGAGGCCATCTCGGTTCCTCAGCGATGTCGCGATCTGGAGGGCTTCCAGGCCGGCTCGAACCCAGTGCTTCTTGTCTTTCCAAGAGGGATCGATCTGGTCGATGTGAAGGTCATTGAACGGCTCAATATGACCCGCATCGAGCGCGGCAATCATCCACTCCCTGACATTCTTCTCACGCATAGGACGGGTCTTCATTTTGGCAAAGTCCAGCTGTTCTCGACCAGCCAATCCTTCTCGATGTTGGTCAATGATCGCCCTCCGTGCTTCCAAGTTCCATCGTTGTTGACCGCCAATCTGGTCCTGGTCCAGTGAGACTTGAGCTGCTGTCCCGCCGCGATTATCGACGGGTCCCACCTCAAACGCTTGACGAGGATATTCAAACACCTCGATAATCGTGTCTTCCAAGCCATTCTCGAGCCGTTGCTTCGGGATATCCTGCTTCAGACGAACGCAGCCGAGGAGTTTGAAGGTCACAGGATGGTATGCTCGAAATCACTTCAGGTAGCTGTCACAGCATTCCTTGGTCTTCGGGCCCATGAGCCTGCATGCCTTCTGAAGGACGAGTTCGTCGGCACAGAGCTCCTCGCAGGCTCCTACTGCAGCAACGTCGCGTACTTCCTGCTTCGGATGGGCAAGAAGGGTCTCAATGAATGCGAATGTCCGGCGAAGAAGGTCTTCATCGCCATGGGACTTCAGCAGTTCGACGACGCGAGGCATCAGGATGATATCGAATACATTGTAGGGTCCCATCGGTTCTTCTGTCCAGCGTTTCGCTTCCTTTTCGTAGGAGTCCCTGAATTCAGGCAGAGCTGTGAGCGCTCGATCAATGATGTCATGATATCCAAAGGGGGGGGCGGTCATGGGCTCGGCCTCGGCCCAGGCAGGTCAACTGCCTGTTGGAGATCGTTGCGGAGTGCCTCTGCAGTGGCACGGTCCTGGGCAGTGAGTTCTTGCTCTCGAATGATCCGATTTAGCCAGTTGATTCTTTCCTTTGCGGCTTGAAGGTGGAATCTGCCCTGAGTCGGTTTCCCCGTGGCGAATTCTTCTCGAACTGCTCCTGCAGTGCCTCCGGGTGTTCTGTCCCCAGGCTGGAAAAGCTTGTCTATGGCTCTTTGAAGTTCGCTGTTCGTCGCAGATGGTTTGCTGAGGGGACGGCGTTCCGGCTCCGGGTGCTGATTGCTCCTGTTGCCCGGCTGCGTTGCCGCGGGATCCTTCTGGGCCCTAGCGTAGCTGATGATGTCGGATGTGAGTCTCGCTCCGCTGACAAGCGAAACCATCTTGCCCCCCATGACAATCAATTCCCTTGTCCGTTCGATTGCCAGGGCTCCTCCGGCACCGCCGCTGCCCGCTGAGCTTCCGACCCCAACCCAGGCCAGCTGCGGCAGAATCTGCGTGGTAGGCAAGGTCGGCAGCGCTGATGCCAACGCAGACAATGATAAAGCGCCTGCGGCAGCGACGCCGCTGGCGACGACGGCGATGCTCATGTCACGTCTAATATTGGGGAACCTCTCCTCGAGAGCTTTCCCGCCAAGACCGCCAAATAGAAGTAGGGCTCCGGATGTGGTCAGGGCGATGGTCGCAATCGTGCCGAGGGGGGACTTCCCTTTGTTCTTGGGTTCCTCGCTAAGGGGACCGAGGGGTGTGTTGCTGACGACCTCGGATGTGATGGTTCCGATGGGCGGTATGCCGCGGTCAATCCGGCCGCCTGGAGCGTGCTTGCCGAGGGATGCGTATACGCTCTTCATCGGCCGCTCGGGATTGTGGCGATTGGGCAGAGCCGATTGGGAATCCCCTAGGCTCTCAGATTTGGTTAGCGAGGCCATGGCGCCTGCGTTGGTAGTCCCTCTCCGACCCTCCGAAAGGTTGTAGATCACGTTGGCTGCCGGGTCGTCTCTATTCCTCTTCAGAGCCTCCTCCGCGGCCTTGGTGGCGGAGGGATAGTCTCCCCTCTTGAAGAACGCCTCCGCCGCAAGAGTCGGGGCCACCGGACTGCCTGGGTCGAGCTGCTCCAGTTGGGCGGCGACACGAAACACGTTCTGCCCGCGATCGGGCCCTTGCTCGTCCAACATGAGATAGCCCCTCGCGATCTGGGCAAGCTCGTCAGGCGTCTTGGCTTTGGCTTCCAGCCTGGCAAGGTCCCCTCGCGCGGCTTGGCGCTGCTCCGGAGACATGGACTGGACCAGCTGCTCCAGAGAGGGGGCGTCCTTGAATTGCGCAAGCTGTTCTTTGCTGAACTGCGACCGAAAGACCTTCTTCAGGAGGGGCTGCTCGACGGGGAGGAGGGCTTGCCGATGAGATTCCTGGTCCTGGCCAGAGGCTGGAGGAGGCTCAGCGCCGAAGATTGGAGTACCGACGAGGATCAACGAAAGAAAAGCTACGAAGCGAAGCATCGGATACCACCCTATTGAAGGGTAGCTCTCGAAGCCGGAGTTGTCAATGCTTTTCGAGCGGACTCTCAAACAAACCTTGGGGCATTGCTCGAAGGGTGAATTTGAGCGGTTTGGCTCGGTCGGAGTCTGCTTCCGTCGATAGCCTCAAGGATTCTAACCTTGGTGCTTTGGCAAAAAACAACCCCGGACCTTTCGGGTCCGGGGTCGGTGTTTCTCGTCGAGAAACTGCGAAAAGCGTTGCGGGGGCTGGATTTGAACCAGCGACCTCAAGGTTATGAGCCTTGCGAGCTACCGGGCTGCTCCACCCCGCACAAGAAAGATAGCAAAAAACAGGGAGGAAGGCAACTGGTCGGCGCGGGGGTCCGCGGTCTTCTCAGTTCCGGACCGGGAGCACGCCGGATTCCGTGAGCAGGACGGAGCCGGACCTCATGGCCTTGCCCCTGAGGATGCTTTCTGCCGAGATCTGGTTGAAGAAGAGGCGGCCGCTGACGCGCTTCTCGTAGGAGAAGCGGCCGCAGGCTTCGACCTCCTCGCCCTCCTTGAAGGCGGGCTCGCCGAAGGAGAAGACCTTGACCTTGGCCGGGCCTTCGGCGATGAAGAAGGTGAAGTAGCTGTTGCCCTTGCGCGAGGTCTTGCGGAACAAGACCGTGGCCGGGCCTGCCGCGCACAGGACCTTGCCGTCGTGGCGCCGGGTGTCGGCCATGATGGCGGACACGGGCGTGACCTCCTCGGGAGACACGGGGCCCGGGTCCGGGCCGCCCGCGCCAGGCTCGGGCAGATAGTCCGGGGAGGGGTAGTCCCTTGCGAGGTCGAGCTCGCCGGTCTTGATGAAGCGCCGGCCGAGGCCCTCCCCTGGGCTGCCGGCTTCGGCGTACGCTGAGGCCCAGAGCCGCGCCAGGAGCGCGGCAGCCTCGCCGAGCCGATTCTCCGCCGCCTCCTTGACCGTGGTCTTGACCGGGCCGCGAGGCCCGGGCACGGCCAGCACGCCTGAGGAGAAGCGCTCGGCCAGGGCCGCGGGAAGGGCTCCAGCCTCCGGGGAGCACGCTCCTGGGAACTGGTCGCGGTAGGCGAGGCATTTCTGCGCGAAGGAGTCCTTCAGGGGCCCGGCCAGGGGGTAGCCTGTCTTGACGAGAGAGAGGGTCTCGGACAGGACCTCTCCAGCCGGGAGGGGCTTGAGGGCCCTGCTGCCAAGGGCCTTCTCCGCAACGAGGCGGATCGCCCGGTCCGAGGCTGCTGAGGCGGCCTGGTCCTCGAACGCGGGCATGACGCCCGCTGCAGCGCCGGCGCCCTGGCCGGCCGAGAGGTCCGCGACGGAACGCAGGGGCTCGGCCAGGTCCGCGGCGTGGTGGCCCATGGCAGCGAGGAAGAGGAGCGCCCGGGCCGGGTTCTCGGCTTTGAGGCTTGCCGCTGACAGGCGCTGGAGCTGGAGGACCCTCCAGGGGGCGGTGCCATGGGCTTCGGGGAGGAGCGGCCGGTCCGGGGCGAGCTTGCGCAGTGTGTCGGCGTTGGAGCCTAAGAGCTGCCAGTAGACGGGCCGGACCTCGCGGTACTCTCCCTTCGGAAGGAGGGCGATGGCGTCGCTGTTGAGTCGGGCGGCCATGAACGCGTCCACCTTGAAGAAGTGCGTCGCGTCCTCGCGCTCGCCCGGGACCAGAGCCCCTGAGGGCGCCTGGGAGAGCTCCTTGAGCAGGGGCGCGTTGGCGGAGAGGAAGGGCGCCAGGGGATGCCGCCGGTCCACGAGGATCTCCAGGGCGGCCAGCGCGGCCTTCTCATGGCCTGCCGGTCCCCAGGCGAGCGCGACCGGTGAAGACGCGAGGAGCAGGACTGCCGAGGCTGCGATGGCGCGGCGTGACATGGCTGAGCCTCTGTACGATAGCAAATGCCGGGAGACCAGGTCTGCGGGCCGGAATCCTTTTCCCTGTCAGGGTATCGCAAGGTGAGGAGGCTGACATGACCATCAAGATCCTCGTTGGAGCGGCCCTGGGCGGAGCAGCCGGGTTCGGCTGGTACAAGCTCGTGGGCTGCGCCACTGGCGCCTGCCCCATCACCTCGAATCCCGTGACCAGCACGCTCTACGGCGCTGTGCTGGGGCTCCTCATCGCCCTCGGGTGATGGGCCGGGGCTCCGGTTTTTTATAGAATGTCCCCGGACGGGATCCCTTTAAAGAGGTAATCACGATGACGGCAGTCTTGTGTCTTGTTTTGGCGTCCGGCCTCTGGGCCGCTGAGCCGTCTCCGGCCTCGCCGGGCTGGAGCCTCTCTCAAGCCGTGGAAGCCGCGGTGCGGCGCAGTCCGGCGCTCGAGGGGGGCAAGGCCATGGTCGTTGCCGCCCGGGAAGGGCTGGCCGAGGCGCGCTACAAGAGGCTGCCCAGCCTCGCGGCCAAGACAGGCTTTGCCAGGAGCAACGACCCGGTCTACGCCTTCGGGACCCTCCTCCAGCAGAGGGGGTTCACAGGGGCGGATTTCGCGGTGGACAGCCTCAACCACCCGAGGCCGCGCAACGAGGTCCGCAGCTCCCTCGAGCTCGGGGTCCCGCTGTTCACGGGCTTCGAGTTGACGCACGCCGGCGAGGCCGGGGCCCTGGCCGTGGACCTGGCAGCTTCCCGGGAGAGCCGCGCGGGGCAGGCCGTGCGCCACGCGGCCAGCCAGGCCTATCTCGGGGTCCTGCTCCAGTCCGAGCTGCTCGCGTCCGTGGAGGAGCGCATCCGCTCCGCCGCGGTCGAGGTCGACAGCGCCAAGCGCATGGCCGAGAGCGGAGTGGTCCTGGGTTCGGATTACCAGGCCGCGCTCGCGGTCCTGGCCGGGTTCAAGGCGAGGAAGGCCTCCCTGGAGGTCGGGCTCCGGACCAGCCGCAAGCGTCTGGCCGTGCTGACAGGCTCGGATGCGGGGCAGGGGCTAAAGGCTGCTCTGAGCGGACAGGCCCATCCCGTGCCCCCGGAGGAGGACCTCGTGGCCTCGGCTCTGCGGGACAGGCCCGAGGTCCGTCAGGCAGGCTTGGAGGCCGAGCTGGCTTCGGTGGGCCGCAAGCGTGCGGATTGGAGCATCGCGCCCCAGGTGGACGCTTTCGCCTCGGTCGCGGACCACACCGAGGACTTCGGGTCCCACGCCGCGGACGCATTGATGGGCGTCCGGCTCAACGTCCCGTTCGGAGACGCCTCCTACATCCCGAGGCGGGCCCGAGGCCGGGCCCTCGAGGCGGCGGCCCGGGCCGGCCGGTCCCAGGCCGAGGACGCTGTCCGGCTCGACGTCCTTGCGGCCAGGCAGGCCTACGAGGCGGCTTTGGCGAGCCTGCCCGAGCTCAAGGAGGCGCTCGCGCGCGCCGCGGAATCCCTCAAGCGCTTCAAGCCCCTCTACCGGCAGGGCCGCCAGAGCGTGCTCGAGGTGCTCCGGGCCGAGGAGGGCCTGTGCCGGGCGCACGCCGTCTATCTTGAGACCCTGCACGGGCTCCACAGCGGGTGGGCTGGGCTCAAGCTCGCGGCCGGGGCCTTCGACGAGGCCGCCGTGGCCGAGCTCGAGAAGGGCCTGGAGGCCGCGCCATGAGCCAGAACCTCCCTGAGCGGCGCCTGGGCCTGGCCGGCCGCGTGGCCGAGGCCTTCATCCAGTCCAAGCTCACCGTTCTCGTGGTCCTGGCCTCGCTCCTCGTGGGCGCCATGGCCACCTTCAAGCTCGCGCGCGAGGAAGAGCCGCAGATCAACGTGCCCATCTTCGACGTGTTCGTGCCCTTCCCAGGGGCGAGTAGCCGCGAGGTCGAGGAAAGGGTCGTGGCCGTGGGGGAGAGGAAGCTCTGGGAGATCCCCGGGGTCGAGTACATCTACTCCACCTCCGAGGCCAACGGCGCCCTCTTCATCGTGCGCTTCAAGGTCGGGACGAACCCCGAGGAGGCCATGACGCGGGTCTACACCAAGACCTCCGCCAATGCGGACCTGCTCTCCCAGGGCGCCTCAGGGATCCTCATCAAGCCGCGCTCCATCGACGACGTGCCGATCCTCAGCCTGACCCTCTGGTCCCCTGCGGTCCCGCCCCTGGACCTGCGGCGCGCCGCAGCCGTCCTGCGCGCGGAGATCAGCGGGGTGGAGAACGTCTCCGAGACCAGCCTCATCGGCGGCCGGCGCAGGCAGTTCCTGGTGCATTTCGCCCCTAGTGCTCTGACCAGCCGCGGCCTGACCCCCGTTGCCGTGGCAGGCATCATCGAGGCCTCCAACACGCGCAGGCCGGCCGGCCACTACAACGCCGGGGGGCGCGCCGTGGCGGTGGAGGCGGACGCCTTCATCCGCTCGGCCGCGGACCTCAAGGCCGTGGTCGTGGGCGTCTACGGCGGCCGGCCGGTCATGCTCGGCGACGTGGCCAAGGTGACGGACGGGCCCGACGAGGACGAGGCGGAGGCCTTCCTTGTGCCCGGGGCGGCCCGGCCCGGCACCGAGACGGGCTCCCATCCGGCCGTGACGCTCGCCGTGTCCAAACGCCGCGGATCCAACGCGACCACGGTGGCGGAAGAGGCCCTCCGGCGCGTGGAGAACATCCGGGCCGAGGCCCTGCCCGCCGGCACGCGGCTGACCGTGACCCGCAACTACGGCCAGACCGCCAAGGAGAAGTCGGACGAGCTCCTCTTCCACATGGGCCTGGCCACCCTGTCCGTGACCCTCCTCGTGGCCCTGGCCCTGGGCCTGCGCGAGGCCCTGGTGGTGCTCGTGGCCATCCCTGTGACCCTGGGCCTGACCCTGCTGGTCTACCTCCTGGCCGGCTACACCTTGAACCGCATCACCCTCTTCGCCCTCATCTTCTCCATCGGCATCCTGGTCGACGACGCCATCGTGGTGGTGGAGAACATCCACCGCCACTACACCCTGCGCGACGGCCGCTCCCTGTGGCGGCTCTCCGTGGACGCCGTGGACGAGGTGGGCAATCCGACGCTCCTGGCCACCTGGGCGGTCATCGCGGCCATCCTTCCCATGGCCTTCGTCAGCGGCCTCATGGGCCCCTACATGCGGCCCATCCCCGTGGGCGCGTCCATGGCCATGCTCTTCTCCGTGGCCATCGCCTTCATCGTCTCGCCCTGGGCCTTCGCCCACATCCTCGAGTTCTGGAAGCCCAAGGACGCGGCGCACGGGAGCGGGGAATCAAGCCTCGACCGGGCTTACCGCTCCTTCATGCGCGCGATCCTCGAGAGGCCCAAGGTCCGGGCCTGGTACTTCGTCGGCATGGCCGTCCTGCTCCTCGGGGCCGTGAGCCTGGTCTTCTTCAAGCTCGTGACGGTCAAGATGCTTCCCTTCGACAACAAGGACGAGTTCGAGGTCGTCTTGAACATGCCCGAGGGCACGGCCCTCGACGTCACCCGCAAGGCCGCCTTGGAGATCGCGGGGAGCCTCTCCGGCGTCCCCGAGGTCCTCCAGACCACGGCCTACGTGGGCGCGGCCGCGCCCTACAACTTCAACGGACTCGTCCGGCACTACTTCCTGCGCGACCGGCCGCACCAGGCCGACCTCATCGTCAACCTCAAGCCGCGCCACGAGCGCAAGAGGCCCAGCCACGACATCGCCAAGGATGTGCGCGGCCCCATCCATGAGATCGCGTCCCGGTACGGGGCCAGGGTCCAGGTGGCCGAGGTGCCGCCCGGGCCGCCCGTGCTCTCCACCCTGGTCTTCGAGGTCTACGGGCCGGACCCTGCCAAGCGGACGGAGTACGCCCGGCGCCTGAGGGCCATGCTGGAGGAGACCCCGGGCATCGTGGACGTGGACACCTATGTCCCGGCCCCGGCCCCGCTCGACCGGCTGGTCGTAGACCGCCAGAAGGCCACGCTCAACTCCATCTCAGCCGCGGAGGTCGCCAGGACCCTGGCGATCGCCCTTGACGGGCAGACCGTGGACCTCGCGCACGTGGAGGGCGAGCGAGAGCCCGTGGCCATCCGCCTGCGTCTGGCGGAGAAGGACCGCAGGGGCCTTGAAGCCGCCCGCAGGGTCACCCTGGTGTCGCGCAACGGCACGCCCATCCCCCTTTCTTCCCTGACGCGGACCGAGAGGCTTTCGGTCGAGGAGCCCATCCACCGCAAGAACCTGCTCCAGGCCAGCTATGTCATCGCGGACGTGGCGGGCAGATCCGAGAGCCCGGTCTACGCCATCCTCGCCCTGAAGGGGAAGGTGGATGAGCTGGCCCGCTCCATGGGTCTGGACATGAAGCAGTACTTCGCGAGCCACCCTTCCAGCTCGACGGAATACGCCCTCAAGTGGGACGGGGAGTGGCAGATCACCCACGAGGTCTTCCGGGACCTGGGCATCGCCTTCGCCCTGGTCCTCGTCCTCATCTACGTCCTGGTCGTGGGCTGGTTCAAGTCCTTCACGGTGCCGCTGGTCATCATGGCCCCCATCCCCCTGACCCTGGTCGGCATCCTGCCCGGCCACTGGCTCATGGGCGCGTTCTTCACCGCCACCTCCATGATCGGCTTCATCGCCGGGGCGGGGATCGTGGTTCGCAACTCCATCATCCTGGTGGACTTCATCGACCTGAGGCTCTCGGAAGGCATGCCTCTGGAGGAGGCCGTGGTGGATGCGGGCGCGGTGCGCTTCCGGCCCATGCTCCTGACCGCGGCCGCGGTCGTGGCCGGGGCAGGGGTCATCCTGTTCGACCCCATCTTCCAGGGCCTGGCTGTCTCGCTCATGGCCGGAGAGGTGGCTTCGACGCTCCTCTCGCGCACCGCGGTCCCGGTGCTCTACTTCCTACTGAAGAGGAGGGAGGGAAGGGCCTGAGCCGCCGGTTGTCCGGTGGAGGGCGCGATTGGGCTGAATCCTTTCGACCGCGTCCGCATCTCACCTGTGAAGGAGATCCTATGACCATCGAGCACACCATCCGCCTCATCGCCGGAACCATCATCCTCGCCAGCCTGGGTCTGGCCGTGACCGTGAGCCCGAAGTTCCTCTGGCTCACCGCCTTCGTGGGCGCCAACCTCATCCAGTCCGCGTTCACGAAGTGGTGCCTCATGGAGGACATCCTCGTGAAGCTCGGGATGCGCAAGCCTGAGGCGGTCACGGCGCCCGCGAAGTGCGGCTCTGAGCAGGGCTCCAAGCCGAACTGCTGCGGCTGAAGTCGTTTAAAGGCCTATCTTCAGACACACCTGGGGGGGAAACCGGGGAGCGGATCCTCTCTCCGAACACTCGACACAGCAGAAGTGCGTGTTGCGGCGATCCTTCAGGGGGAACCCTTTCCATCCCCTGCAGCTGTGGGTGTCCCGGAGGATTTCCAATTCCCCGACGGAAGGTTATGTCGCGATCGATCCGATTCTGAGCGATAAAACAGCTCAATCCGCCATTTTTCGACCTTCCGACGGCTTCGCGACATAACTCTCGACGAGACTTTGAAAACCGCACTTTCCCACCTGCGGTATGCCCCCAACGATGCCCCACGAAGCGGGATGTCGATGCCGCATCTCCGGACAGCTCTGGCCTGCAGATCGGTCTGTGGATAACGCGGCTCCAAGGTCTCCGACGGGCGGCAGCGACCGGTAATGTATAATCTATCGGTGAGCCCCCGAAGGTCCGACGTCCAGCGCGCGCGCGCCGCTAGGATCGTCCTCGGCGGCTTCCTCGCGCTCTTCGTCGGGGCCTTCGTGGTCTCGGCGATCGACGGCAGGCGCGTGGTCGAGGCTTTCTGGGAGGAGCGGGCCGAACAGCGCTACCTCAAGGTCTGGCAGAGGCAGGCCTCGGATGTGACCTGGAAGGAGTGCCGGGAACAGCCGGACCTCTGCCCGGGGAAGTTCGTGGTCTGGGAGGTCTCGCGGCCTGGGGGCGTCACCTGTTTCGAGGGCAACTGCTCCCAGCGGATCGTCTGGACGAACGAGGAACAGGTCCCGGCGACCCATGGGGGCGGCATGATCGCGGTGGCCCGCATCGTGGCTGTTGAGCCCAACCATCTTCTGCTCGTGTTCCTGGGCTCTCCGCAGGCTTCGTACGGCGGGACCACCCAGGCCGGGCCCGCCGGCCGCTAGCATGGGCCACCTGGTCGGCAAGGACCTCTACCGCGAGCTGGGTGGCAAGCTCGATCGGCTTCCCTGCCGCGCTCCCTGGAACGAGACCTTGAGGGAGATCCTCAAGGGCCTCTACACCGAGGGTGAGGCGGACCTCCTCGTGCGCATGCCGACCTCGGCCGCGACCGCGGGTGCGATCGCGGCTGGAGTGAAGCTCCCCGAGGCCCGTGTCCGCGGCCTGCTCGAGGGCATGGCTTTTAAGGGCCTGGTGGTGGACCTGGTGATGAAGGGCGAGTCCTACTACATGCCCTCTCCCATGGTCATCGGGTTCTTCGAGTTCACCATGATGCGCGCCGGAGCCCCGGCCTCTGGGAGTGGGACTCCCGGCTCCGAGGGCGCTGGGCCCGCGGCCGTGGACGTCAGGAAGATGGCCAGGCTCTTTCACGACTACATGGAGGACGGCGGCCCGTTCTATCCCGCCAATTTCGGCAACGGGGAGAAGGTCTCGGCCATGAGGGCTCTGCCCCACGAGGGGACCGTGGCTCCGGAGCACGCCATGGAGGTGCTCGACTACGAGAAGGCCTCGGCCATCGCGTCCTCCGCCGGGCGCGCCGCGTTTGGCGCCTGCGCCTGCAGGCACAAGGCCCGGCACTTGGGTTCGGAGCCCCGGCCCGCCGACGCCGTTCCTGAGGGCGGCCGGGACGCTCGGCCTCCGGCATGGACCGCGCCATGCTCCGCCCCGGAGGGGGTGTGCACCTCCTTCGGCTACGCCGCGGACTTCCTCATCCGGCGGGGCCTGGCGCGGGAGGCCGAGCTCTCCGAGGTCCAAGACAGCCTCGCCCGCTCCCGCGACCAGGGGCTCGTGCTCAACGCTGACAATGTCCAGCGGGGCGTCACCTTCATCTGCCACTGCTGCAAGTGCTGCTGCCTCGCCCTGCGGGGCATCAGCACCCACGGCTACCCCAACGCGGTGGTGACCTCGAACTTCATCGCGCGGGTCGACGCTGAGGCCTGCACCGGGTGCGGCAAGTGCGTGGAAGCCTGCCCCATCTCGGCCCTGCGGGCCATCCCGGAGGCGGTCTCCGATGGCCGGGCCAGGGGCCCGGCCGCTACAGGTCGGGCGGGGCGGCCGCTCCCCCGGGTCGAGGTCGACGCCGAGATCTGCCTGGGCTGCGGGGTCTGCGGCGTGGCGTGCCCGGTCGCGGCCTGCAGGCTCGCTCCCAGGCCCAGCCGGGTCCTCCACCCGGAGACCACTTTCCGCAAGATCATCCTCATCAGCCTGGAGCGGGGGACCCTCCAGCACCAGCTCTTCAGCGATCCGGGGAGCATGACCCAGGAGTTCCTCGCCGGCCTTCTCGGAGGTTTCCTGGGCCTGGCGCCGGTTAAGCGCGCTCTGATGAGCGAGACCCTGCGCTCCGTGTTCTTGAAGTCCCTGGAGTCGGCCGTCCGCGCCAAGGGGCAGGGCTGGGCGGCGGAACTGTGAGCGTTGCCATTGACAGGGCCTCAGGGTATATCATAAAAAGGTCCGGGCTCCGGAAAGGGCATGTCCCGCCGGAGAAGGGAGCCAGATGAAGATCACCATTTGGGGAGCGCGCGGGTCCGTGCCGGTGTCAGGGCCGGAGTATGTCCGCTATGGCGGGGACACGACCTGCGTCGAGGTCGAGACCGCCAAGGGCGAGACCATCATCCTCGACGGCGGCAATGGCATCCGGCCCATGGGCAACAAAGCCGTGGCCCGCAAGCAGAGGCACTTCCACGTCCTGCTCAGCCACGCCCACTGGGACCATCTCCTGGGCTTCCCTTTCTTCAAGCCCCTCTACCGCAGGGACTCCTCGGTCATCTTCCACGGGTGCAAGCATGCCCAGCAGTCGGTCCAGGTCTTCCTCCAGAAGACCATGCGCGCGCCCTTCTTCCCCGTTGAGCTCCAGGAACTCTCCGCGAATCTGACCTTCAAGGAGGAGTGCCCTGAGGAGATCGAGGTGGCGGGCCTCTGCGTTACGAGCATGGCGCTCTCCCACCCCAACAACGGCTACGGCTTCATCATCCACGAAGGCAAGAGGAAGTTCGCCTTCTTTCCGGACAACGAGCTGGGCTACGTGCACCCTGGAGGCAGGGAGTTCAAGGACTACGTCAAGTTCCTCGAGGGCGTGGACGTCCTGATCCATGACGGCGAGTTCCTTCCGGCGGAGTACCAGAAATACGCCCGGCGCTGGGGCCACTCGACCTGGCCCGAGGCCGTGCGCCTGGCCTCTGAGGCCGGGGTCAAGCGCCTGCTCCTCTGGCACCTCAACCAGGACCGCTCGGACGAGGACGTGGATGCCATGCTCGACGAGGCGCGCCGGATGGCCGCCAAAGAGGGCGCCGACCTCCACGTGGACATGGGCCGGACCGGCCTCTCCATCGACCTTTGACGGGGTCAGATCTTGAGATTTGAGTTTTCAGTTGAAAACTCAAATCTCAAGATCTGACCCCTAGTTCAGGGCACGGCCTTTCGTCTCTTCGCCCAGCAGTCCCACCGTGAGCACTCCCACCAGGACCAGGGCCGCCATGTGTCCGAAGACCAGGTCCGGGCGCTTGGTGCCCATGATGGCGCCCACGATGAATGGCGCGAGGATGCCGCCCACCCGGCCGAAGCCCACGGCCCAGCCGCAGCCCGTGGCGCGGACTTCGGTGGGATAGATCTCGGGCGTGTAGGTGTAGACCACGCCCCAGGCTCCGAGGTTGAAGAAGGAGATGAGGCTGCCCCAGATCATGATCGTCGACGGCGTCGAGGCCAGGCTCCCGAAGCCCCAGCAGGCGAGCGCGCAGCCGAGCATGTAGGCGATGAGCACGGGCTTCCTTCCCAGGCGGTCCACGAGCAGGGCCGCGCTGAAGTAGCCCGGGACCTGGGCCGCGGTGATGACCAAGACGTAGCCGAAGGACTTGACCACCGTGTGCCCGCCTGCCACGAGGATGGACGGCAGCCAGATGAAGATGCCGTAGTACGAGTAGACCATGACGAACCACAGCACCCAGAGCATCAGGGTCCGCTTGAAGTAGTCTCCTCGCCAGAACTCGAGCCAGGAGGCCAGGGCCGAGGTCCGGGGGGCGGCGGCAACAGCGGAGGGCTCCAAGGCCGCATGGGGCTCCCCGCAGGCGTCCTCGACTCTGCGGACCACGGCCACTGCCTCATCCCACCGCCCGGCATTCGCGAGGAAGCGTGGGGACTCGGGCACGAAGCTCCTCAGGTAGAGGGTGTAGAGCGCGGGCAGGCTTCCCAGGAAGAAGGCGATCCTCCAGCCGAACTTGGGGATGAGGAGGAAGGCCACGACCGCGGCCACGGCCCAGCCCACGGCCCAGAAGCTCTCCAGGAACACGATGAGCTTGCCTCGGTGGGTCTTGGGCGAGAACTCGCTGACCAGCGCGCTCGCGACCGGCAGTTCCCCTCCGAGCCCGAACCCGACCCAGAAGCGCAGGAAGATCAATGTCCCCAGGCCCGTGGCCAGGCCGCAGAGTCCCGTGGCCGCGCTGAAGAGGGCAAGGGTGGTCATGAAGAGGAGCTTGCGGCCGTAGCGGTCGGCGAGCATCCCTGAGGCGATGGCGCCGAAGAACATCCCTGCCATGCCCACAGAGCCCACGAGCCCCACGTCGGATGAGGCCAGGGACCATTCCTTGGCGAGCACGGCCAGGACGAAGGAGACCAGGCCCGAGTCCATGGCGTCGAAGAGCCAGCCCAGGCCGGATGCCCCAGCGAGCTTCCAGTGGAAGGGCTTGAGGGGGAGGGAATCGAGACGTTCGCCGATAGTCATATTGGGGTCAGATCTTGAAATTTGAGTTTTCGATTGAAAACTCAAATTTCAAGATCTGACCCCAAATTAAATTAGAAGCCGAAGGTCAGGGAGACCCGGTGGGCTTGACCGAGCCCGCCCAGGGGGAGAAACCCATAGTCCACGGACACGCCGTGGAAGGCTGCGCCGGCGCCCAGCGCGAGGCTCGAGAAGCCCTGGATGTCGCCCACGGCCACGCCGTTGTACCCAGCGCGGCCCGAGAGGGTCAGGCCCGGGTTGGCGGCCCAGGAGTACTCGGTGCCCACGTTCGGGTAGATCCGGTTGTGCCGCGGGAACACGACGTCGCAGGCGGCCATCCATCCTGGCAGGAGCTTCCACGCGGTGCCTAAGCGGAAGGTCAGGGGCAGGGGCGCGTATTCCTGGTCGAATCTGAGCCCGCGGCCCAGGTTCGTCACGGTCAGGGCCGCGCGGAGCCGTTCGAAGTACTCGGGCGTGAGCAGTCCGACGTCGAAGGCGACCGTGCTGTCGTGGTCGACGATCGCGGACCGCACGAGCTTGGCCGAGGCTCCGATGGAGACCCCGTTGAAGTCCTCCATGAGGTCGATGTCGTGGAAGGTGTTGGCGTAGCCGAAGGTCGCGGCCATGCCGTAGGGCCGAAAATCGCCCATGGAGACCCCTGCGGCGTCGGTCTGCGGGATGGCGCCGGCCGAGAAGTACTGCGCTCCCACGCCCACGCTGCCCCAGTTCCCAAGGTTCTGGACCGCTGCCGCGTAGTCGAAGTAGCTCTCCGCCACGTACTCGGCGTGCATGACCGTCACGGAGCGCTTCGGGATGCGGGTGATGGCCGCGGGGTTCCAGTAGAGGGCCGTGGCATCGTCTGCGGCCGCGGAATACGCCTCGCCCAAGCCCGCGGCCCGAGCGCCGGGGCCAAGCTGGAGGAAGTCCCCGGTGCTCATGCCCTTGGCGCCCTGGTCGAAGTTGACCGCCCTGGCCGGCAGGGCCAGCAGGGCTGTCAGGAAGGCCGCGAGGGGGAGCCTCATCGCTGGATGGCCGCCTTGATGACGCGGGTGGCGCCGTTGCCGCGGATGTACACGAGGTAGACCCCGCTGCCCACAGGGACGCCGAATGAGTTCTTGCCGTCCCAGGAGGCCATGCCCGCGTTGTTCGACTTGAACGTGCGCAGGAGCTCGCCTCGGAAGGTGTGCACGCGCAGGTCAGCGTCGGCTGGGAGGTTGATGAAGGCCATGGCCGCGTCACCCTTGTTCGGCTTCATTGGGTTGGGGAAGACCTTGACCTGGTCCAGGCCTTCGGCCGGGACCGACTGCATGAGCTGGAAGGTCGACAAGTGGTTCGTGAGGGCGGAGACGCGGTTGTTGCCCACGGAGGAGACCAAGGGCACCCAGACATAGCGGTCCGTGTCATAGCGGGCGATGACGAGCCGGGTCGGGTTCTTGCCTCCCAAGTCCGCGTCCCGGAACGGGATGGAGATTTCCACGGGGACCAGGGGCTGGAGCCCGCCTGAAACCGTGATCTCGACGCCCAGGCTGGTTCCCGTGAGGGTGGTGTCGGCCGCAGGCGCCGCGGGATAGGCCGCCGGCACGGACACGGTCAGGTCCGGGGCGGAGTCGTCGAAGGTCCCTGCCGGGAAGGTGACGTTGATGACCCCGGCGGTCGTGTTGATGGACATGGAGGTGGCGGAGCCCGGCGTCGCGGTGGCGTTGGCTACGAGGACTTCCTTAGTGAAGGAGCTGATCGTGACATCGTAGCCGCTGTAGACGCTGTCGCCGTTGGCGGAGCGGATCCTGAAGTAGTAGGAGGTGAGGCCGGCAAGTTGGGTGATGGTCGCGGTCTCGGTCGTGACCGAGACCGTGGCCTCGGTGCCGCCCGTCTCCCAGTAGCCCACCTGATAGGTGGTTCCCGTGGGATTGGAGTTCGGGGTCCAGGTCAGGGTGACGGAAGAGCCGCCGACGTTGTGGAAGGCGCTCCCGAACGGCGAGGTGGAGGCCGTGTACTTCGTCACTCCGGTGGAGGTCGAGGCGCCGAGCTCGTTGAAGCCCGCGAGGTAGCGGGTGTAGGCCGTGTTCGTGGAGAGCAAGGTCGTGCCCCAGATCGCGGTCTCGTTGAAGGTCAGGAGCGTGCTCGCGAGGTCCCCGGAGATGTTGCCCGCGGTCGAGTTGAGGAGCCGGAAGCCTGCGGCGTTGCCGGTCGAGGACCAGGTCCAGGCGATGCTCGATACCCCAAGCGCCGTGCCGGACAGGGTCGGCTGGGTGGGCAGGACGCTCGAGGAACGCCAGACCGCGGCGCCCGAGGTGTCGTTGCGGATGCCGCTGTAAACGAAGGTCCCGGTGGAGACGAAGTCCGTGACCGCGCGATTATTGGCGCTGCCGAACCCTGGGGCGCCGTAGCGCGCGAAGCTGGTGCCGTCCGTGCTCCGGTATACCCTGGTCCCGTCCACTGCGGTGGCGTCGAGGGTCGCGGCCCAGAGGAGACCGCCGTGGGTGGCGAGGGACTGGATGTAATAGTGGCCCGCGGCCGAGAACCGGTCCGTGGCGTTGCCGTCCGAGGTGAAGAGCTGGGTCCAGCCGCCGCTGGCTGGGTCCATACTGCGCCAAAGCTGGGCGCCGTTGCTGTTGACAGCCGCGGCGTAGAGGTAGCCGTTGAAGTATTCCAGGTCGTAGATGGAGTAGGTGTTGGCGCTGAAAGTGTTGGAGGCCACCAGTATCTGGGAGAAGGTGAAGCCGTCCGTGGACCGCCAGATCTGGCCTTGTCCGGTCTGGAGGCGCGAGCCCAGGCCCGCATAGATCGTGGACCCGACCGTGAGCAGGGAATTGACGTCCATGTTCAGGCTGCCGATGCCGAACCCGGTTGTCGAGATCTGGGTCCACTGGTCGAGACCTGTCCCGGTCGTGGTCCGCCATATCTCGCCGCCATTGGCGTTGTTGACGCCGATGTAGAGCCAATCCTTGTAAAGGGCGTGGCACTCTGTGCCCCTGTAGTCCGTGTTGCCGGTCGTGGCCGAGGAGAAGACCAGGGTCCAGGGATCGGCGCCGGTCGGGCTCCGATACACCCTGGCCTGCGTCTGATATTTGGTTACCCCCGAGAATATGGCGCTCCCGAAGGAACCCAGCCAGGATACGGCCGCGTTGTCCGTGCCGAACCCGTCAAAGCCAGAGGTGTTGGCTTGGTTCCAGTCCACGCCCGTGGAGGAGCGCCAGACCTGGGCTCCGGCCGCCGCATTGGACGAGCCGTAGTAGATGTAGACGTTCGAGCCGTCGTAGAAGGTCGTGCCCCTGGAGAGGTCCTTGTTGTTCGCGCTGCCGAAACCGTCGGCCGAGACCTTGCCCCAGCTCTGGGCCTGCGCAGGCTTGCTGAAGGTGAAGAGGATGAGGGATGAGAACAGGAGCGCGGCAACAGGCTTGAGGGAAGGACAGGCCCGGGCCGGGTTCACGAGCCTAATCATAACACATTTTTCTTTATATCAGCGCCGTAGCGCTCCTTCCAGGCTTTCCAGAAGGGGCACCATTGGCCGTGCCATTCCATGAGCCTGCCGAACCAGGTCTTGGGATTGTCGCGGGCGTGCTTGCACAAGGGGCAGTTGTCGCACCTCTTCGCCATGAAGTCATGGAATGACATGCCGGGATTGTGCTATTTCCGGGAGGGCAAGGCAAGCGCGGGTTCCCAGGAGGCCGGAAAAAAGGCATGAATTTGAGTACAATGGACTGACATGGAAAAGACAGAGACCGCGACGACCCTGGAAGAGTCCCTGAAGGCGCTGTTCCATTCCAGATTCGGGGAGAAGGTGGAGGAGCTTGCCGCCCTCAGGAGCGACGGGTCCAGCCGGCGCTACCACCGCATCCGGAGCGCCAAGCGCACGGTCATCGGCGCGCACGGCCCGGACGCCAAGGAGAACGCGGCGTTCCTTGGGTTCTCCAAGCAGTTCAAGTCCATGGGCCTGCCCGTTCCCGAGATCTACGCCGAGGACGCTCCCGCCGGCATCTACCTGGAGGAGGACTTCGGCGAGACCAACCTCTTCGAGCACCTCTCCAGCCGCCGCACGAGCGCGGGATTCTCGGACGACACCGTGGCGATCTACGAGGCCGCGGTGCGCATGCTGCCGCAGTTCCAGATCACCGCGGGCCGCAAGCTCGACTACTCGATCTGCTACCCGCGCGCCCGCTTCGACCGGCAGTCCATGATGTGGGACCTCAACCACTTCAAGTACTACTTCCTGACCCTGTCCAAGACGCACTTCGACGAGTCCGCCCTGGAGGAGGACTTCAACAGGCTGGCCGACTACCTCTGCGAGGCCGAGCAGGACTACTTCCTCTACCGGGACTTCCAGTCGCGGAACATCATGGTCCAGCACGGCAGTCCCCGGTTCATCGACTACCAGGGCGGCCGGCGGGGAGCCCTGCAGTACGACATCGCCTCGCTGCTCTTCGACGCCAAGGCGGACATGCCCTACTCCCTGCGCGAGCGCCTGCTCTCGGGGTACATGGACGCGGTGGGCGGGCTCATCAAGCTCGACCGGGAGAAGTTCCTGGGCCACTACCACGGCTACGTCTTCATCCGCATCATGCAGGCCCTGGGCACCTACGGCTTGCGGGGGTTCTACGAGAGGAAGGTGCATTTCCTCAAGAGCATCCCCTACGCCATGTGCAACCTCGAATACCTCCTGCGCACCGCGGAGCTCCCGGTGAAGCTCCCCGCGCTCTGGGAGGTGTTCCGGGCGCTCATCGGGTCCTCGTACCTGAGGCAGTTCACGGACGCGAAGCTCCGGCTCACCGTGCGCATCCAGAGCTTCTCGTACCGGGCCGGGGTCCCGGCGGACGCCAAGGGCCACGGCGGGGGCTACGTCTTCGACTGCCGCAGCCTGCCCAACCCGGGCCGGCACGAGCGCTACGCCGACCTCACAGGCAAGGACCCCGAGGTCATCGACTTCCTCGACCGGGAGCAGGCCGTGCACGGCTGGCTCGACAAGGTCTTCGGCATCATCGACCAGTCCGTGGAGAACTACCAGGGCCGCAACTTCACGGACCTCCTGGTCGCCTTCGGGTGCACGGGCGGCCAGCACCGCTCGGTCTACTGCGCGGAGCGTCTCGCGGACCACCTCAGGTCCAAGTTCGACGTGGACGTCGAGGTGGCGCACCTCGCCCGACGATGAAGGCCATGATCCTGGCCGCGGGCCAGGGGGTCAGGCTCAAGCCGCTCACGGATTCCCTGCCCAAGGCCCTTGTGGAGGTCGCGGGCGTCCCGATCCTAGAGCGCGTCATCCGACGGCTCAAGGCCGCCGGGGTCACGGAGCTCGTCATCAACCTCCACCACAAGGGAGAGATGATCGAGGAGTTCCTCAAGGGGAAGAAGGACTTCGGTCTTGGCATCGCGTACTCCAGGGAGGAGACTCTCCTTGAGACCGGAGGGGGCTTGAAGAAGGCGGCTTCCCTCCTCGGTAAGGAGGATTTCATCCTCCACAACGCGGACGTGGTGAGCGGCGTGGACCTCAAGGCGCTTTATCAGGCGCATCAGGCGTCCGGGTCCTTGGCCACCTTGTCGGTCCGGGTGCGGAACAGCTCCCGTCAGCTCCTATTCGACTGCGATGGGGTCCTGCGGGGCCGCAAAGCCGTTGGCCAACCCCCGGTCTGGGCAGGCCCTCCGGCCGAGGCCGCCGTGGAGCTCGCGTTCGACGGGATCCATGCCGTGTCTCCAGATATCTTCGGCCTCATGACCGAGACCGGCGCCTTCCCCATCACCGGGACCTACCTGCGCTTGGCTGGAGAAGGAAGGAAGATCGGTTCGTTCCGCTCGGACGGGACGCTCTGGGCCGAGATCGGAACCCTCGAGAAGCTCGACGCTGTAACGAAACTCGTTTTGGGGTCAGATCTGGAAATTTGACTTTTCTTCAGACGGAGACTCGGAGTTCAAGGCCTGATTCCGGCTGCTTCACCGTCGGCGAAAAGTGAAATTTCCAGATCTGACCCCATTACGGGATAGGGCAGTCGGTCACCTCGCCGCGTTCCCGGCTCGAGCGGACCTCCACCTCCACCCTGGTAGGCGAGATCACGAGGTGTTGGGAGAAGAACCTCTGGAGGGCCGCGGCCCTGGACTTGGCGAGCGCTCCGGCCGGGTCAACGTGGTAGAGGGTGAGCCTGTACGTGCCCTCCTCCGCCTCGGCGCCGCGCAGGCGGTTGGCCATGGGGATGAGGTAGGCCTTGGCGTCGGGTCCGAGCTTGGCCGACTTGGCCTCGAACACGAGGTCGTTGGCCGCTTCCATGTGGCCCGTGCCCAGCGCCTCGCCGTAGACCATGGACCGGAGCGTGATGTCGTCGCTCTCGGCCGCGTAGCGCTCGGAGTCCTTGGCTGCGGTGAAGCTCCAGCGGTAGGGCCGGCCGATCTGCGCCGCGATGGAGCCGGTGTAGCCTGTGCCGTCCCATTCGAGCTTGCCGTAGAGGGGGCCTTCGCCCGCGGTGTGCCAGACGACCTTGCCCCTCGAGAGGATCTCGAAGCGCCACCAGTCGAAGTCCATGTCCTTCTTCAGGGTGAAGGACAGGTAGGGCGGCCTGGGGAAGGGCAGGCTCAAGCGGCGCTGGGTCGCGGCCAAACCAACGCGCTGGAACTCGCCGGGGTGCTCCCGCTTGTAGATCTCCAGGGACTCGATGACCTCCTTCAAGACCGCCGGGACTGGCCCCGGCAGGGGGGTCCGCACATCCGGTCCAGCCGCGTTCTTGGAGCGGATGGTGACGTCCTGGCGGATGAGGGTGGCTCCTTTCTCGGGATCGTCGGGCGCGGCCGCCCGCAGGAGCCCCCCAGGCATGAGGAGCAGGAGGAGGAAAACCGCGCTCGCGGCAGGCTTGGGACTCATGGTCAGCGTCCCTTGCGCCGATGGGCCGGTTTCTTGGGCTGGCCTCCGAGCGCGACCTGGGAGGCTCCGGCCTCCTTGGCGGCCGCGATGAGGCGCTGGACCGTGCCGTAGCGCACGCCCTTGTCCACCCTGAGCACCACAGGCGCGGCCGGCCGCCTCTTGATCTCGCCCGCGAGCTCGCGGGGCAGGCTCTCCCAGTCCGTGTCCTGCGACATGAGGCCCATCCTGCCGTCGAGCGTATAGGTGACCGCGATGAAGGCGTCGCTTTCGGCCGGAGAGCCGGCAGGGGGGAGGTCCACGGCCATGTTGGGCACGGACAAGAGCGGCGCGGTCACGAAAAGGATGACGAGCAGGACCAGCGAGATGTCGATGACCGGGATGATGTTCACCTCGGTGACGGGCTTGGCCTCCTCCTTGTTCAAGGCGAGGCGCGCCAGGGGGTAGCGGGCCATCAGTCCCCTTCGGCCGCGTCCCTGGTCTGGACCAGGGCCACGGCGTCCGCGCCGCAGGACTTGAGGTTCTCGATGGTCTCCATCACGACCCCGTGGGTGATGTCCGGGTGGGGGGCGAGGAAGACCTTGCGGTCCGTCCTGGTCGAGAGCTCCAGCCTCATGTACGCGAGGAAGCCGCGGCGCTCATCGAAGAAGATGTCGTTGACCATGACCCCGGCGGGGCCGAGGTCCACCATGAGCACGAGCTCCCTGGGCTTGGGCTCGGGAGGGACCTCGTCGGGCGGAGGCGGGACCGGGGCCTCGGCCGTCTTGGCCGCGGTCTTGACGTGCAGGCGCGATTCGACCGTCATGGGCGAGAGCACGAGCAGGATGATGAGCAGGACCAGGGACACGTCAGCCAGGGGCACGACGTTGACGTCGCTGATGGGCTCGAGCTCCTCGGACCTGCGCCAGGGCCCGGGCATGTCAGGCGGTCTGGTCCGCGTCGCAGAGCAGGGCCGCCAGCTCCAGGACCCAGAGGTCCATGGTGCTGAGCCGCTGGCGGCCCGCCATGGTGAAGTAGTTGTAGAGCACGGCCGCGACCACGGCCACGCCGATGCCGGCCGCGGTGGTGATGAGGGCCTCGGAGATGCCGGCCGCCACCACCGAGGGCCCGCCCGCGCCCTGGACCGAGAGGTCGTGGAACGCGCGCATGATGCCCAGCACCGTGCCGAAGAGTCCGATCAAGGGCGCGATGAAGCTCACCGTGCCGAAAAGCCCCACCCTGCGCGAGAGGTCGAGCTGCATGCGCTGGCGGTAGAGCTGGAAGGCCTCGAGCAGGGTCTCCGTGCTGGGCTGGCGCAGGCTCAAAAGCCGCTGGAGGCCTTGAGCCATGACCGAGTCCGAGCGTCCACAGAGGTGCTTGGCGCCCTCGCGGTCCCCGTCCTCGAGCTTGGAGCGGATGGCCAGCCACAGGCCCTCCGGCATCCTGGCCGCGATCCAGAAGTAGTACATGCGCTCCAGGGCCACGGCCGCGACCAGCACCGAGATCGTGGCCAGGACCGGCATGGCGATGGAGAGCCGCATCATCTCCGAGAGGGTCATGGTCTGCATGGTGGCAGTATAGCGGAAGGGCGGACGGGCCTGCAAGGCGTCGGTCTTGTCGAGGATCGGGCTGATCCGGCCTTGGGGGCAGGATTATCTTGAGCCGGATGTCGCGCCAGCGGCGTTCGCGGCGGGAGTCTCCGCGGCTCCGTTAGGCGCTGGGGTCGTCTTCTGAGAGGGCTTCGTGGGTCCGGTCTTGGCTGAGGTTCCTGCTTTCTTCTTCCCGATTCGCTCCTGCGCCTGCGGGGCGGGCTGGACAGGGGCGTTCTCCGAGGTGTAGGTCACGACCGAATCGTAGATGCCCGGGGCGGCCAGGAGGTTGAAGAGGTTGTAGCCGGTCTCCAGGGCGCTTAGGGAGGAAGCGGAGTTCTCCGGGGCCTGGATTGCCGCAACCGGAGGCTGGGCAACGACCTTGGGGACCGAGGCTGGCGCTGTCGGGGTGACGGACGGCGCTGGACCTGCCGAGACAGGGCAGGACAGCAGGGCCGCGAGCGTCAGCGCCATGGTCAGCTTCATCCTGTCATCATTGTACCAGGCGCGATGCGTCGACGGCAGGGCCGAAAGGGGAACTGGGAAGCTGGAAAGATGCCCATCGGGCCGGAGTCCTTGGGCCTGGGTCCGCTGAATGTTATACTAGGTCCCATGGCCCCGGAGAGCGCGCCCATGAAGCGCCTGCGCTTCATGCTCAAGGCCGGGGTCAAGGACTTCAAGAAGACGGCCTCCTTCTTCCCGAGCTCGCCCGTGCTGGTCAAGGACATGGTCGCGCCCCTGAAGCTTTCCCGGGCCAGGCTCGTGGTGGAGTTCGGGGTGGGGACCGGGGTCGTGACGCAGGCCCTGCTCGAGCGCATGCGGCCGTCGGCCAAGCTCCTCGCCTTCGAGGTCAACGAATCGATGGCCGCTTTCGCGCGGAGCCAGCTCCATGACCCGAGGCTGGAGATCGTGTGCCGGGGGGCGCAGGAGCTCCTGGCCGAGCTGGCCTGCCGCGGCCTGCGCCGGGTGGACGCCGTGGCCTCCACCCTGGGACTCACCTTGATGCCGGACAGGACGCGGCACGAGGTCTTGCGCGCCGTGGTCGCGGCGTTGGGATCCAACGGGGTCTTCACCCAGCTCGTCTACATGCACGGCATCGCGGTGCCGTGGAAGAAGTTCGAGGGGGGCCTCCAGCCCTTCCCGGCCGACGAGCTCCTCGAGGACTATTTCCGGGACATTGACCGGGAGTGGGTCCTGCGCAACGCCCCGCCCGCGTTCGTCTACGTCTGCAAGGACCCCATCCGCTGAGCATCGGACGGGCCTTGACACTCTGCGCCCAGTCAAGGCATGATGTCAATATGGATAACCACCTCGGCGAATTCATCCGCGCCATCCCCAAGTCCGACCTGCACGTGCACCTCGACGGGTCGCTCCGCATCCCCACGCTCATCGAGCTCAGCCGCAAGGGCAAGGTCAAGCTCCCGTCCTATTCCGAGGAGGGCCTCCGGAAGCTCGTCTTCAAGAAGTCCTACCGCAACCTCCCGGAGTACCTCCACGGCTTCGCCTACACCTGCGCGGTCCTGCGGGACGCCGAGAACCTCGAGCGCGTGGCCTACGAGTTCGCCCAGGACAACATGGCGGAGAACGTCCGCTACGTCGAGGTCCGCTTCGCGCCCCAGCTGCACGTCTCGGAGACGCTCTCCGGCGCCGAGACCGTGCGCGCCGTGGACCGCGGCCTGGCCGCGGCCGCCAAGAAGCACAACTCATCTCCGGCGGTGCGCTCGGGCAAGGACCTGCCGTTCCACTACGGCCTCATCCTCTGCGCCATGCGGCGCTTCAAGAAGGGGATGGGCCCGTACTTCGCCAACCTCCTGCACGTCATGAGCTATGCCCCGCACCAGGAGGTCTACGCCGCGGCCTCCCTGGAGCTGGCGCGCGCCGCGGTGGACCTCAAGCGCAAGGAGAACCTGCCCATCGTGGGCTTCGACCTCGCCGGCGAGGAGTCGGGCTACCCCGCGGTCCGGCACAAGGAGGCCTATCAGTACGCGCACGACCACTTCATCAAGAAGACCGTGCACGCGGGCGAGGCCTACGGGCCGGAGTCCATCTTCCAGGCCATCACCCAGTGCCACGCCAACCGCATCGGCCACGGCACCTTCCTCTTCGCCGAGGGCATGATCCAGGAGCCGAGGATCGAGAACCGGCGCCGCTTCATCGACGAGCTGGCGGAGTACATCGCCTCCCAGCGCATCGGCATCGAGGTCTGCCCGACCTCGAACCTCCAGACCATCCCGTCCATCAAGTCCATCGCGGCCCATCCGGTCAAGCAGATGATCGAGCGGGGGCTCTCCGTGAGCATCTGCACGGACAACCGGCTGGTCTCCACCACCACGGTCTCGCGGGAGCTCGAGCTCGTGGCGACGCACCTCAACCTCACCCCGCGCGCGGTGCGCAACCTCGTGGTCGCGGGTTTCAAGGGCAGCTTCTTTCCCGGCAACTACGCGGAGAAGCACGCCTTCGTGTCCAAGGTCGTAGAGCGCCTCGGCGTGCTCGAGAGGGAGCTCCTGGGCGGGACGAGCCCCGCCCGCTAGGCCCATGCGCCGGGTCCTGATCCTTGCCCTGGCCGCGGCCCTGCCCGCGTCCGCCCTTGCCGAGGAGAGCGAGAAAATCGACGACAACGCGGCCCGCGCGGTCGAGCTGGGGCGGAGGGCTTCCGCGAAGCTCAAGGCCGGGGACCGGGACGGCGCCTGCGCGGACGCCAAGGCCGCCAGGGCCTTGAGCTTGGACGATTCCACGCTCGCGGACCTCGTCCAGCTGGCGTGCGTGAGCGCGGCCATGCCGAACAAGGCCAGGTACACACCGAAGAAGCCTCTTAAGAAGTTCGAGTCCGCTGGCAACGCGCAGGCTTCCGGGGCCGCCCCGCCGCAGGGGGTCAGCGCGCCTGCCGCTTCGCCTGGGTCGGACCCGGCCGCGGGAGGCGCGATCTCTGGGGGCGTGGTCCCGGGCGCGGTTGCGGGCAAGGACGAGAAGATCGACTGGTACGAAGCCGGGCCCAAGCTCGAAGCCGGGGTGGTGGTGCCTGAGGCGCCCAAGCCCCTGGACCCCGCGTTCGAGGCCTCGGCCCAGGCGACCTCGGCTGCCGAGGCCAAGTTCGGGTCCGGCGACTTCCGCGAGGCCGCGCGCCTGGCAGGCGAGGCCATCGAGGCCAACCCGTATAACCCCAGGGCCTTCCTCGTGCGGGGCCTGGCCCTGAGGGAGAAGAAGCAGTGCCGTGCGGCCGCGGCGGACGCGGACGCGGGCCTGGCCCTCAAGCCCAACGACATGTCCCTGCTCAAGCTCAGGGCCGACAGCCTCAACTGCGCCAAGGACTACAAGAACGCGCTCGAGACAGCGGAGATCATCCTCTCCTTCAACCCAACGGACGCCGGGGCCACGGTCATGAAGGCCTGGGCGCTCAGGGGTCTCGGCGACAGGGAGGGGATGCTGGCTGAGCTGAAGAAAGCCGCGGCCCTGGACCTCAGGTTCGAGTACACGCTGGCTTCTGCGGAGCGGATGAAGGACGACCCCGAGGCCTTCTTCCTCCTGCCCGGCCAGCTGCCGCCGGAGAAGGAGGCCGCTGGCAAGAAGGGGGCCGGGCTGGGCAAGGGCGCCAGGCTCCTCATCGCAGTCGGCTTCGGGTTCCTCACCTTCGTCGGGATCATGATGGGGATCCTCCAATGGGTCCGCTCACGGTCTGCGCCGGCTCAGGCGCAGGAGCCCGTCCCCGAGTCCTCCCCTGAGCCGGAGTCTCCCGATCGGGAGCCGGCCCGGCCCGTCGAGCCTCCTCCTCCCCAAACGTCCATGCCGCGGCTCGTCCTGAGCGCGCCGGAGCCGGGGAAGCTTGCTTCCGGCGCGGTCCTGGCCGGCCGCTACGAGGTCGCGGACCTCGTGGGCGAGGGGAGCACGGGCGCGGTCTACTCCGCCTTCGACAAGCGCGTGGGCCGGGTGGTCGCTTTGAGGAGGATGCGGCCCGAGCTCTGCGGTCGCACGGAGGAGAGGGAGCGCTTCCTTGGAGAGGCCAAGAAGCTCGCCCTGCCCAACCATCCCGGGATCGTGGCCCTCTTCGACGCGTTCGAGGAGGGGGAGGCCGCCTTCCTGGTGGTCGACTACGTGGACGGCAAGCCGCTTTCCAGGATGGTGGAGACCGGCAAGCGCCTTTCCTTCGCCGACGGCCTTGCCGTGGCCCTGCAGGTCTGCGGGGCCCTGGACTGCGGCCACCGCGCCGGGGTCAGCCACGGCGACCTCAAGCCAGGGAACATTCTGTTGGACAAGAGGGGCGGGGTGAGGCTCTCGGACTTCCGGCTGGCGGCCTTGGCCAAGGAGGCCCTCTCCAGGATCGGGATCGAAGAGGACCCCAAGGCCCTGATCTACAGGGCGCCGGAACGCTACAAGGGCCCTGGAGTCCCGGCCTCGGACCTCTATTCTTTCGGGCTCTGCCTCTACGAGGCCTTGACCGGGGCCAAGCCTTTCAGCGCTGGCACTCTCGCGGAGAAGACTGGAAGCGCTCCCGCTCCTGCCAACAGCCTCA